>JAUIFV010000059.1 GCA_030430155.1 Gammaproteobacteria bacterium
TTGGAAACGATCCCTCATCAAATCAAAAGGCGACGGTGTTGATGGGCTGATGGCTAACAACCGATGGTGCCGATGATGATGATGGTGGTGATGATGATGGTGATGGCGATGATGATGATGGTCGTGGTTGTTGTTGTGTACACTGGTGGTTGTATCTTCTACACCTGGTGGTTCTGGTGATGGCGATAGCGAAGACGGCGATGAATGTCCCGACGAAGAGAGCACGACAGTTTTGTCTATTTTTAAAACTGTTGTTGACGCAACGAAACCGATAAAGTGCGCGGTTATCTCGCTGTCCTGATCGATTTGGGGGTCGATTTGCGCCGTCTGCTGCGCCACATTGGGGTCATTGCCCTGCTGCTGCCGCTGAGCACGCTGGCTGCTCCTGAGCAGGCGTCGGCCGGCCATGACTGGTCCGTGTGGGGCGGCCAGCTGCGCATGCGCGTGGACCAAACGTTGCTGGACCAGATCGGCGTCGATCAATTGAGCATCAGCGACGGACTGGAAACCACATCCGACCCGCGCCCGGGCATGGCCATCGCCGATACCAGCGTGCTGGAGTTCCGCGCCATCAACGACAGCATCCAGGCCTTCACAGCCGGCCGACTGCCGCTGCTCGGCGAGGTCACGCTGCATCAGGGCACGCTACGCCATCAGCTGCGCGGGGCCAGCATTCAGGCCGGCGCCAGCGATCTGGCCCTGCGTATCGTTGACGGCAACGGCGCAGTCTGGTTTGAGCTGGATCATTTGCACTATCACCTGATCGCCGACAGCGACGAGTTTCGCGCCTGGAATATCGATTTGAGGGTTAGCGCGGAGCTGGCCGAGCGACTGGGGCAGCCTCTGGCCGCCGGACACTTTCTGGGCCAGGTCGAGCTGCAAACGCGCTTTCGGCTGTCGCAGACGATGGGTGACGACCCGCCCTACTGCCAGCCCATACGCTGGCCGGAGACCTATATCGACCCCGAAAACCCGGACGCCGGTCGCTACCAGGCCGATGTCACTCTCAATGACGCCTTCCTCAACAATCTCACCGTCAGCGCGCTGCGCTGCGAAACCCCCACTCGCGCCTGTGATGGACCCGGTGGCACAGACGCACGGATGGTCATCGCTCCCAGCGCCGAGCTTCGCAACACCAACGCGGCCAACACCGCGGCGATCCCCTGGTACCGCAAATTCAGCGGTGTGTTCCTGCCCTATGGCAACGACCAGCACCCCTTCCTGGTCTGGAACATCTACAGGATCGAGGAGAACGGCAAGCGCCTGCGTCAGGTGGGCCGGTCGGGAGTCAAACACGCCTATCTGACCGCCAATTCGGGCTGCAACGGCGGCTGCCCCAACACGCACCCACAAAACAACTTCAATATCCTCTGGCCGAACTGCCAAGACACCTACGGCACCGGGGACAATGACAATTCCACTCACCTGGGCCCGCGGTCGGAAATCGTGCCCAACGCGGTGATCTGGGGCCGCTGCGGTTCGGTCTACGACGTCAATTGCAACGGTCTCAACGACTTCCCCACCATCGGCGACTTCGAGTACCGCACCGAGCTGCGCGAATCGGCGATCGATCCCAACCTGCATCCGCAGTCCAGCTTCCACATCGAAGCCTGGTATCTGATCCGCGACGACAAGAACATCTTCAATTCCATGGGCACCCGACGCTTCTTCCCGGTCTATGCCAGCGCCTGGTTCCTGAGCACCAGCGGTCAGGATTTCGCCCAGGGGCCGATGGTCGACAACTGGGTCAGCCCGGACAGCGTTGGGCAGCTGCAGCGCAATCGAATGCTGGCCACCACCGAAGGCCATTTGAAGATGGCGGTTAAGGTCGAGCCGCTGGCCGAAGGTGACTACCGCTATGAGTACGCGCTGGCCAATTTCGACTTTGCGCGGGCCATCACCAGCGGCTCCGAGCCTAATCTGCGAGTGCTCTCCAACCGCGGCATGCTCAGCATCGAGATGCCGTTGCCGCAGACCGCCACCCTCTTCGACACCGACTTCCACGACGGCGATCATGATCCGGACAACGACTGGGTCATCGAGCGTGATGGTGAGGTGCTGCGCATACGCGGTGACATCGACCACACCCTGGACTGGGCGACTCAGTTCAGCTTCGGCTTCCGCAGCTCCCAGCCCCCAGCGCCAGGACTGGCGGACCTCGCCATCGCCGAAACCGGCGTCCCGTCAAGCTATGCGATCTCCACGCTGGTGCCGAATCGGGACGCGGATGTGCTGCTGGTCGATTCGATGGAAGACGAGGGCTGAGGGCCGAGGGCTGAACAAGCTTGTGCTCTACCACTGCCGATACGCTACTGCTCAATCGCCGTACATCGCCCCAAACGCACGCTTGCTGGCTCTTCCTCAGCCCTCGGCCCTCAGCCCCGCTTCAAATCACAGCACCCTTCGGCCGCCGCCGATACGGCGCGAACGGCGGGAAGGTCCACGGCCGCATGGCCACCACCAGGCTGGTCGTGAAGCGCTCATTGACCGGCAAACCGACATCTTCCTGCGCCAACTCGTCGAACTCGGCAGCGAGCCTATCGATGCTGGCGCCGAAGCGGACCAGATTGCCACGTGAGAGCATGCCGGACAGGAAGGCCAGCTTTTCACCCGCAGCATCGAAACGGCTGTCGAAAAAGGCGGTCTGCACGTGGGTCTTGAAGAAGCGTTGCACTGGGCCATCGCGACGCCAGCTGAAGCGGCGCGAGACCAGCAAGCGATAGTCGTTGCCCGGCAACAGCTCGATCATGCGCATGCGATCGAGCTTGGCCAGCGCGCGCACCGCCTCGTGCTGATCAAACTCGAAGTTCTCGACGATGTCGCTGAAGCTCCAGCGATTGAGGACCAGATTGGCCATCAACAACAGCTTGATGTCGCCGAACAGCTGCTGCTCCTGCTGCACTGAAAGCTGGGTGATGGCCGGCAGCTTGCGGGCGCTGCGGTTGAACAGCTCGCCCAGCTCCAAATCGGCCAAGGCCGCGATCTTCTCCAGACGATCCAGACTGAACTTGTGCTGGGCGAAAGTGCGCTTGATCGCCGGCTCGCTCAAGCCCAACTCGCCTGCCAGATCGGCATAGGTCAGGCCCTTGGCCTTCAGCGCGCGCTTGAGTTCTTCGACGATCGCGGGAATCTGACTGCTCTGCATCAGCCAAGTGTGCGGCTTCAATCGCCGCCGAACAACCGATTGTTTACAACTGCGGCCCGGCTGCTGGCGCGATGCCGATTGCGTCCGCCATATACACCCGGCACAGTGGCCGCTGCCCCAGGCACGACCAGGCCAGACCCAGATCATGCTGTTAGGCGAACTCTTTCTGCTTTGTGCGCTCGACCCCATGCACGGTACGGTGCGGCCCAATCGCACCGTCGCGCACCAGCCGCGCTTTCTCGCCACATCACTGCTGATGGAGCTGGCGGTATGTCGCGAGCTGAAGCGGTTCGAAGACGGTCTGCATCTGGATCACGATCTGCCCAGCTTCCACATCCTGGTAGACCAGGTGCGTGAGGCCATCAAGAAGGCCGAGAAGGGGTTCAGCCCGGAACAGGCGATTGCGCTGGTAGTGCACCAGTTTCCGCATTTGCGTCGGGACATGCTCGAAGCGCTGGCCGAGCGCGGCATACTGCACAGCGATGGGCGCCGCCGCTATTGGCTGTTTGGAGAGAAGGCCTATCCGATACGATCGCAACAGGCCGAACATGAGTGTTTGGAGCTACTCGAGCAGGCCGCCACGGGCGCCGACCGCACGCTGCGCGCAGCTGCCGCCAGCCTGCTCGCCACCGGGTCTGGACTGGCCACCATCCTGCTACATGCCGATCAATCCAATGCGCTTTACGCCTGGACCCGCGAGTTGGAGCAGGACCTCAGCCAGCCCGCCGACAGCGAAGATGCGCCGAATGCCGAAGCCATCGCGGTCATGCTCAGCCTCTCCAAGCGTCTTTCCATCGCATCCTGAGCAACCCGGCTCTTGCGTTGCGAGCCCGGCATTCGCACCATCGGCGGATTGCAACGATGCGAAGGATCGCCTTTTAGTCCATGAGTTCACGCTATAACGCCGCCGATATTGAGGTCCTGCAGGGTCTGGAGCCGGTCAAGCGCCGGCCCGGCATGTATACCGACACCGCCAGACCCAATCACCTGGCGCAGGAAGTGATCGACAACGCTGTCGACGAAGCCCTGGCCGGTCACGCCAAGATGATCGAGGTCAGCCTGCACCCGGACGGCTCGGTGGAAGTGGTCGACGACGGCCGCGGCATGCCGGTCGATATCCATCCGGAGCACGGCGTTCCCGGGGTTGAGCTGATCATGTGCCGGCTGCACGCTGGCGGCAAATTCTCCAACCGCAACTACAACTTCTCAGGCGGCCTGCACGGCGTCGGCGTGTCGGTGGTCAATGCCCTGTCGACCAAGGTCGAGCTGGGCATCAAGCGCGACGGCATCGAGTACCAGCTCAGCTTCAAGGACGGCGACCCCGACCTGCCGCTGACCGAGGTAGGTACCGTCGGCAAGCGCAACACCGGCACCCGGCTGCGCTTTTGGCCGGACCCCAAATACTTCGACTCGGCCAAGGTCTCGGTGCCGCGCCTGCGCCATCTGCTGCGCGCCAAGGCGGTACTTTGCCGCGGGCTGGCGGTGGAACTGGTGGACGTGGCCAGCGGCGAGCGCGAGCGCTGGTACTACGAGGACGGCTTGGCCGACTATTTGCGCGGCATGCTCGCCGATCAAAGCTATCTGCCGCCGGAGCTTTTCGTCGGCCGCATCGAGCGCGAGCACGAGGCGGTGGAATGGGCCTTGGCCTGGCTGCCCGAAGGCGAACCGGTGCAGGAGAGCTACGTCAATCTGATCCCCACCATCGCCCACGGCACCCACGCCAACGGCCTGCGCAGCGGCTTGACCGAGTCCATTCGCGAATTCTGCGAGTTCCGCAACATGCTCCCGCGCGGGGTCAAGCTGGCCCCGGAAGACGTCTGGGACAGACTCTGCTTCGTGCTTTCGCTCAAACAGCAGGATCCGCAGTTTTCCGGGCAAACCAAGGAACGATTGTCCTCGCGCACCGCGGCACCCTTCGTTCAGGGCATTACCCACGACGCCTTCAGCCTGTGGCTGAATCAGCACGTCGAGCTGGGTGAGCAGATTGCCCAATTGGCCATCGCCCGGGCGCAAACGCGACTGAAGACCGAACGCCAGGTGGTACGCAAGAAGATCACCACCGGACCGGCCCTACCGGGCAAGCTGTCGGATTGCCAGAGTCAGGATCTGTCCCGCACCGAGCTGTTCTTGGTCGAAGGCGACTCCGCCGGCGGCTCCGCCAAGCAGGCCAGGGACAAGGATTTCCAGGCCATCCTGCCGCTGCGCGGCAAGATCCTCAACACCTGGGAGGTGGACTCCGGAGCGGTGTTGGGCTCGCAGGAAGTCCACGACCTGGCGGTGGCCATCGGCCTGGACCCGGGTAAGGACGATCTTTCCGGGCTGCGCTACGGCAAGATCATCATTCTCGCCGACGCCGACTCTGACGGGCTGCACATCGCGACCCTGCTATCGGCGCTGTTCCTGCGTCACTTCCGCGCCTTGGTCCAGGCCGGCCACGTCTTCGTGGCAATGCCGCCGCTGTACCGCGTGGACGTCGGCAAACAGGTGTTCTATTGCCTGGACGAGAGCGAACGCAACGGCATGCTGGACAAGATCGAACGCGACAAGATCCGCGGCCAGGTTAGCGTCACCCGCTTCAAAGGCCTGGGCGAGATGAATCCCTCCCAGCTCCGCGAATCCACCATCCACCCCGACACCCGGCGCCTGGTACAGCTGGTCATCGATGACGAGATTGACGGCGAGGAACAGGCCACGATGCGAATGCTGGACATGCTGTTGGCAAAGAAGCGCGCCAGCGATAGGCGGCAGTGGCTGGAGACTAAGGGGGATTTGGCGGAGGTATAGTTTCAACGGCAAAGAAAGGGCCCAGTAAGGGAGGGCCCAGGGCCCAGAACTTCGACCCGCACAACTGGGCCCTGGGCCCTATTCCCTGGGCCCTCAGCTCTTCGGCTTATCCACCTGCTTGACCATCGAAGACAGCCCCCCGGCCAGCGCCACCGCCTCAAAACCCATCTGGTTTAGCGTAAGAGCAGAGAAAGGGCCCAGGGCCCAGGAAAGAGGGCCCAGCTGGTCGACCGAGCTTGGCCGCTCGTCTGGCCTGGACCCGCGGCCGTTGTTCGAAGCAAAGAATGCCCCAGAGCACGGGGTGTGCTGCTCGAAGTCTGGGCCCTGCGCCCTATTCCCTGTGCCCTCAGCTCTTAGGCTTATCCACCTGCTTGACCATCGAAGACAGCCCCCCGGCCAGCGCCACCGCCTCAAAACCCATCTTGTTCAAGATGAAGGCCGCTGCGGCGCTGCGTTCGCCGGTGTTGCAGTAGCAGACGTAGCGGGTCTTCTTGTCCAGCTCCGACAGGTGTTCGCGGAGGCGATACAGGGGTAGGTTGAGGGCGCCCTTGATGGCCCGCTCATCGAACTCCTCGCGCGTGCGCACGTCGATGATGCCGGCGCCCTGACGGACCATGATCGAGGCCTTGCCCGGCGTGATCCATTCCACCACCGGCTGCTTGAGCAGCTCGCCGAAATCGCTCTTGGCCAGCCGCATCAGACTGCCGTCCTTGATCATGTCGACGCTGGCATTGCGCACGCTGTTGGAGAGCAGCGCGTCCTCGCCGAAGCTGTCGCCGCGCACCAGATAGGCCACCACCGCCGGGCCGGAGTCCTGCAGCTGGCTGACCGCGGCCGCGCCCTCCTTGATAACGTAGTAGTAATCACCGTCATCGCCCTCGCGGATGATCGCCTGGCCGTCGCTGACGCTGATCTCCTCGAAACGGGTAAACAGCCGCTCCAGGCTACCCGCAGGCACCTTGCGCAGAGCCTTGCTCTGCAGCAGTCGAAAGGCCCAGCGGCTGGAATCAGGATCGTCGGGGTCGGACTTGAGCTGCCCGGAGCGGACCAGCTGATCGAAGGTGATCACCTTCTCCAGATAGCGCCTATCGAAGCGCAGCACGGTGGCCGAGAGGCTGCTGATGGTGGCGGTAAAGCGGCGCGGCTGCAGATCGCCGACCGGATAGCGGCCCTGCAGCGAATCGGCGCTGATGCTCTTGCTGCGACCGTCGCTGTAGCTGCCCTGCACCTCACCGCCGAGTAGATAGTAGGCGTGATCGTCAGTCTCGCCTTCACTGAACAGCACGTCATTGCGACCCAGCTCTTCGCTGACCCCTTCACGAGCCAGCGCGTCGAGGTGCTCGGGCAGCATGCTGTCCAGCGGATAAAGCGCTTTGAGTAGACTGGTTTCTATAGTCATCTCGCCCCCTTACCGCTGCTCGCCCCCACCGCCCCTGATGGTGCCCTAACAAAGCGCCTGAACTCTACCCACCTGCGCCCTTGATTGGTAAATAGATTTCCGTGCGCAGCTGCTCTGGCGCCACAGTGGTAGGGTCGTCGACAAAGCTGTACCAAAGCCGGCCGTTGGCCTCGATGCCGCGCGCGGCGGCGTAGGCGCGCAGGCCGTCAACGCTGCGCTGAAGCTCGGGATAGGGACCAATGTGCACCGTACGCAGCACGCTGCCGGCATAGCTGTCGCCCATCTGCATCTGCTCGACCAACTCAGCCACGCTGCCCTCAACCGGGATAGCCGCATCAAACTGATAGCGGCCATCGGCACTGCCGCCTTCGATGCCGATCGGCGGTGCCGCTTGGGTCAGCCCGTTGGCGGCCATGAAGGGGACGATCTGGGTGTAGGCGTCGGCATATCCGGCCGATACCGAGGCACTGTCCGGCTCGGTGCTCTGGCTGATATAGATCAGCGGCTGCGCCGCCACCTCGATCTGTTCAAACTGCAGGCCGGCCGGATCACCCTCAGGCAGGTCTTCCACCAGCGTCTTGAGCTGGCTCAGACCCAACTCGTAGTCGGGACCGAGAAAGCGCTCGATCAACAGTCCGAAATAGCGGCCGATGGGGTTGTAGCCCAGATCGGTGTGAAAGCGCCATATGACTTCGGTGCCAGCTTCCACCGGTCGCAGCTCATAGCTGGCCTGGGCCGGACCTTCGGCACCAAAATCCAGCGCTACGCTGACCCGGCTATAGGCTTCGATGTCGGTGATGGTCTGGCTGCCCTCGCCAACCTCCTGATTGCCTTTCCAGGCGATGCCGGCACCCACCCCGTAGCTGGGCCCGATGGCGGTATAACTGGCGTTGGGGTCGCGGCCATACCAGGGCGACCAGTCATTGAAGCGATTCATGCTCGCCAACACCGTAAACACAGTGGCCGGCGGCCGCTCGATCACGATCGAACGCTGGGCGTCCACCTCGCGCGGTAGCAGGTAGGCGATACCGAGGATGGCCAAAGCCACGCACAACAGTGCGATAAACAAGCGCATAAGCATGAGCAATCCCGCGTGCGGCGTCGATAGTCAGAAAGTCTAACCGCTTCGCCCGCCTCAGTAGGGCGCAGAATGCGTGCCGACGGCGCCGACCGCATCCAGAATGGCAAAAAGTTGGCCCAAAAACGCCGTGGATTGGGGAGACTGGCGCTGCGCTGTGTATACTCCGCGCCCTCGCGTGCCGCCGGGGAGGAGGTGCGCGTCCCTTTCGTTTCTCCTCGCTCGGGGGTTTTCATGTTGCAGCAGTACGGACTGTTGATCGCGCTGGGATGCGCGGCACTCGCAGTAGCCTACGGCGTCTTCTCGTCGCTGTGGATCCTCAAACAGCCTGCCGGTAACGACCGCATGCAGGCCATCGCCGGCGCCATTCAGGAAGGCGCGAAGGCCTATCTGAATCGCCAATACACCACGATTTCCATCGTCGGCGTGGTGCTCTTTGCGATCATCGGATTTGCGCTGTCGTGGACTACCGCCATCGGCTTTCTGATCGGTGCGGTGTTCTCCGGCCTGACCGGCTACATCGGCATGTTCGTTTCGGTACGCGCCAACGTGCGCACCACCGAGGCGGCTCGCAAGGGCATCGCCGCGGCGATGAACGTGGCCTTCCAAGGCGGCGCAATCACCGGCATGCTGGTGGTCGGCCTGGGCCTTTTGGGTGTGGCCGGCTTCTACGCCGTGCTCAGCGCCCAGGGCATGGAAACCAACGCCATTCTCAACGCGCTGATCGGCTTGGCCTTCGGCTCTTCGCTGATCTCCATCTTCGCCCGTCTGGGCGGCGGCATTTTCACCAAGGGCGCCGACGTCGGCGCCGACCTGGTTGGCAAGGTGGAAGCCGGAATCCCTGAGGACGATCCGCGTAACCCCGCAGTGATCGCCGACAACGTCGGTGACAACGTCGGCGACTGCGCCGGCATGGCCGCCGACCTGTTCGAGACCTACGCGGTCACCGTGATCGCCACCATGCTGGTGGGCTCGATCTTCGCCGCCGACGTAGGCCCCAATGCGGTGCTCTACCCGCTGGTGCTGGGCGGCGCGTCGATCATCGGCTCGATCATCGGCACCTTCTTCGTCAAGATCGGCTCCAACGGCAAGATCATGCCGGCCCTGTACAAGGGCGTGACCGTCTCGGCGATCATCGCCGCGATCCTGTTCTACCCGATCACCACCAGCCTGATGGCGGACTCGGCGATCCCGGCGCTGAACATCTTCGGCTCAGCAATCATCGGTCTGGTGCTCACCGGCGCCATGGTCATCATCACCGAGTACTACACCGGTACCGAGTACAGCCCGGTCAAGCACGTCGCTGCCGCCTCCACCACCGGTCACGGCACCAACATCATTGCCGGTCTGGGCATCTCCATGAAGTCCACCGCATGGCCGGTGCTCGCCGTCTGTGCGTCAATCCTGGGTGCCTACGCACTTGCCGGCCTGTACGGTATCGCCGTCGCCGCCACCGCCATGCTCAGCATGACCGGCATGATCGTCGCCCTGGACGCCTACGGCCCGATCACCGACAACGCTGGCGGCATCGCCGAGATGGCCGAGCTGGGTGAGGACGTGCGTAACATCACCGACCCGTTGGACGCGGTGGGTAACACCACCAAGGCGGTGACCAAGGGCTACGCCATTGGCTCGGCCGGTCTGGCCGCGCTGGTGCTGTTCGCCGACTACACCCACAAGCTGGAAGCCTACGGCATCAACATCAGCTTCGATCTGTCCGATCACGTGGTCCTGGTCGGCCTGCTGATCGGCGGCATGGTGCCCTATCTGTTCGGCGCCATGGCGATGGAAGCGGTGGGTCGCGCCGCCGGCGCGGTGGTCAACGAAGTGCGCCGCCAGTTCCGCGAAATCAAGGGCATCATGGAAGGCACCGGCAAGCCGGACTACTCCCGTGCCGTTGACATGCTGACCCGCTCGGCGATCAAGGAAATGATCATCCCGTCGCTGCTACCGGTGCTCCTGCCGGTGGTCGTCGCCTTTGGCTTCAACTGGCTGATCGGCCCCGGCGCAGGCGTCAAGGCGCTAGGCGGTCTGCTCATCGGCACCATCATCACCGGCCTGTTTGTGGCCATCTCGATGACCACCGGTGGCGGTGCCTGGGACAACGCCAAGAAATACATCGAAGACGGCCATCACGGCGGCAAGGGTTCGGAGGCGCACAAGGCCTCGGTCACCGGCGACACCGTCGGCGACCCCTACAAGGACACCGCCGGTCCGGCCATCAATCCGCTGATCAAGATCATCAACATCGTTGCGCTGTTGATCATCCCGTTGATCGCTGGGGCTGCTGGCGGGCACTAAGCCGCAGCTTTGCTGGAAACCGAAAAACCCCGCCTGGTGCGGGGTTTTTTGGTTTTGGGGCCCAGGGCCCAGGGCTCAGGGCCCAGTAGAGCCGCATCGGAGCAAGCTGGGCCCTCCTGCCCAGGGCCCTGGGCCCTCCCCACTCCTGCTACTTAATATTGTGCAGCCGCCAGTGCTCCCCGCTCCTGATGGGACAAACATCTGATCGCCAGCAGGGCTGGCTCCTACTAGAAGCATTGGAGCGCCGCCTTGTTATCGGCTGTGCGCGATGACCCGTTCAAGCCCGAATAGTTCATGAGTCTTCTACTGCGGCCGCCGGAGAACCGCTGTGGCCCGGTCTGCTCCCTCCTACCGATTCGACGTAAGTTCAGTACGCCTTCATCGATCTCCGCATCCGCGGCCCCCACCACAGCGGCTCTCGGACTCCCTCGCAACGAACACTCATGGGTTTCCGGGCTAGTGTAGGAGCGAGCTTGCTCGCGATCGGAAGGTGTCGGTGTGCATCAGACCATCCCACAGCACCCAAGAACCGATCGCGTGCAAACACGCTCCCGAGAGCCGAGAACCAGCAGGATGCCGATTCCGAAACTGGGCCCTGGGCCCTCATCCCTGGGCCCACTTCCTCAGCTTTGTTGGAAACCGAAAAATCCCGCCTGGTGCGGGGCTTTTTGGTTTCAGGGCTCAGAGCCCAGGGCCCAGTAGAGCCACATCGGAGCAAGCTGGGCCCTCCTGCCCTTGGCCCTGGGCCCTTTCTCCGCCCCTGCTACCTAATATCGTGCAACCGCCAATGCTCCCCGATCAGCAGCCGCAGTCGGTGCTTGATCACAAAATGCGGCAGTTCGGATTCGATCAGCAGGTCGATGCGGCTGCGTGCCGCTTCGGCGCTGACCTGGGCACTGGGGTCGAGCAGACCCAGCTGCGGATCGACATCGTCGGGTTCTTCCTGTTTGGCCAGCCAGCGCTGGTGCAGATCATCCTCGCGTAGCGCCGAGCCTATGCTGTGAGTGAGGCCGTCGATGGTTGCCCCGCTGAAGCTCAGCTGCGGGTCTTCGCCGCGGGCCAGCGCCAGATCGTCGATCTGAATGAAATAGCGGTGTCGGTTGCTGCTCATCGATCCCTCCCTGGGCATTAATTTTCTTAACTGCGCCGCACTGCCATCACGGTAATGTCGTCGGACTGTTCGGCGCCGTTGGCGTGGTCGCGTACCGCCTGCAGGATGGCCTCGTTCTGCGCCTGCACCGATTCATTGACTCGGGCCACCAGCAGTTCGGTGAGCCGATCATCGCCCAGCTGTTCGTTGTCCGGACTCATCGCTTCGTTGACGCCGTCGGTGAACAGGTAGAACACCTCGGCGGGCTGGAGTTCGGTCTTGGCGCATTCAAATTCGAGATCGGTCATCGCCCCGATGGGCACGCCGTCAGCCTCGGTGAGCAGCCGCTGGCTGCCGTCCGGGCTGAGGATGTAGGGATGATTGTGGCCGGCATTGCTGTACACCAGCTCCCCGTTGCGGGTATCCATCACGGCCAGGAACACGGTCACGAACATCGCCGCCGAGTTGTCATAGGCCAGCTCGTTGTTGGCCCGCTCCAGCACGTCATCGGGAGCGCAGTTGATGCTGGCGAAGGCCTTGATCAGGGCTTTGGTCTTGGCCATGAACAGCGCCGCCGGGATTCCCTTGCCGGAGACGTCGGCAATGACCAGACACCAGCGATGCTCGTCGACCGGGAAGAAATCGTAGAAATCGCCGCCCACCGCTTTGGCCGGAACCAGGATCGCGTGCAGATCAAAGGGTCCGCTGCCGGGTTCGGGAAACTCGTTGGGCAGCATGCTCATTTGGATGTTGCTCGCCAATTTCAGCGCCGAATCCAGCCGCCGCTTCTCCACATAGGACTCGGTCAGCCGGGCCCTTTCGAAGGCCATCTGCATCTGCCCGGTCAGCGCCTCCAGTAGAATCTCGTCATCCTCATCGAAGGCGCGCGCGCCGATTTTGTTGATCACCTGGACCACGCCGATCACTTGACCATCCTCGGCGAGCACCGGGGCGGCGAGAATGTTGCGGGTCTTGTAGTCGTTGAGAATGTCGAAACTGCGGTCGAAGTCCGGGTCCTGATAGGCGTCGATGACGTTGCTCAACTGCCCAGAGCGGGCGACCCGGCCAACCACGCCGGCATCGTGGGGCACGGTGATGGTCTTGGCCTCCATGCCCTGCATCACCTGGCCCACCAGCAGCTTGTTCTCCTGGTCGTAGAGAAAGAAGCTGCAGCGTTCGGCGCTCATGATGGCGCTGGTTTCGGAAATTACCGTCGGCATCAGCTCGGCCACTTCCAGCTTTTGCGCCAGCGCCCGGGAAATGTTGAGCAGGGCGTTGACCGTGGTCAGCTGCCGACCCAATTCGTGGGTATTGCGGTCGCTGCGACGCACCAGCCAGACCCCCAACCCCACCAGCAGCGCCAACAGCACGCCGATGATGCCGCCGTAGGTGATGGCCTTGCGTATGCTGGCCAGGCGCCGCTCGTAGTCGCCCTTGGTCAGATCCAGGCCGAGTATGGCGACAAACTCGCCGTTGCCATCGAATAGCGGCAAATAGCCGCCGATACAGCCATCGACGCACCATTCGTCGGTGTAGAAATCCTCCGAAACGATGGCCTTGCGCTGCTCAAAGGCCTCAATGATCTCCGGCGGCGGGTCCTCATATTCCTCCATCACCGCCACCGAGGTGTCTTCCACCGAAGGGTCTTCAGGCGTTGGGGTGACGTCGTAGATGAAGTAGATCTTGCCGTCGTCCTGGCGAATGGCCGTGTACAAATAGGCAATCTGCGGATCGGCCTTCTTGGCCGCGACCAGCGGCGCCAGAGCCTGCTGATAGGCGGGCGTGAACTCGTCCTCGGCCTTGCTGAACTGTTTGTGGATCTCCACATCCACACTGCTGGCGGCAATGCGCGCGGTGCGCAGCAAACCGGCGCGTATCTCATCCTTCAAGGCCCGTTCGGAGACGCGCGACTGAAACATGCCAGCCGGAATCAGCACCAGCAGCACGGCCAGCGTGGCAATCACACCGAGCAGCACCGGCGGCATGCCGCGGGCTCGCCGCTTGAGCTGACGATCCATCGGCATCGCGGCGGCTTGATCGGTCATCGACGTTCCTTGAATCGGATCTACAGCCTCAATAGTAGCCCGCAACTGGCCGCATTACCCACGAAGATTGGTTGCGAATGCCTGGCAAAGGACTCCCAGGACTACTGTGATCGGGTTCGCGGACTGGAATGGCGGTCTTCGGCCGCGCGGGCTCCTAGCCGGGCGCATGCCGCTTGATCACCATCAGAGTGATGTCGTCGTAGATGGTCTGCGCTCCGATGAAGCGGCGCAGATCGTCGATGATGGCCTCGACCACTTTGGTCGCACTGGCGTTTCGATGCGCCAACGCCACCTCGGTCAGGCGCTCCAGCCCGTACAGCTGCTTGTCCGCGTTGG
The DNA here is from genome assembly GCA_030430155.1 of Gammaproteobacteria bacterium. Classification (GTDB taxonomy): domain Bacteria; phylum Pseudomonadota; class Gammaproteobacteria; order Xanthomonadales; family SZUA-5; genus SZUA-5. The sequence goes on from JAUIFV010000059.1 coordinate 14,179, forward strand.
CCGCCTCGGTGATCCCGTCGGTGTGCAGCAGCAGCAGATCCTGGTGCTGCAGCCGAACTTCGATGCTGGCCAGAAACTCCCCAATCTCCGGGTCCAAGGCCAGCGGCATGCCCAAGCCCATGGTATCGACACGCTCCACTTCACCGTTGGCGCGGATCAGCAGCAGATCCTCGTGCTGACCGGTGACGCAAAACTCGCCGTCGCCGGCGTAGTCCAGCAGCGACAGGGTCATGCTGCGATGCTCGCCCAGGCGTTTGATGTTTTCGTACAGCAAACGATTGACCAGGGCCAAGAAGGACTGCTTGTCGCGCTCACCGCTCAGCCACAAGGTGCGCACCGCGGTCTGCACCATCAGCATGACCACGCCGCTATGCAGACCATGACCGGACACGTCGCCGATGCCGATCTTGACCGAGCCGGCTGCGCCGGGCAGGAAATCGTAATAGTCGCCGCCGACCTCATCGGCCGGACTCATGTAGGCAGCGACATCCAAATCAGCGATGGCGCGCAACTCGGCGGCCTGGGGCAGCGCCATCGCCTGCAGTTCCTTGGCCACATCGAGCTCGGCGCGCATGCGATTGTTTTCTCGCGCCAGGCGCTCATTCAGGGCGCTGATCTCGGCGTTGGCACCTTCCAACTGCGCGGTGCGCTCGGCCACCTGGGCCTCCAGATTGCCGGCGTAATCGGCGATACGGTCGACCATGGCGTTGAAGGTGCGGGCCAGATCACCAAGCTCATCGCTGCTGCTGACCTCGACATGGGCGCTGAAGTCACCGCTGCTGACCCGATTGGCACCCAGCGTGAGCGCACGCAGCGGCCGATTCAACGGCGCCGCCAGAAGCAGCGCCAGCAGGGCCGAAACCAGCACCGCCGCCACCGTCAACGCAGCCGCAACCAAGCGCAGCTGGCTCAGCTTGTTGGCATCACCGGTTTCCAAATAATCCACGCCCAGCGCGGCGATCACCGTACCGTCGACATCCTTGATCGGCACCGAGGCGGAAATGAAGGTGCCCCAGCGATCCTTGTACCAGTTGTCCGAGGTGTGGATCCGGCCGTCGGCAAAGGGCTGCGCCATATTCGGGAAATCCACCGGCGGCGCGTACACGGTGCCGATGCGGTTGCCGACTTCGTCATCGCTGATCTGCCCATCGCCATCGGCATCGAAGTCCTCATAGTCCGAATCGGCCAGAAACATCAGCACCCGATGTTTGGGGGCTTCCGGCACCGGCACCATCAGATAGGCGAAGTTGATCAGCGGTTCATCGCCTGGCTGCGGGGCTTGGGGCAGCACACGCAGGCCCTGGATATTGCGCGTGCTGGATGCCTTGATCCGCCGCAGCAGCTGAACCAGACGGACAAAACGCGGATCGTTGTGCAATCTTTCGGCGTGCTCGGCGTCGACGGTCTCCCAGATATCGCCCGGCGCAAGCGCCAGGTGCTCCTCCGTGCGAGACGCGCCTACCGCGAGCACGTCGGCAGTCAGGCTCTTGATGGCGGCGCGATCATCGGCCTCGAACAGGAAAGTGCCGGCGTGGCTGACGTCGACCAGCCGGCCGTTCATCGCCCGCAGCAGCATGGCCTCGCTGAACTGGTAAAAAAGCACCAGCGCGCTCAAGGAAATCACCGCCGCCAGCGCTGCCAGAGCCAACACCAGTTTGGTGGAAAAGCGCAGACTCATCGGCCCGGACTAGCCTTTGCTTGCGTCGACAGCGGTCATTGGCACCAATAGTAACCCGGGAACTCGCACGGCACCTGGCGGTCGAGCATTGAGGACTCCCTGAATAATGCACGTGGCCGCGACGGCACCTCCATGTCTTACTGAGAAGGGGGTTCGCCAGTAAGGCGGGCGTCGCAGGTCATAGCCTGCGCTCTGGGCAAGACGTCCAACGCAGCTGGCGGACTTCTCAGGCGTCGTCCCGAAGGGTTGCGGCCCAGCGCCTGCTGCGGCGTTGCAGCCCTCGGGCATAGAATGACTATGCCTTTCGGGACTGCGCCTACCAGCAGGCGATTTGGACTCGCAACGCGGCTCGCGTGCATTATTCAGGGAGTCCTTAGAATCTTTTGCCAGATTCTCACCACTGAGCGGGTCTAATCCGCATATAGACGCAAACGACCTATGCCAATGAGTAATCGATACTGGACTAGCGTGATGTTGATCGTCGCGCTGGCTACCCCAATTGCCGCGTCCGCTCTGCCACCGTCCAGCGCCGACGCCGATCATCTGCGCGTCACTTTGGTCAGCGAGCGCGACAGCTGGCAGGCCGGTGAACGCGCCTGGCTGGGGCTGAATCTGCAGCACGACACCAACTGGCATACCTACTGGGTCAATCCGGGCGACTCCGGGCTGGTGACCAAGCTGCGCTGGGACCTGCCCGAGGGGATCAGCGCCGGCGAGCCAGCCTGGCCGCATCCGCATCGCTTTGAGGTCGCCGACATTCACAATTTCGGCTACGACAACACGCTGCTGATTCCGCTGCCGCTGGATCTGGATGCCAGCGTTGCCGCCGGGGAGTACCCGATCAGCCTCAAGGCGAGTTGGCTGATCTGTGAAATCGAGTGCATCCCCGGCCGCGCCGAACTGGGTCTGACCCTGAATGTCGGCGCACAGGGCGCCAAGCTGGAACAGTGGGAAGTGTCCTTCGCCGAGGCGCGTGCGCACGCTCCGGTGGACGTCGCCTGGGGCGCTCGGTTCGACATTCAGGATCGCCAGGTGGTGGTCGAGGTCGACGGCGGCAGCAGCTGGCGCCCCGCCGCCGATGTGCAGCTGTTTGCGGAAATCCCCAAAGTCCTGACCAATGCGCTGCCCAGCGCCAATCAGGTCGACGGCGACACTTGGCGCTACGTCTATGCGATCAGTGATTTCTATTCCGAGGCCCCGGACCAGCTGCCGCTGGTGCTGGTCAGCGAAGGCGCGACGCCGGCAGCGATGCGGGTTATCGCCAAGCCCGAGAAGTTGATCGCCGCAGCCGATGTGCCCAGCGCCGAGGGCGGCCTCGGAATTGCAGCCAACAAGGCCGTTGCGGCAGACGGCGCCGATGCCGACATCGGGCTTTGGACCGCGCTGCTGTTCGCACTGGGAGGCGGGTTGGTGCTGAACCTGATGCCCTGCGTGTTCCCGGTGCTGTCACTGAAGGCGCTGACCCTGAAACAGGATCCACATCTGCAGCGCCACGGTTTGCTTTATTCGGCCGGCGTGGTGCTCAGCTTCGTCGCCCTGGCCGCGATACTGCTGGCCTTGCGCAGTGCCGGTCAGGCCTTGGGCTGGGGCTTCCAGCTGCAGTCGCCCGGGCTGATCGCGGCGCTGGCTCTGCTGTTCTTTGCCATGGGCCTGAGCCTTTCCGGGGTGATCAGCTTCGGTGAGCGCTTGATGGGTCTGGGCCAGAATCTGGCTGCCGGCGAAAGCGATCGCGCCGCCTTCATGACCGGCGTCTTGGCCGCAGTCGTGGCCAGCCCCTGTACCGCGCCGCTGATGGGCACCGCGCTGGGCTTTGCGATGACTCAGCCGGCTGCCATTGCGCTGCTGGTCTTTGCGGCTCTGGGGCTGGGCCTGGCTCTGCCCTTCCTGGCCATCTCCTTCATTCCCGAACTGGCCCGGTTCATGCCCAAGCCGGGGCCGTGGATGGAAACCTTCAAGCAGTTCCTGGCTTTCCCGCTCTACGCCACCGTGGTCTGGCTGCTGTGGGTTTATGGCGTACAGACCGGGATCAACGCCATGGCCATCCTGGCCATGTGCCTGGTCGGTGTGGCAATGGCGCTGTGGGCGCTGGAAAGGGCCAAGAATGCGCACTGGCGCGGTATGTGGAGCCTGCGGGTGCTAGCTACCGTCACGTTGGCAGCCTCGGCGTTGGCGGTCTATTGGGCACCGGCCGAACCGGCACAGGCGGCAACCGGCAACAGCGCACACTATGAAGCCTGGAGTCCAGAGCGGATGGACGAACTAACGGCCGCTGGCACGCCGGTATTCGTAAACATGACGGCGGCTTGGTGCATCACCTGCTTGGCCAACGAGAAAGCCACGCTATCTACCGACGCCGTGCGCGGCGCGATGAACCAAGCGGGCATGACCTACCTCAAGGGAGATTGGACCCGCCAGGACGCCCGCATTACCGAATATCTGGAGAGCTTCGGCCGCACCGGCGTGCCGCTGTATGTGGTCTACCGCCCCGGCGCCGAGCCCGAAGTCCTGCCCCAGGTGCTGACCCCGGATCTGGTGATCTCGGCGATCAACGGCGGCTGACTTTTGGCCTTTGCGCTCAATTCACGCGCGGCGGACGATTATTTCCGCAACCACCCACCACGGGAGAAACTCATGCGACAAAGCATACTTGCAGCGGCCCTGGCACTGTCCTCGTCGATGGCGATGGCCGCGGTCAGTGTCGGCGACAAAGCGCCGGACTTCACCCTCACCGACGCCAACGGCAACACCCACCAGCTCAGCGACTTCGCCGGCAAGACGGTGGTGCTGGAATGGACCAACCATGAGTGCCCCTTCGTCAAGAAGCACTACGGCGCCGAGAACATGCAGAACCAGCAGGCCAAATGGACTGGCGAGGACGTGGTCTGGCTGAGCATCAACTCCGGCGCTCCGGGCAAGCAGGGTCATGTTGATGGTCCGGCCGCGCTGCAGGTGATCAGCAATTACGACGCCAAGCAGTCGGCCTATTTGCTCGATCCCAGCGGTGACGTGGGTCGCAGCTACGCCGCCAAGACCACCCCCCTCATGTACGTGATCGACGGCGAAGGCACGCTGCGCTACGCCGGCGCTATCGACTCCATCCCCAGCGCCGACAAGGGCGATATCGCCGAAGCAACCCAGTATGTGGACGTGGCGCTGAGCCAGCTGGCCGCCGGTCAGCCGGTGGGAACGGCCGTGACCCAGCCCTACGGCTGCAGCGTCAAGTATTGATCCATCGATAGACCGTCGCCGGGGTCGAGCACTCGGCCCCGGCGCGTTCAGTTTCCGCGCAATTCTGCAACTTCGGCGTCGCTCAAGAGGCGCCATTGGCCTCTGGCCAGCTGTCCCAGATCGAGGGACCCGACGGCAACCCGTATCAGCCGATCAACGCCTACCCCCAGAGCCGCCAACAGTCGTCGGATATGGCGATTGCGCCCCTCGTCCAGCTCCACCTCGATCCAGCGCTGCTGCCCGGGGCTCTCGCTGAGCAGCCGTGCCGAGACCGCGCGCAGCTGCTCACCGCGATCGCTGACCCCCTGCAGCAGCGCGTCTACCAGTGGCTGATCGGCAACTCGATCGATACGCACTCGATAGATCTTGACGACGTCGCCGCCGCCGGCGCTGATCCCGGCCGCCCACTCCGGATCATTGCTGAACAGCAGCAGCCCCTCCGAGGCGCGATCCAGCCGACCCACCGGGGCCAGCCACGGCAAAGACGGATCGTCCAGGCAGCGATAGACCGTCTCCCTGCCCTGCTCATCGGCGGTGCTGGTGGTCAGCCCGCGCGGCTTGTTGAGCATCAGATAGACCCGCTTGGCCGCTACCAGCGCCTGGCCGTCCAGGGTGATCGTCGGACCAGCATCGGTAGTAGGAAACTCCGGGTCGACGACGATGCGGCCGCCGACCGCGACTCGACCTGCTTTGATTCGCCGCTCGGCTTCGGTGCGGGAGCAGATACCGAGCTTGCTCAGTCGCCGAGCCAGGCCCAGGCGCCGCTCGCGCGGCTTGGCCCCATCGGCAGGCGGCGAGTGCGGGGCGCGCCGCCGCAAAATCTAGCGCCGCTGCTCGGGCTGCTCGCAGTAGCGCCATTCCAGATAGCTGAAAGTCGCGCGCAGGCTCTGCGCCTCGCCGCCCTGGGGACGACCCGGCCGCGGCTTGGCGTTCCAGCAAAAGGTGTCGATGTGCGCCCAGGACTGCTGGGCCGGGACAAAGCGCTTCAGGTACAGCGCCGCGGTGATCGCGCCGCCCATGCGCGAGCTGCCGGCGTTGTTCAGATCGGCGATGGGGCTGGCCAGATCGAGCAAATAATCGTCCCACAGCGGCATCCGCCACAGTGGATCGCTGACGTTGCGGCCGCCAGCCAGCAGCCCATCGGCGAGCTTGTCATCGTCGCTGAACAGCGCCGGCAGGTCCGGTCCCAGGGCGACACGCGCCGCGCCGGTCAGGGTGGCGAAATCGATCACCAGCTCGGGATTGAACTCGCCCGCATAGGCCAGCGCATCGCCAAGAATGATGCGGCCCTCGGCGTCGGTATTGCCCACCTCCACGCGCAGTCCGCTGCGGGTGTTGATCACCTCACCGGGACGGTAGGCATCCGGCCCCAGCGCATTCTCCACGGTCGGAATCAACACTTTCAGCCGCACAGGCAGCTTGCGCGCCATCACCAGCTGGGCAAGGCCCAGCGCTACGGCGGCGCCGCCCATGTCCTTCTTCATCAGTGCCATGCCGTCGCCGCCCTTCATGTTCAGGCCGCCGGTGTCGAAGCACACGCCCTTGCCGACCAGGGTGATCGCCGGATCATCGGCATCGCCCCAATCGATCTCGATCAGTCGCGGGGCGCGATGGCTGGCCCGACCAACAGCATGGATGGCAGGGAAGTTCTGATCCAACAGCTCGTCGCCTATCACCACCCGGAAGGTGGCGTGGTGGCGCTTGGCGACCTCGCTAGCGATCTCAGCCAACTGCACTGGCCCCATGTCCTCGGTGGGCGTGTTGACCAAGTCACGCGCCAGCGACCAGGCTGCAACGACATCACTGACTCGCTCGCGCAGCGCGGCGTCGGCCACCGCCAGCTCTACCCCTTCAGGCGCCTTGCCGCTATAGCGACTGAAGCGATAGCCGCCGATCAAAAACCCGATCAGCAGTGGCTCCAGCTCTGCGGCATCGTCCACCCCACGCAGCACATAGCGGCCAGGCGGCAGCGCATCAGCAAGCAGCGCCAGGGACCAGATCGGATTGCGCACATCGACACCCACGGCCGCGCTGAGCAGCTTGCCGTCCTCACCGGGAACGCACAGCAGCTGCCCGGCACTGGCCTCGAAGCGCTGGCTGGCGGCCCAATTCTGCACCCGCTGCGGTTGCGCATCGCGCCAGCGTGCCAGCGCATCGCGCTGAACCAGATCGATGGCAATAGCAGCGCTGTCGGCGGGGACCAACTGAGTCATCCGGGTGTCCTTGAGGTTGACGAGGCGAGGAGCTTGGCTGCCAACTTTATCAGTCCAGCGCCGCCAGGACCGCATCGGCGAGCTGTGAAAGATCGGCAAATCGGCGTGCCGGCGGTGCGTGCTCAGGCCAGCTGTGCATGCCCCGATCCAGCCACACCGATTGCAGCCCGGCCTCACGCGCACCGATGACGTCCTGCAGCGGATGATCACCGACGTGCAGCACGCGAGTCGGCGGCGTTTGCGCACGCCCGCAGGCCAGATGAAAGATCTGCGCCGCCGGCTTGGCGACACCCGCATCGCGCGCATGCACCGCGTCGTGAAAGCAATGGTCCAGACCGATGGTGCGCAGGCAGGCGTTACCATTGGTCAGGGCAACGATGGGCAGGCGCTCGGCCAATCGGTGCAGCGCCGCATGAGCCTCCGGATAGAGCTGGACCCGATTGCGCGCAGCGAAGAAGGCGGCGAATGCGTCATCAGCTGCGCTGGCCGGCATCCCAAAGGGCGCCAGGATGCGCTCTATAGCGATCATCCGCAGCTGCGAAAAATCGTGTGACAGATGCGGATGCTCGGCCCAGACCTGCTCTCGCAATCCCTGCAGATCGGCGCTGCTCCAGTGCCGATGCGCGTCCGGACAATGCTCCGCGATCCAATCCCGCAGGGCCTGCTCAGCAGCCTCAATGGCCGGCGCCACCGGCCACAGGGTGTCGTCCAGATCCAGGGTGATCGCTTCGATCTTCATGACGATCGGCAAGGACTCATGCAGGCTGGATCAATGGTGGTGATGATGGTCATGGCCGGCCGCGCCCGGCGGGCGCACCTCGGCGTGCACGGTGATGGCTCCGGCCTGCTCGAAGTGCAGAGTCAGCGCAATAGGCTCGCCCTCGACCAGCGGCGCCGGCAGATCGAGCAGCATCAGATGAATGCCGCCGGGCGCCAGCGTGATCTCCTCGCCAGCAGCAATGGACAAGCCGTCGCTCAGTTCACGCATGCGCATGATCTCGCCGTCCATGCGGCTTTCGTGTATCTCCACGCGCCCCGCTGCAGGCGTGCTTGCAGCGATCAAGAGGTCGTCATCCTCCGCGCCCTGCAGAGTGAAGAAGGCCGCAGTCAACTTCGCCCCCGGCGGCGTCGCCCGAGCCCAGGCATCACTCACCTCCACCGCGTGCGCGGCGCTGGCGCCGAACAGGAGCCCAAGCGCAACGATCATCTGACCCATCAAAACTTCCTCTCATTCGCTACCGAACAGCCCTGCATCCTGGGCCCTGGGCCCTACTCCCTGGGTCCTGAGCCGTCATCGCATCGGCACAAGATAAGCCCGACGACCTCGATAAACCGTGAGCAGCAAGCGGCTCTGGCTGCTGCGCTCGACCAGCGACTGCAGCTGGACCAGATTGGCCACCTCGAAACGATTCACGCCGACGATCAGATCGCCGGCCTGCAGGCCGTTGGCTGCGGCCCGGCTGTCCTCGACCACGTCCAGGATCTGCACGCCGCTGACCCCGCGCTGACGCAAGTTGAGCGGCAGCTCGGCCAGCGTCGCGCCGCCCATGCGCGGATCCAGGGTAGTCGCGTCGATGCGCTGGGTCACTGTGGCCTTAAGGCTGACGCTGCGCCGCAGCGGCTCGCCGTCGCGCAGCAGTTCCACGCTCAACGACTCCTCCAGTGGCAACAACCCCTCGATGTTCTCCAGTTCCGATGCCGAACGTACCGGTTTGCCGGCTACGCGGGTAATGACATCGCCAGCCTCGATACCCGCCTTGTCTGCCGCCGACCCGGACAAGACCTGGGTCACCACCGCCCCACGAGACTGCGCCAGACCCAACGCTCGGGCCAGATCGGGGCTCAAGTCCTGCGCCTGTACGCCCAGGTTGCCGCGGCGCACCTCGCCGTAGGACAGCAGCTGCTCCATCACGTTGCGCGCCAGCGTGGAAGGGATCGCAAAGCCGATGCCGACATTGCCACCAGAGGGCGAGAAGATGGCGCTGTTGATGCCCACCAGTCCACCGCTTAAGTCCACCAGCGCGCCGCCGGAGTTGCCCGGATTGATCGAGGCGTCGGTCTGGATGAAGTTCTGAAAGCCCAGCCCTTTCAGACCGCTGCGCCCCAGCGCGCTGACGATGCCGCTGGTGACGGTCTGGCCGAGGCCGAAGGGATTGCCCACCGCGACCACGAAGTCGCCCACCTTGAGCGCGTCGGAGTCGGCCAACGGCAGCGCGATCAAATCGTCCGCCTGGACCCGGATCACCGCCACATCGGTGTCGGGATCGGCACCGACCAGCTCGGCATCCAGGGTGCGGCCGTCAAACAGGGTGACCTGGATTTCGTCGGCGTGCTCGACCACGTGGTTGTTGGTCAGCACCAGCCCGCGCTCGGCATCGACGATCACGCCCGAACCCAGCGACTGCTCGATACGCTCCTGCGGCACGCTGGGCAGATCAAAAAAGCGCCGGAAAAAGGGATCGTCGAAGTACGGGTTGCGGACCCGCACCCTGGCCTTGGTGTTGACGTTGACCACGGCCGGGGTGACCCGCTCCAGCATCGGCGCCAACGACGGCAACGGCTGGCCATCCACGGCGCCGGGCAGTGCGGCCCGTGCCGGCGTAGCGGCCAGCACGAACAGCGCAAGGGCGACGAACAATCCTAACGGTGACGAGTGCTTTGCAAGCATGTGGGCGACCTGCGGCTTGGATGTCGGCTATCTATTGGGCCCGAGATCAGCTGAACTCAAGAGGAAGGCCGCGGATGCATCGATTTTCGTTCAGAAAATTTTTTTGCTGCCGCAAGTGCATGTACTGATTGGAGCTTTAGCCAACCAGCGCGAACAACTGTGATTTCCTCCCTTGCACCGAAAAAAACCACGACCTATAGTGCTTCCCCGGACGCGACACACTACATCTAGTGTTTTGCTTCGCTACCACCCCTGGACGGAAAATCGCTCCTTGAGAAGCGAATACCGTAAGCAGGGAGCGGAATCGGCTGGCGCCCAGGCCGATCAAAGACTTGACCTCAAAACCGCAAGTAATACTCAAAACGCACCCTGGGGAGGGAACAATAACAATGAGCACGGTACGCTTGGAGGCGGTTCGCAACACCGCTATGGAAATGGACCTTCAGCCCGCCTCTTGGGACATCTGGGACAAGAAGTACCGCTTGAAGAGCAAGAGCGGCGCCGCCGTCGACAAGACCATCGACGACACCTACAAGCGCGTCGCCCGCGCCCTGGCCGATGCCGAGAGCAGCCCGGAGAAGGCTGCGCATTGGTATGAGCGCTTTTTGTGGGCGCTGCGCCGCGGCGCCATCCCCGCTGGCCGGATCACCTCCAATGCCGGCGCGCTGGCGCACAAGCCGGCCACCTCGACCATCAACTGCACGGTGTCGGGCAGCATCGGCGACTCCATGGACGACATCCTGGAGAAGGTGCACGAGGCCGGGCTGACCCTGAAGGCCGGCTGCGGCATCGGCTACGAGTTCTCCACCCTGCGCCCGCGCGGGGCCTATGTCTCCGGCGCCGGTGCCTACACCTCCGGGCCGCTGTCGTTCATGGATATCTACGACAAGATGTGCTTCACCGTGTCCAGCGCCGGCGGTCGTCGTGGTGCGCAGATGGGCACCTTCGATGTCGCTCATCCGGATGTGAAGGAGTTCATCCGCGCCAAGCGCGAGGACGGCCGCCTGCGTCAGTTCAATCTGAGCCTGTTGATCACCGACGACTTCATCCAGGCGGTGCAGGGTGATCAGGAGTGGGAGCTGGTGTTCCCGCTGCGTGATTCCGAAGTGGGCGAGTTGGACGTCAACGATCCTGGTCAGGTGGTGTGGCGACAGTGGCCGACCCGCGATGGCTATGTCAGCCGCGACGACGGCAAGCTGGCGTGCAAGATCTACGGCAAGATCCCGGCGCGGCGGCTGTGGGACATGATCATGTCCA
>JAUIFV010000265.1 GCA_030430155.1 Gammaproteobacteria bacterium
TGCCGATCCCGAGAAGTTGAGCGTTAGAAAACCAAAGGACAGAGCAACAGCAGACAGCAAAGACGAAAGCAACAGAGCTCGGCAGCTCTTGACAGCGGGTGGGGTCATAGAAGGATGTGGTGAGCGAAGCGAACCGCATCAATGGTGGTATCTGGATCGCGATCGATGCGGTTCGCTACGCTCACCACATCCTACTCATCGGCGGTCTGCGGACTCGCCGCCGAACCTGCAAGCAGCCCGCCATCGATATTGAACTCGGCACCGGTGATGTAGGTGGCCTCGTCGGAGGCCAGCAGCAGCGCCACGGCGGCCACTTCCTCGGGCTGACCAAAGCGGCGTAGTGGGGTGTCAGCGACCAGCTCGGCGATGCGCTGCGCGCGATCGGGCCCATCGCCCAGCATCGGTTCCCACATTGGGGTCAGCACAGCCGCCGGGTGTATGGAGTTGCAGCGTATGGCCAGTCCCTGCTCGGCGCAGTACAGCGCCACCGATTTGCTGTGGTTGCGCACCGCGGCCTTCGACGACGCGTAGGCCGCAGCGGCTGGAATCCCGACCAGGCCCGAGCGTGAGGAAATATTGATGATCGAGCCGGAGCCTCGGCCGCGCATCGCCGCAATGGCGTACTTGCAGCCTAGAAAGACCCCGTCCAGATTGGTCGCGTGCACGGCGTGCCAGTCGGCCAGAGTGGCGTGTTCGGGGTCGTGCGCCACCGGGCCTTGCTCAAAGCCGGTGATCCCGGCGTTGTTGACCAGCACATCCAAGCCATCGCGCAGCTCCGCCATGACCGCCATCCAGTCGGCCTCCTTGCGCACATCCAGCTTGGCAAAACGAGCCGCCTCGCCGATCTCCTCGGCAATCCGCTGCCCCTGTTCGACATCGATGTCGGTTAGCCAAACCCGAGCACCTTCCGCGCAGTAGACGTGGGCGATGGCCGCGCCTATGCCGCGTGCTGCGCCGGTGATCAGCGCGATCTTGCCGTCCAATCGGCCCATGCGATCTTCCTTGAATCTCCAAACCACACCGAGTCTAGCCTGCATAGTTCACGAGTGACCTACTGCGCTCCGACGCCCTCACTACGACAACTCACCAGGGAGCCGGGTTCGCGCGCGCATGCCTTGGCATCGACTGCGGTGCGGTAGAGAATGTTGGGACAAGCGTGGCTGTGAGCTTGCAAATGCCCGGTTTGGATAGCTTTGGACCGCGTCATGCGTTGGTTACCTGGTCGTGGATGCTCTGGCCGCTCGCCCTGGGCTACACCTGGTCTCTCGTGCAGGTCAACTCGGAGCTGTCGATGTTGCTAGCCTTGACCGTCGCTGCACTGTCTCTGGGTGTGGCTTTGCTGCTCCCCGCGCTTTGGCTACTGTGGCGCCGCTCGCGCAACGAGGAGAACCGTTCTGTGGCCAAGGTGCTGCTGTTCTGGGCCACATGCTCGGCCAGCATCGGAGTACTCGGCCTGTGTCTGTAGCCGACCAGCAACCGGCGCCGCGTCCCTTCGTAGTGCCCTGCGCACGCTTGCCAATGGGCGCACCAGTAGGCTGGCTGCGGCGTGGCTGGGAAGACCTGCGCCGCGCCCCACGGTTGACTCTGGTCTTCGGCCTGGTGATCGCCCTGGTCAGCGTGGCGATCTCTGTGTTGGCTTGGTCGCTGGGCCGCTTCGCCCTGCTGGCCACACTGCTGTCGGGCTTCGTCTTCGTCGCGCCGTTGATCGGAGTGGGGCTGTACTGCGTGAGCCGCGAGTTGGAGGCCGGACGCACGCCCGCGCTGGCCAACTCCTTCACCCTGGCCCGGCGCGTGGTCGGTCAGGCGGCGGTGTTCGCGCTGGCCCAGCTGGTGGTGCTGCTGGTGTGGTCGCGGGCCGGAATGATGGTCAGCGCCTTTGTCCCGCTGCAGCCTGGCGATTGGCAGGCGCTGTTCGAGTTTTTGCTGATCGGCTCAGCCATCGGCTCGATCTTCGCCGCCCTCACCTTCGCATCCGCGGTGCTGTCGCTGCCGATGATTGCCGATCGCGAAGTCGACATGATCACCGCGGTGGTCTCCTCCATCCATGCGGTATTGCGCAACAAGCGGGTGATGGCGCTGTGGGCGCTGATCATCGCCGTGCTCACCGGCATCGGCTTCGCCACCGCCTTCGTCGGCCTGGTGCTGATCATGCCTTGGTTGGCTTATGCGAGTTGGCATGCTTACAGGGAGACGCTGGATGCGTCGGAGTGGCCTGGGTTGGAGTAAGGAGAGCTAGGGCCCAGGGAGGAGGGCCCAGGGCCCAGAAAAGCAACAACCGAGCTGATAACCGCTCTTGATCTCCTGGGCCCTGGGCCCTCAACTCCCCAAGGGCCCAGAACAGCAACAGCCACGGCGCCAACTGCCCTTGACCTCCTGGGCCCTGAGCCCTGTGCCCTGGGCCCTCCTACTGCGTGCTGCATCGCACAATTCATGGCACCATGAGCCATGGCCGACGATGCCCACCCCGCCGCCGCTGAACTGGATGTCTTGGATCGCCGCTATCTGCATGCGATCCTGACTGCGCGCGTCTACGATCTGGCGGTAGAGACGGCGCTGGCGGAGATGCCGCGATTGAGTCAGCGCCTGGAGGCGCCGATCCGGCTCAAGCGCGAGGACACCCAGCCGGTGTTTTCCTTCAAGCTGCGCGGCGCCGCCAACAAACTGGCCCAGCTGCCTGCCGAAACCCTTGCTGCCGGGGTAATCGCGGTGTCGGCCGGCAATCACGCCCAGGGCGTGGCCCTGGCGGCGCGCCATTTGGGTATCCAGGCGACCATCGTGATGCCGCAGACCACCCCGCAGATCAAGGTCGATGCGGTAGCGAATTTCGGCGCCGAGGTGGTGCTGGCCGGCGATTCCTACGACGAGGCGGCCGCGGCCGGGCGGCAGCTGGCCGAACAGCGCGGGCTGTATCTGGTCCACCCCTACGACGACGCGGCGGTAATCGCCGGTCAGGGCACGGTGGGCCTGGAGATTCTGCGCCAGAATCCCGGCCCCTTGGGCGCGGTATTCGTGCCGGTGGGCGGCGGCGGTCTGGCCGCCGGCGTGGCCACGGTGATCAAGGCGCTGCGTCCGGAGGTCAAGGTCTTTGCGGTGGAGCCCGAAGACGCCGCTTGCCTGGCTGCGGCACTGGCTGCCGGCAAGCCGGTGGAGCTGGGCCAGGTCGGATTGTTTGTCGACGGCGTGGCGGTCAAGCGCATTGGCAGCGAGCCCTTCCGCCTGCTCGCCGGACGCATAGACGGGGTGATCACGGTCAATACCGACGAGATCTGTGCCGCAATCAAGGATGTCTTCGAGGACACCCGCACCGTGCTGGAACCGGCCGGCGCGCTGGCCCTGGCCGGGTTGAAGCGCTGGCTGGACGAGGGCAACCAGTCTGACGCACCGCTGGTGGCCATCGCCAGCGGCGCCAACATGAACTTTGATCGCCTGCGCCACGTCGCCGAGCGCGCCGACATCGGCGAGCAGCACGAGGCGATCTTCGGCGTCACCATTCCCGAGCAGCCCGGCGCCTTCCTGCAGTTCTGCCGCGATCTGGGCCCGCGCGCGGTCACCGAATTCAACTATCGATTCGCCGGCGAGCAGGCCGCCCAGGTCTTCGTTGGCATCAGTCTGCGCCGCGGCGGCCGCGAACGCGCCGAGCTGCACCAGCTGCTTTCGGCCGCCGGCTATGCCATCGAGGACTACACCGACAACGAGCTGGCCAAGCTGCACATCCGCCACCTGGTCGGCGGCCGCGTGCCCACCCGCCTGCCCGAACGACTGCTGCGCTTCGTATTCCCCGAGCGTCCCGGCGCCCTGCTGCGCTTCCTGCAGCATCTAGGCGGACACTGGAACATCAGCCTGTTCCACTACCGCAGCCACGGTGCCGCCTACGGCCGCGTGTTGGCTGGTTTTGAAGTCGCCGACGAGCATCTGCCGCAGTTCCATCGCGATCTGGATGAGCTGGGCTACGAGTATGTGGACGAGAGCGAGAACGCGGCGGCGCGGCGGTTTTTGCGGGGATAGGGCTGAGGGCTGAGGGCTGAGGGCTGAGACAAGATGGTCCTCGGTTGCGTGTAGGAGCTTGCCCTGCAAGCGATGCTCCTGATTGTCCCTACCTTCCGATCGCCAGCAGGCTGGCTCCTACCAAGAGCTTTGGCCCTTCCTCAGCCCTAGGCCCTCAGCCCTCAGCCCTAGGGACTCCCTGAACAATGCACGCGGCCGCGACGGCACCTGAGAAGTTCGCCAGTAAGGCGGGCGTCGCAGGTCAAAGTCGGCGCTCTGGGCAAGACGTCCAACGCAGCTGGCGGGCTTCTCAGGCGTCGTCCCGAAGGGTTGCGGCCCAAATCGCCTGCTGCGGCGTTGCAGCCCTTGGACATAGAATGACTATGCCTTTCGGGACTGCGCCTACCAGCAGACGATTTGGACTCGCAACGCGGCTCGCGTGCATTGTTCAGGGAGTCCCTAGACCCTCCAGGCAGC
>JAUIFV010000060.1 GCA_030430155.1 Gammaproteobacteria bacterium
GCGGGCGATACGGTTAGCCGGCTGGCCACCCGCTTCGGTGAAGCGACCACCGACATAGAGATCGCCACCAATAACTGCAAGGGCGTTGACTGCAACAATAATTCCTCCGCTTACGCCATTGCTCTGTTCCGCGCCCAGCGCTGACCAAGCGCTACCGTTCCAACGGGCAATGTAGTCCGCCGGCTGCCCACCCGCCTCGGTAAAGTAGCCGCCAACGTAAAGATCGTTTGCCACTATTGCCAACGCATTTACCCAGTTCCCCACACCGTTTGAACTAAAGCTCACGCCGGTGTTGGAACGACCTCCGACGCCATTTGCCGCGCCGGAGCCCAATGGTGACCAGGCGCTACCATTCCAGCGAGCAATGCGGTTTGCCGGCAGCCCCCCAGCCCGAGTGAAGAAACCACCAACGTACAACTCGTTGCCGGTGACGGCGAGCGCACCGACCACGCTGTCCACACCATTGCCTGCGCCCGAGCCCAGCCCAGACCAGGCACTGCCGTTCCAGCGCGCGAGGTTGATCGCAGGCTGGCCGCCTGCTTGGGTGAACTGACCGCCGACATAGAGATCGCTGCCGACAACGGCCAGCGCTGAGACTTCAACGTCGTCCAAGCCGCTAACGCCCTCGCCGTCACCTTCGCCAAGGGTCGACCAGGTGCTGCCATCCCAACGCGCAATATAGTTCGCCGGCTCTCCGCCTGCTTGTGTGAAGCCGCCGCCTACAAACAGATCATTTCCAATCACAGCCAGGGCATCAACCGAGCCGCCCCTATCGCTGAATCCATCCGAGCCCACCGCCGACCAGACGCTGCCGTTCCAGCGCGCGAGGCGGGCCGCCGGCTGACCACCCGCCTCTTCAAAAAATCCGCCGACGTAAAGATCGTTTTCGGCAATGGCCAACGCATACACCGAGTCGTCCACCCCATTGCCTGCGCCTGATCCGAGTGAGTGCCAATCGCTACCATCCCAACGCGCGACACCATTCGCCGGCTGTGCACCCGCCTCTGTAAATGTGCCGCCGGCATAGAGGTCGCTGCCTGCGGCGGTCAGAGCATAAACCCGAGGAAACTCGCCACCGACGCCATTCGCCGCGCCGGAACCCAAGGTTGCCCAAGTGCTGCCATTCCAGCTGGCGATGCCATTGGCCCGCTGCCCTCCGGCCTCGGTGAAGATGCCGCCGACATAAAGATCAGAGCCAATGACCGCCAGGGCGAAGACGCCGACGATGCCGGAACTATTCACGCCATTTTCTGCGCCCGAGCCCAGCGCAGACCAGGCACTGCCGTTCCAACGAGCAATGCGGCTCGCCGGCTGCCCGCCGGCCTCGGTAAATCGACCGCCTACGTACAGATCGGTGCCAACGAATGCCAGCGCGTATACCTCAAGTATTCCCGGGCCATTCACACCATTCTCTGCGCCTGAACCGAGCGACTGAAAGCGCCGCGTTTGCGGGTTGTATGCCGCCACCCGGGAGGCCAGTACGTCCTCGCAGACCGAGAAATCACCGCCCAGATAAATCAGCCCGGAAGGCGCGATGGCGATCGTGTTGACGTCACCGTTGCAGCCGCCGGGCACGCCAAAAAGTTTCGCTTCCGTACCTTCGGGCTTGACGAAGCGTGGCGCCCCATTCGGGCCGCTGATCATCTGGAAGCCTTCGGGATCCAGACTGCCGGTGAACCCATCTGGCAGGTCCAAACTCCCGTCCGCAGCCAGATAGGCGCCCACGCTGTCGCCAGCTTGCGTCGAATGAGGGCCTGCAGGATTGTTGGCCAATACCGCCGACGCTGCGCACAGCAAGACAACGGCGCACAGCACCCCAACCCTGCTTTCGGCCCACCTGCACATGGCGTCCCTCTGAGTAGGCGACTCGAGGTTCAACTCTACACCCTGGTTTACGGGACGACGCTAGCTTTCGGGACGCCTTGTCCTTGGCGCATGACATCTACGCCAGCTCGCAAGGGGGTCCGCCGTTTCAAGTCAGGAGCGGGTGCACGCAGGTTTGCTATGTTGCGAACCGAACTCGACTTCAGGACAGCGCATTGCACAACCCTTGGCGCATCAGCGCCGTTTTTCTCCTGCTGTTGGCGTGCTTGTATCCAGTCGGCCTGTGGCTGCTGCTCCGATACCAAAGCGCCAGTCCGCTGATGCTGACCGTGGGTTTGGCGGCGGTGCTGGCCTGTCTGGCATGCGGTCGCGATTTGCGCGCCCTGGGCTGGCAGTGGGGCGATTGGAAGTACCAGTTTTTGAGCTACCTGATACCGCTGAGCTATGTGGCGGCCGCTTACATTGCGATCTGGGCGCTGGGCCTGGGCGGCTGGTACGACAGCAGCTTCGTCGAGGAGATACGAAGCGGTTATCTACTCGATGGATGGTCCGATACGGCGATCATCGCGCTGCACTTCGTACTCACCGGGACGGTGAGCATGGTGCTGCTGCTGCCGGCGGTGCTCGGTGAGGAGATCGGTTGGCGCGGGCTGCTGGTTCCGGCGCTGGCGGAGAAGCTGAGTTTCACCTCGGTGGCGCTGATCAGCGGGCTGCTGTGGTCGATCTGGCACTGGCCGCTGATGTTCCTGGGCTACTACGGCAACGCCGAAAGCCCGCTGAGCTTTCAGCTGGTCATGTTCAGCCTTTGCCTGGTGTCGATGTCCTTCGTGATCACCTCTATCCGCTACAAAACAGCCAGCCTGTGGCCAGCGGTGGTGTTCCACATGAGCCACAACGCCTTTCTGCAGAAGTTCTATACACCGCTGACCGAAGCGGGCAGCAGCACGCACTGGTATGCCGATGAGTTCGGGATCGCGGTTCCTTTGGCGGCCACGGTTTTCGCGGTGATCTACTGGCGCAAAGGGGTCGGCGAATTTGATCGCGACCGGGCTTGAGGCGAGGCGCGGACCCTGGCTTGGCGATCACTCAGCCGTCGAACCAGTCGTCCAGCAGCGCATCCAGCCAAGCGGCGGCGTGGGCATGACGCGTCGCATCCTGCGGATCATTCGCCGTCGATAGCGGGCACTCGGCTCCGAAGGCTTGGTGCAGGCGCTGCACCATCGCCGCGTCCCACTCCGGGTGAAACTGCACTCCGATCACTCGCCGATGGCGGTGGAACATCTGGCACGGCCAGCCCTCGCTATCGGCCAGATGCTGCGCGCCTGGCGGCAGGTCCATACCCTGCGAGTGCCACTGCAGGAAGTGCTGACGATCGCCGTTGGCAAAGCGCACCTCGCACCATCCAGCCTCCGGATCGGCCAGCCGCGCTACGCTCGCGCCCATCGCCGTGGCGATGATTTGCGCGCCCAGGCAGATGCCCAACAGCCGTACGTTGGCCTGCAGTGCGTGCCTGACTAGGTCGATCTCCTTGGCCAGCCAATCCGGCAGCTCATTCACCTGCGCAGGCCCACCCAGCAGCACCCAGGGGGTGCGCGGATCAGGCCGCGGCAGTTGGCCTGCGGTGGCGTCGACGATGTCCAGCTGCCGCCCGCGCCGCGCGGCCCAGTCGGCAATCCGCCCGGGACCTTCGGCCGGGTGATGTTGGACGACAGTGAGCGATAGGCTCATCGCAGATCACCGGTTTCCAGGTAGATCTGGCGCAGCTCCGCCCCGCCACCCAGAGCGGTCTCGATTGCCCGCGCCGATGCGACCAGGTCGCCCGAGGCGGGCAGCGTCAGTCGGGGCGGCAGCGCGACGCCCGGTGCGACGGCGAGCAGATGGTCGGCGCCGGGTCGGGCGTCGATCCGCAGCAACAGAAACTGCTCGGCTGCGCCTGGGCTGGCGGCGATGCGCAGGTAGTCCAGTCGCTCGGGCGCGCGCAGCGTCGGGTCCAAACGGCGAAACAGCGGCACCGACTCCACCGTCAGCAGGACGCCGGCGTGGCGGCGGGTTCCACCGCGTTCGAAATGCCCTTCCACCACGTCGACGCGGAGCTCGCGTATCGGCTGGGAGGCGTCCGGCGCCAGCCGCAGCAGGTCGAAGCGCTCCGGGACCAGGGTCCATACGGCCGGCTCTGCAGCCAGGGCGTTGCCCAATTCACTCTCAATGCTGGCATCGGCGAAGCGAATCCTGAGCACCACCTGGGTATCGTGCGGCGGGTGGTACATCGGCAGATGCGAGGCGTAGAGGCCGTCGCGACCGCCGAACAGCAGCATGCCGTGGGTGGCTACCGCAGTCGGGGCTGATGTTCCTGCTTCGGCCTCGGCGTGCTCGCCCGGCGCCGTCCCGCGACGCTGCGTGGAGCGATCATCGGCGCTCGTCGCCGTGTTCCACAGCAGGGCCCAGCCGAGCAGGCTAATGATCAGCAGGCGCAGCGCGCTCATGCCGACACCAGCCGCTTGCCGCGATGGCTGCCGGTGAACAGCTCCTGCAGTACCCGGGGCAAAGTTTCGAAGCCTGCGCTGATGGTCTGCTCGAAGACGATCTCGCCGCGCTGCACCCAGGGCCCGACCCGGGCCAGCATCTCGTCCATCCGATGCAAATAGTCGCGGGCCAAAATGCCCTGCATGGTGGCCCGTTGATAGAGCAGGTGGTGGCTAAAGCGCGGACCCGATTCCGGCTCATCCAGACCGCCACCGTACTGGCTGACTGCACCGCAGACCACAATCCGCGCGCGCCGCCTGATCGTTGGCATCACCGCGTCGCTGATCATCCCGCCGGTATTGTCGAAGTAGACGTCGGTGCCGCCAACGGCCTCGCGCAGCGCCGATTCCAGCGCGGCGGCGTCGCCATATGCCCGATAGTCGAGCGCCACATCGGCACCCAATGATTCACGCACCCAGCGACACTTCTCTGCGCCGCCGGCGATGCCGACGACGGTGGCGCCAGCGCGCTTGGCGAACTGCACTACCAGCGAACCCACAGCGCCGCCGGCGGCCGAGACCACCACCACCTCGCCGGGCTGCGGCCGGCCCGCCTCCATCAGCCCGAACCAGGCGGTCCGCCCGGGCATACCGAGTACGCCCAGCGCCGTTGACGGCGGGGCCAGCGTCGGATCCAGCCGGCGCAGCGTGGAGCCGTGCGCCTTGGCGTGGGTTTGCCAGCCCAGCGGCCCTTCCACCCAGTCGCCGCTGGCCAGTTCCGGATCGCGGCTGTCCAGCACCCGACCGACCACGGCCGCAGACTGCACCACGCCCAGCGGGTGCGGTTCGGCGTTCCAGGTCGGCCGCCGCGACTGGTTGATGCGCATGTAGGGATCCACGCTCCAGTACGCCGCCTCGACCAGCACCTCGCCGACGGCCAGCGATCGCTGCAGCTCGACCTCGCTGTAGCTGTAGTGCTCCGGACCCACCACGGCGTCCGGAATCTGCGTGTAGAGCCACTGTCGGTTGATCGTGGGCGAGGGCATGGGGTCACCAGGCGCGGAAGCAGGTGACCGAGTCTGTCCTGACGTTACTTGCTTGAAAAGCGAATGTTAGTCAATGAAGATTGCGTGATAAGCAACTATTTTCGTAGGCCCCGAATGGATCTGGCCGACCTGCCGCTGTTTCTCGCCGTCACCCGCCAGGGCACTCTGCAGCGCGCCGCCGCCGAGGTGCATCTCACCCCTTCGGCGCTTTCCAGGGCGGTACGGCGCCTGGAGGAGGCGCTGAAGACGCCGCTGTTCGACCGCAGCGGACGGGCACTGAAGCTCAACGCCGAAGGCGAACGGCTGCGCCAGCGGGCGCAGGCCCTGATGGATCTGGCCGAGCAAACCCGGGCGGAATTCCGCGGCGTGCAGCACCGCATCCATTGCCGCATTGCAGCACCCGCCATGTTGGCCTGGCTACACACCGACGCGCTGGTCGCCGCGCTCGGCGCCTGCGGCGCGCAGGCCAGCCTGGCGCTGCCGCCGGTGTACGAGGACGAGGCGCTGGCGCAGCTGGCTCGCGGCGAAGTGGAACTGGCGTTGGTCACCGACGCTGCGCTGAGCCAGGGGCCGAACAAGCAACTGGCCGAGGGCTTCGAACGCATCGATGCAGGTACCCTGACCATGAAACTGGCCTGCGCGGCGAGCCACCCATTGGCCACCAAGCGCAACTTGAGCGTCCGCGCCGCGCTGCAGGCCGACTTCGTCGCGCCCAGCCGCTCGCCCTTTTGCGGGCTGAGCAGAGTCCAAGGCAGTGACGGCTGGCGCGACGACCAGCTGCCGCGCCGGGTGCGCTACTGGGTCGACGACCTGCAGGTGCTGGTCGATCTCGTCCAGCGCGGCAACGCCCTGGCCTACCTGCCCGAGCCGGTCATCGCTCGCTGCGGGTTGAGCATGCTCAAACTCAGCGACTGCCCCTTCGTGTGCGAAGAGCAAAGCTGGCTGCTGTGGCGGCCCAGCGACGCCAGCGGCTGGCTGCGCCGCTTTGTGGACGAGTTTAGCCGTCCGCATCGCTAGCCCGGAAATTTCATGAGTCTTCTACTGCGACCGCCGGAGAGCGGCTGTGGTGCGATCTGGCGCCGCCATGCGCCGCTCGCACCGCCTGTTCGCTATGAGCCCGCCTTGCCCTGTGCGACACTTCTGTCCCCAGCTGGCCTTCGCGCGGCTTTCACCTGTCCAGGTGCCCCATGTTCAAGTCCCTGCCCGCCGCTTTCGCCCTGCTGCTGGCCAGCGCCAGCGCCTCATCGCAAGACATCGTGGTAAACGAGTTCTATCGCGGCGGCAACCTGAGCAGCACCGATGAATGGATCGAAGTGGTGCTGCTGGCCGATCTGTCGGCCGCCGAAGTGCAGGGCTATCTGGTTGGGGATTCGCAGTCGGCAACGACCAGCAAGCTGTCGGCCTACCGCTTCGCCAACATGGCGGCGATCGCCAGCGACTTTCCCGCCGGCACCATCATCGTGCTATCCGGCGACACCGGGCCTGCGGTCGACGGCAGCTACGATCCGGCCGGCGGCGACTGGAATCTGACCCTGCGCACCTCCGGCAGCAATATCACCACGGTCACCGGGGGTGGCGATCTGGCCGGTACCGATGTGGTCTGGGTGGACACCGTCGCCAGCGGATCGACCATCGCGCCGGACGGTTTTTGTGTGAACTATGACAGCACGCCGGGTACCTTCGGCGCGGTTTGCCAGGTCACCATCACCGCCCCTAGCAACAACACCGGCTCGGTGCTGGCCGGCGATGTCACCCTGGCAGCCAGCGCCGCCGGCTGGACCAGCTCGGTGGCCCTGGCCGCGATGAGCCCCGGGCTCCCCAACGGCCTGGACAACACCACCTCCATCGACAACCTGCGCTCGGCACTGGGTGGCGTTCCGGTGCTCAGCCTGGACAGCCCTTCGGTGCTCGAAGGCGATAGCGGCGATATGCCCTTGCTGACCTTCACCGCCACGCTGGACGCCCCCGCCAACGGCGATTGCGTGTTCAGCGCCGATACCTTCGACGCCGGCGGGCCCAACGAGGCCACGCCAAACGTCGACTATGTGGTCAGCAGCTTTCCAGGTCTGACCATTGCTGACGGCACCACCAGCGTGCAGTTCAGCGTGCCGGTCATCGGCGATGATCTGATCGAGGGCGACGAGATCGTCACCATCGACATCTTCGGCGAACCCGCCGATTGCGACATTTTCTCGGCGTCCAATTTCGGCACCATCATCGACGACGATGTCGCCGAGCCCGAACTGAGCATTGACGACGTGGCGATCGTCGAGGGTACCGGTGCGGGCACCACCGAGGCCGTGTTCACGGTCACTCTGCAGAACCCGATGACGCCGCCGGCTTTCGAGGGCGGCACGATCACCGTCGATTACGCGAGCATGGACGGCAGCGCGCTGGCTGGTATCGACTACACCGCGGTGAGCGGAACCCTGACCTTCACCGGCATGCCCGGCGAGACCCGGACCATCAGCGTGCCGATTACTCGCGAGGACATCTTCGAGGCCGACGAGTCCTTCTCCGTGATGCTGTCCTTCCCCTTCGGCGCGACCATCGCCGACGACAGCGGCGCCGGCACGATCCTCAACGACGACGGCTTCCCGGTGCCCAGCGTAGCGGACATCGCCCTACTCGAAGGTAGCGGTGGCGGCTTCACCGCCTTCAATTTCACCGTCACCTTGAGCAACCCCTCCAGCACCCCGGCCACCTTCCTCTACACCACCGTCAACGGGACCGCAGTGTCACCGGGGGACTACATCGGCACCGGAACCCTGGTGCCGATCAGCTTCAACCCGCTGCAGACCCAGCAAACGGTCAGCATCAACGTGGTCGCCGACAGTGACCCGGAAGCAGATGAGCAGTTCGTGCTCGAGTTGTACGGCTTTGACGGAGCCATCGAAGGGAAACCGAGCTTCATCGATGACGCTACCGCCACCATCATTGACGACGATTTCAGCCTGTCCATCGACGATGCAACGGTGACCGAGGGCACCGGCGCCGGCACCACCACGGCCGGATTCACGGTAAGCATTTCTGCCCAGCCGCCGCCGGGACTGACGGTGACGGTCGACTACGCGACGCTGGCCGGTTCCGCAACCGAGGTGGACGATTTCTTGGCGACCTCCGGCACGCTGACTTTCGGCATCGGACTGCCGCTGTCGCAGCCGATTGCGGTCGACATCGTCCGCGACAACCTAGACGAATTCGATGAGCAGTTCAGCGTCATGCTGTCCAATGCGGTCAACGTCGCCATCGCCGACGGCAGCGGTGACGGCACGATCGTCGACGACGACACCGCCGAAGTGGACATAGCCGATCTCAGTCAGGCCGAGGGCAGCGGCGGCGGCAACACCGCCTTCGTGTTCCAACTCAGCCTGAGCAATCCTGCCGATCGAGTGCTGAACTTCAGCGTCTTCACCAACGACATCAGCGCCGTGGCGCCGGGCGACTACAGTGCGCTCAGTGGCCAGCCGATCAGCTTTCCGGCCGGCAGTCAAAGCGCCAGCGTCACCGTGCAAGTGGTCGCCGACGACCTGCCCGAGCCGGATGAGCAGTTCACCGTGCAGGTCAATCCGGGCGATGGACCGGGCGCCGGAGAAGGCTCGCTGGCCAGCGCCATCGGCACCATAGTCAACGACGACAGCTTCATGCTGAGCGTTGCCGACGCCAGCGTGACCGAGGGCACCGGTCCGGGAACGACCACGCTGGACTTCGTGGTGACCCTGTCCAGCGCGCCGCTGCCGCAAAGCACGGTGACGGTGGACTACGCCACCGTGGCCGGCAGCGCGCTCAGTCCGGATGATTTCGCCGCCACCAGCGGCACGCTGAGCTTCACCGCTACCGGGCCACTGAGTCAGACCATCAGCGTGCCAGTCGTGCGCGATGCCATCGACGAGCACAACGAGGGCCTGAGCCTGGAGCTTTCCAACGCCGTCGGCGCCACGATCGTTGACGGCGGCGCGGCCGGCACCATCATCGATGACGATGAGCCGCCGCTGCCGCAGGTGGGCGACCAGAGCCTGATCGAGGGCGACAGCGGCAGCCAGGCGATGGTGTTCACCATCAACCTGCCCAACCCGTCCAGTTTTGAGCTCAATTTCGCGGTCTGGACCGTGGATGGCACGGCGACCTCGCCGGCCGACTACAGCGGTATTCCGGCGACCGATCCGCAGATCATCACCTTCGCCCCGGGCCAGATCAGCCAGACGGTCAGCATCGACGTGCTCGGCGATGTGCTGGTTGAGGGCAACGAAGCCTTCAGTCTGTTCGTGGACTTTGCCGGCGATGACGCGCCCTCAGGCAACGGCGGTCCGTTGGCCAGCGCCAGTGGCGCCATCACCGACGATGACATCGCGGTGCTGAGCATCAACGACGTCACCGCTCTGGAAGGCAACGGCGGCGGCCTGACCCCCTTCGTCTTCACCGTCAGCACCGCCAAGCCCTTCGCCGTGGCGACCGCGATTCCAATCCAGACTTTCCCCGGCAGCGCGGTTGAACCCGATGACTTCCTGGGCCAGATGGGCACCGTCACGCTACCGGCGATGGCGCTGAGTGCGCCGCTGACGATTCAGGTGGTCGCCGACGATCGCTTCGAGCCGACCGAGACCTTCACCGTCGAACTGGCCGCGGTACCGCTGTCGACCATCGGCGATGGCGAAGGCCTGGGCACCATCCTCGACGACGAAGTCGCCATCCCGGTGCCGCTGCTGGGCCCGGGTGGCTTGTTGCTGATGCTGTTGACCCTGCCGTGGCTGGCCCGCGGTCGGCTGCGCCGGCTACGGGCGGGGCCATAGTGCTGACGCCGCTTGTTCGGGCTAGCCGGAGGCCACCACGCCTCTGGCGATCTCTATCGCCCGCTCGCGGGTGAACAAACCGGTGAATTCCAGCTCTTCGCCGATGGGACCGTAGATCACCGGCTCGACCAGCAGCTGGTCCTGCAGGTAGATCGCGCAGCGGCCGCCCCAGTCCAGTTCGGCCAGCCGCCGACGTGCGGCAGCGTTCCAGCGCAGGCCGACCGCATAGCAGTCGCCGCCGCCGGGTCCGCGAGCCCAGCTCTCGACCAGATCGGCGTTGGTCAGCACAGGGGTAGCTTCATGCTTGGCTGCGGCGCTTTCGCCTGCGCAGCGATGCAGCGCCAGGCTGAGTCGCGGCGCGCTGCGGCCGGCGCGGAATACCCGTTTCTCCTCTACCGGCTTGGACGGGCGCCGCACCAACCACCAGCAGTGCGGCAGCAACAGCAACAGGGTCAGCGCGCCGGGAATCAGCGCCAGTCCCTGCAGCACCAACAGCCCCATCGGTAGTTGCGCCGACCAGCTGTGCAGCCAGACCGGCACACCGATCAACAGCGAAACAGCCGGGAACAGGCTCAGCCCCAGCAGGGTCATCCAGCCTGGACGCTTGGGCGCGGCGCTCATCGCGTGACCCAGCATGACCACCCAGGTCAGCAGCAGACCCAGCACGCCAAGCAAGCCGGCTATCCAAAGCATGCGTCCTCCTCCGCTGAGCCCAGTCCTCGCCAAGCCAAAGATCAGGCACGGGCGGCGAAGTAGCAAGATCTGGCCCTTCCATTGTGGCCGCTACAAATCTAGTCTGTACGCTACAAATGTAGCCTTGAGGCCGCAATGCTGCACAAACTACCGCCACGCGAAAGGCAGATCGTCGATCTGCTGTATGCCGACGGCCCGGGCACCGTCGCCGAGATTCGCGACAAGCTTCCCGACGAGATCAGCGCATCGGCGATTAGGGCCATGCTGACCCGATTGGAGGCCAAGGGCTTCGTGTCGCGGCAGGCGGCCGACCGCGGCCTGATCTATGCGCCCGTCGTGGCCGAAGCCAACGCCAAGCAATCGGCGCTCAGTCACGTGGTCAAGGTCTTCTTCAACGGCTCGGCCGCCGGCGCCGCAAGCGCCCTGTTGGGCATGACCGAGCAGCTGGACGGCCAGGAACTGGATGAACTGGAACGGCTGATCGCCGCCCATCGCAAGGAACGATCATGAACCCCGAACTGATCTTCGAAATCGCGCTCAAATCGCTGCCGATCTGTTTGCTGGCGCTGCTGCTACCGCGAATGCTGGCCTACCGCTCTGCGGCCGAGCGCGCAGCGTTGCTGCACTCGGCAGTTGCCGTCCTGATCCTGCTGCCGGTCCTGGTGCTTTACGCGCCGCCCTTGGCGGTGCTGCCAGCGCCCGCCACCGAGCCGGTTCAGAGCGCTCTGGTCACGCCCCATCCGCGCACCCAGGCGAGCTACCAAAGCCCAATCGCGAACGTGGCCGGCCGCGCCGAACCGGCGGCGCAAGGGTCGCT
The DNA here is from genome assembly GCA_030430155.1 of Gammaproteobacteria bacterium. Lineage (GTDB taxonomy): Bacteria > Pseudomonadota > Gammaproteobacteria > Xanthomonadales > SZUA-5 > SZUA-5. The sequence continues at coordinate 11,633 of JAUIFV010000060.1, forward strand.
ATCGACGACCGCTACGCCAGCGCCGCTGCCGTCCCGCCGAACGCAAGCCGCTGCGGCCCTACCCTGGCTCCTTCTGGTCCCCGGCGCTCTGATGCAGATGGCACTCGCCGTGGGGCTGATCAGGCTGCAGCGACTGCGCACCCGATCCAAAGCGATCGCCGATCCGGCGTGGCAGCAGGTCGTGAATCAGGTCCGGCAGCGGATGGGAATCCAGCGCCCGGTGGCGCTGCTGTGCAGCGCCGATGTGGACACGCCGATGAGCTTCGGCATGCTCCGACCGACTATCGTCCTCGATAGCCACAGCGCCAAGCTGGACCCGGGGGCCAGCCGCAGCCAGGCGCTGATCGCCCACGAGCTGGCTCATCTGGCGCGACACGACTGGCTGGCGCTGATCGCCAGTCGCACTCTGCTCGCGATCTATTGGTTCAACCCGCTGATCTGGCTGCTCAGCCGGCAGGCGCACCAGCTGCGCGAAGAGGCCGCCGATGATGCGGTGCTGCGCCTGTCGGTGGGCGGCGCCGACTACGCTTCGCTGCTGGTCCAGGCCGCCCGCCAGCGCCAAATACCCACAACCATGCTGGCGCACGCCATGGCTTCGGCGCCCGGCTCACTCAAGCGCCGCGTACAGCGCGCTTTGAACGGGCACCTGCGCCGCGCGCCGGCGCACCCGCTATGGAGCGTGGCCTGCGCGCTGACCCTGCTGGCCCTGGCTGCGCCGCTGGCCGCTTTGGCACCCGGAACTGCCGCTACCCAGGCAACGCAGAGCGTGCAGGCGAACGTTTCTGTCGCCTCGGATGACGGCGGGTCAGGCGTGCCGCTGCAGCTGAGCTGGTCGCTGTCGCCGCGGGATACCGATTCCGAGTACAGCCACCGCTTGAGCCTGAAGTATCGCTCCGGCCGCAGCCACAGCCATACCGAGCGCCCGATCAGGCTGAGCGAGCTGACCGGCCTGGCCGCCGCCCGGCTGGCCGCTCGCGGTCCCAGCGATGTGCAGTTCAGCATCATCAGGGAGGCAGGTAGCTTGAGCTGCCAGGGCAGCGCCAGCGCCAACAGCGCCAGCGGCAACTGCGAGTTCGCCCCCGCCGCGGATTACGCCGAGCGCCTGGCCAGCAGCGGTGTTGGTCGTCCCAGCGTCCGCCAGCAGCTGCAGCTGACGTTGCAAGACGTGCGCATGGCAGTTGTCGACGAACTCCAGCGTCAGGGCTACGAGCGCTTCGACGTCGACCAACTGGTGGAGATGGGCATTCACGGCGTCAGCGAGGAATGGCTGCAGGATCTGGGCGCCATCGGCTATCGCGTGGACGGCACCGATCGGCTGGTCGAGTTCCGCATCCACCGCGTCGACGCCCAATTCATCAGCGAGCTGGCGCAGATCGGGCCGCAGCTGCGCGGATTGCCGCCCGGCGAACTGGTGGAACTGCAAATCCACGGCGTCAGCGCGGCGTCGGTGCGCGAACTGGTCGCCGCCGGCTATCCCGATCTGCAACAGCGGCAGCTGGTGGAGATGGCCATCCACGGCGCCGACCTGGAATACATCCAGGCCTTGCGCAGCCTCGGCTATACCCAACTCTCGCCCCGACAGCTGGTGGAAATGCGCATCCACCGCGTCTCACCTGGCTTCATCCGCTCGCTGGCCGATCTCGGCTATGTCCAGCTTGCGGCGCGTCAGCTGGTGGAGATGCGCATCCATCGGGTCACTCCGGAGTTCATCCAGGAACAGAACGCCGAGAAGGGGCGTAGGCTGTCGGTGTCACGGCTGGTTGAGATGCGTATCCACGGGGCTTGATCTGGACGGAGGCTTGCCGGTCGCAGCAAACTTTGGTCTGTGGAAGACTAACCTGCGATTTGACCAAGCAGGTTGCATTGACTCGCCTGCAACAAACCGCAAGGTTGAGGCGATCAATGGACACCGACGCGGACCAAACGACCGAACCACAGCTCCTTATTCGCCCGGTTGGCGTAGAAGACAGAGCCGATTTGGAGCGGATACGCCAGGCCGCGGGCATGCGGGTGGCAACGGTTACGACCGGAGGCGACCCCAAACACGCCGCGGCGCACCGAGCCTATGAGAAGGCCGGATTCGACGTGCAGATTCCCAGTGTCTGGCTGTGCCGAAAGCTGTAGCTGGGACCCAAGTGAGCAGCCGGCCGCGCTCGCGACAGCGCGGCGAACGCATCGTCGAATCCGTTGTTACGGAGGTTCGATCCAGACCGGCTGCGGGGCATTCCATTGCCGATGTAGCAAACCGACATCATTTGTCTGCCGAGTACTTCCACCGGCTGTTTCGCCGACTCTACGGCGCCCCCTTCGCCGCATTCGTTCAACGCGTGCGCCTTGACCTGGCGGTCGCCCGGATGCGCGCCGAGCCGGAGCGGCGTCTAACCGCGATCGCTCTGGACGTTGGCTTCAATGATCTCTCCGAGCTGTCGCGCGCATTCAAACGCCGCTTCGGCTGCCCGCCCAGCCGCTGGGATCGCTGCACAGCTCTGAATCGGGTCAAGCTCAGCCAAGCACCGGACCCACTCGAAGCGATAGTGTCTGACCTGTTCCCGGCGACCCCAGCCACCACGGCGCTGGGCGTTGCAATGCAACAGATCGGAGCGGAAAGGATGGCCAGCCTGCAAGTGCCACAGCCCCACATCAATGCCAACTTGGGCGTCGGCTTTGATCGGCTCGAGGCCTGGCTGGCTGCTCGTGGGCAGATTCGTGATGGCCGCCATTTTGTTGGGATGAGCAGCGACTCACCCCTGGACACTGCAGCGCATGAATGGCGATTCCGACTCGGCTATCCGGTCGACGATGCGATCGAGGGTTCGGCTGAGATCTTGGTGCAGGAGCACCCGGCGATGCTGGCCGCGACCAAGTCCTGTGCTGGTGGCGTGGGCAGCTTCGTCGAAGCCTGGGACGCACTTCGGCGCCGCTGGTTACCTGACAGCGGCTTCGTGCTCAGCGCTCACCCAGCCCGTGAGGTCTATCTATCCGATCCTCGTCCGCATGGATTCGCCTGGTGGGAAATCCTCTGCGTACTACCCGTACGGAACTCGCACACACCGACTGTCTGAGCAAAAGGAGTAGTGAAGTGTCGATCTATTTGAGCCTGCTAAGCGCCGCAATCCTCGGCACGTCAGCGAACGCCACGCAGACCGCGACCGAACTTTCCGATCTCAACGGCCGCTGGGTGCCAAAGTCGGCCATATTGGGCGGGCAACCGATGCCGGAGCCGGTCTTGGCAGGCATGTCGCTGCAGATAAACGACGGCAGCTATCTGGTCAACGTGGCCGGGCAACTGGACCGGGGCGAATTGAGCGTCCAAGCCGACGCCAACCCGCCGCGTATGGAGATCATCAGCCGAGCGGGGCCGACTGCGGGCAGCCGGTTTCGCGCCATCTACCGAATCGATGGTGATCGTCTACTGATCTGCTATGACCTGTCAGGCCAGGACTACCCGAAGGAATTCAGCTCCACGGCCGGCACCCAGGAGTATCTGGTTGACTATGTTCGTGACCAATCCGAAGCTGAGCAATCCACGCCAGAGGGTTGATGACAATGCCAGCGCCCGTAGTCACTGGCGACCGAGGGACCGCATGATTGGTCCACTCCTCACCGAGCTGTTTCGTTGGCGCCGCGGTCGACAGGCCAGCGGCTACGACAAGATGCTGTTGCTGCGCCTGACCTGGCCGCTCCCCTGCGATGTTTATCTGCTGCGCTTTCCAACCGGATCTGAAATTCATCCTCACACCGACTCTGTTGCGTTGGGGCGCCACTATCGGCTCAATATCGCGATCTGCAAGGCCCTGGCAGGTGGCGAGTTCCGCTGCACAGCGCCCATATACGCTTCCCCGCGCATTAATCTGTTCCGTCCTGACGCGAGCGAGCACAGCGTCACTCGCGTTGAATCCGGGCGTCGCTACGTACTGAGTTTTGGCTGGGTGCGGGGACGGCGCTAGCCTGGATGTTTCACAAGTGACCTACTGCCGACATCGGATGGCAGCGGCGGCGCGGCCTGTTCCGTACAATCGACTCGACGTCTGTTCAAGTACGACTTCGCCGACCTGAAAGTCCGCGGTCCCCACCACCGCTGCCATCCGACGCCCTCGCTATGGCAACTCAGGAAACTGCAGGCTAGTGGTGGTTCGCAGTAGACCAAGCGCGGCCGAACCGCTGCCGAGGGTAGACTGGGCGAAGACCAACGCAGCAAAACGGAGCGTTGCCGCTATGGCGCAGCAACCGACTGCATCCAAGTTACCGTCGAGTCCGGCGCAACTGAATCTCACCGGCACCTGCCAGTGTGGGAGCTGCGCAGTAACGGCCGAGGGGTCAGTCGCACTTGGTGCGTTGGAACCGCGAATCTGCGACTGCGCCTATTGCCAACAGCATCCTTCAGCGTTGATCAGCCATCCGCAGATGTCGGTCGTACTGGTCGTTGAGGCCGCGCTGGTCGCGGAATCGAAGAACGGAAGTGGGCAGGCGACCTTCTACGAGTGCAGCCGGTGTGGTCAGCTGTTGGCGGTCGGTGCGCAGGTTGGCGGCACCGCACGGGGGGCCGTCAACGCCCATCTTTTCGGAGACCTCAGCCGCTTTGCTGCGCCGGTCCCGATTCAGCCCAGGCTGCTGTCGGCAGATCAAAAGGCTGCGCGCTGGTCGACGATCTGGGGTGCCCTTGATGTACAGGTCCAGCAGTGACGGTTTTGCCATCCAGGCCGCTGGCGATGGTCATGCCCGCTGGGCACATAGGACTTGATCCAGCGCCGACGATACGATGACGCCAACCGGCAAGTAGAGCGATTCAATGGACACTGAAATACACCCGCCCCTTGCTGGATCCTGCCATTGCGGCGCGGTTCGCTTGACGCTGCCCTTTGCGCCGACTACGGCGACGAGTTGCAACTGTACTTTGTGCCGCCGTGTGGGCGGGATCTGGGCCTATTTCGATTACGGCGCGGTCACGATCGATGGCCACCCCGAGTACACCGAAAGCTATCTTTGGGGCGATCGGACGCTCAAGACCATACGCTGCAAGAACTGCGGAATCGTCACCCATTGGGAACCGATTGAAGCAGTTGCCGGCGCTCGCCACGGCGTGAATCTGCGCAACTTCGAACCGGCCTTCCTCGACACCGTAGCAGTGAGGCACCTGGATGGCGCCGATACCTGGGAGTTTCTGGACTGATGCGATGAAGCACTATTTGATTTCGTTTCCGAGTTCGGCCATGAGACACCTGGACGCGGAGCAGCTGGATGCAGCCGCCAAATCCTCCCGCGAGGTGATTGACCAAGCCAAGGCAGCCGGTGCCTACGTGTTCGGAGGCGGGATCAACGAAGCGGTGTCGCCGGTCATGGTTGCTGGTGATGGCCAGATTCTGCCAGGAACTTACGCCGAGACAGCACGACTGAACGGCGGATACTGCGTGCTCAAGTTGGCCAGCCGTCGGGAGGCTGAGGACTGGGCTGCGAAGATTGCTGGCGCCTGTCGCTGTGCGCAGGAACTGCGGGAGTTCATGTTCGACCCGGAATCGTAAGCGGGCTTCATGGCGCCGGGTCGGAAACGCAGCGCACCGAGAATCCGTAGTGGGTGTGCTGCGAAGCGCGGGAGAGCCGCGTACTGCCGACGCGAAAGCTGCGCGCCCAGGCGAAATCGGGCCCGTCGGCACTGGCAGACCAGAGCACCGCCGTCGCGCCGAACTGTGGATCCAGGCCGCTGCTGTTGGCGTAGCCCGCCGGCAGCAGGGCAAAATCCCATCGTACGTTGGCATTGGCTGGGTCTTCCTGGCCCCACGCCAGCGGGCTGGCAAAACGGAATCCGTCGCTCGCCTCGACTACCTTCTCCAAAGCGGACCAATCCGCGTCGGTAGGCAGTCGAAAACCGCTTGGGCAGGCGTTCCGGGCGTAGTCCCAGTCGTACAGCAACCCGAATCGCTGGACGTGGCTTGCATCGGCGTCCGGCGGCGCGCTGACCAGAGGCGAACCGTCTGCGCTGCGCGTGGTGCGCAGATTGGCGCCGAACCAGTCTGCGCCGCCGATGCGCAGCAGCGGGTAGCTATTGCCGTCGATGTCGTGGGCAATCCGGGGAGTGCTTTCCCGGGCATCGACCGCCCAGGCAGCCAGCAGCAAGGCGAATGTGATCGAGATCCTCAGCATGTCCACGATCCTATCCTTCCTCCCTTGTCGTGAACGCCGCTTCAAGGCCAATCGTGGCCTGAATCCGATAGGCTGAAGTGCTATTTCGAAGCAGGGTCCGGGTGGCGATGGACGACGCCCGCCTTAAGCACGTAGCGCAGCGCCTCCGGCCGCAGTCCGCCTGCGATCGCCCTGTCGAGGATCAACAGGTCGGCAACGGCGCCTACTTCGATGCGGCCCAAGTCGGAGTAGCCCAGCGCGGCGGCAGCGAGCCGGGTGCCGCGATCAATGACCTGCTCATCGGCCATTCCAGCCGCTCGCCAGGCCGCAATCTCAGTCCAGATTGCGCGGTCGTGATAGTGGCCGGCGCTGCCCACGTCGGTTCCCAGCAGCACCCCTGCCCCGGCATCCAGAAGCTTACGGAAGTTGGCCTCGCGCATGGGCAGGAGCTGCGCTGCGTCCTGGTAGTGGCCCTGGGCCCGGAGCCAGGTGTCGAAACGGCTGGCGAAGTGACGGCTTTCCGGCGCTGATAGACCTGCGGGCGTTCCCAGTACGCGTCCAGCCGAAGGTGCCTGGAGGGCGGACGCGATGCGCCGGTAGTAGCCGATGGGAGCGACCACCGGTGGCGCGGATGGCGCGACCAACGCCGCCAACAGGTCCTCTGGGATCACCGCATCGGTGGGCAGATACTCGACGCTGTCGACGCCATGCTGCAACGCGAGCCGTAGCGCGGCTACGCTGTCTCCGGCGGCCATGATTCGCAGTCCCTGGCGCCTAGCGCTTTCGATCAGCAGCCGCAGCTGGGCTGGCTCGAAGAGATCCAGCTGATGCAGGGCGATCCAATCGACTCCCGCCGCGGCGTATGCCGCGGTCAGGGCATGCGCCTGTGCCGCGTCCTCAACGCCCACGGTCTGGAATCCCGGCGTAGTGGTCCCGCCGCCAATCACGCCCGGCCCGCCGAGCTGCAGTCGGGGCAGCGGCGCGCAGGGGCTCATGGACTCCAGCTTGAGCTCCGACCCGGACTGCAGGTTGGATAGATGCACTCTGGCGCTGGTTACCCCGGAGCGTAGCAGTGCGCGACCGTTGAGCCGGGTAGACTCGACGTAGGGCGGTCGGTCCCAGCCTGGCGGATAGGGCCCGCCGAGTTCGTAAAGGTGGACGTGGGCATCGATCAAGCCGGGAATGATGCGCAGGCCGCTGGCATCGATGCGCCGCTGTGCCGACGCAACCTGCAGGCCGGCTGCAATCGCATCGATGCGGCCATCGCGCAGGTGTAGATCGACTTCCTGCCAGCGCGCATCGGTCCATACCTGCGCTCCGACGATCAGCGTCTCCGGCGCCTCGCACGGTGCGACCAAGCCGGCCACGGCGAGGGCCAGCGCGGCTAGCGTGGACATGGCTGCTGCGATTCCGCCCGCTGACCACGCCATACCGGCGACCAGTCGAAGGGCGTTTGCGCCCGCGTGTACAGCGCTGTCAGGCTGGAGTCCTCGTGCAGGTAGATGTGGATCGGGCCCTCGCCGTCGGCATCCACCCACTGACCGCGCAGATGACCGTCTGACCAGACCAGCCGCAGTTCGCCGGAGATTCGCTTGTGCGGTAGAACGATCTGGTAGCTTCCAGAGGCATCTTCGCCGCTGAAGCTCAGGTGGATCGGTCCGACCTCGGTACAGTAATGCAGCTCATCGGGCAGGTCGGCCGGAATGGCCGCGAGCGCGGCACCGATTGCGATGACATGGATCATGCTGTGCGCCTCCTGGTCGCGAGGGTCCATATTCAGGCCCTGCTTACTACCCGTCATCTGATTTGCCGGCAGCGGCTCCTGCACAGTAGCAGCGGTCGAAATCGCGCTTTAGCGGTCTGCAGCGCGAGACTGGCTTGAGGCGGCCGGCGGCAGGTGCGAGATTGAGGGCATGAGCAAGGACCGAGACGACACTGCAGCGGATTGGCGCCGCTGGACGGCGTACGCGCTGCCCGCCTGGGCGGCATTGGTGTTGCTGCTGTCTGCCCAGAGGCACGCCTTCGGCATCGTCAACGATCAGCCCACGACCCTGATCGACTCCCTGCATTGGTATGGGTTTCAGTTCGGACCCTGGCTGGCTCTTAGCCCGCTGCTGTTCTGGATCCTCTGCCGTCATGATCTACAGCGATCGCTGCTGCGCATCCACGTTCCGTGGCTGATCGCCGGTGCCCTGCTGATGGTGGTGCTGCATACGGCGCTGCAGAGCGCGCTCAAGATCAACTTCTACTCCGACTTTGTGCAGCTGGGATTCGCCGCCGCCTTCTCCTATCTGATCCTGGCCAAAGGCCATGTGGAGCTGAGCGTGTACCTGGCTGTGGCGGGATTGGTGTACGTGGTTCGTTTCTGGCATCGACAGCAGCGCTACGCCGAGCAACGCGCCCAGCGTGAGCGGCTGATCGCCGTGCAGCGGTTGCATCAGTTTCGCCGGCAGCTTGCCCCGCATTTTTTGTTCAATGCCCTCAACTCGCTCAGTGCACTGCTCAACGAAGGCAGTCCGGAGATGGAAATGGTGCTGGCGATCGGCGTGTTCCTGCGCAGAGTGATCGATTTTCAACAGACCACCACCAGCCTCAGCGCGGAGATCGAAACCGTGCGGGCCTATCTGGCGATCGAGAAGCTGCGCTACGGCGATCGCTTGAGCGTCCGCTGGGAGTTGGACCCAAACTGTGCGCAGCTGCAGTTGCCGCACCTGTTGTTCCAGCCGCTGGTGGAGAATGCGGTCGTACACGGGGCAGCGCGCATGAACGGCACCGCGGAGATCATCATCCGTACGCGTCGCCAGCAGCGCGTGCTGCGCGTGGAGGTGCGCAATCAGTGCCCGAAAGCGCCGGCAGTCACCAAGACCGGACAGGGTCAACGGATGCTCAAGGCGCTGTTGCGCAGCAGCTACGGCGACCAGGCAAGCCTGGAAAGCAGTCAACCAGCTCCCGGCTGGTTCGTGGCGACACTGACCATTCCCGCCACGCAGGAGGCGTCATGATCACGGTTTGCTGCGACGACGAACCGCTGTCCCTGCGACGCCTGACCGGTCTGCTGCGGGCGCACCCGGATATCGATTTGCGTGCCACCTGTGGCAGCGCCGCACAGGCGGTAGAGGCAGTCGTCGCACACGGCGCCAGCTTGCTGGTGGCCGATATCCAGATGCCCGAAGGCAACGGCCTTGAACTGGTGCGATCGCTGGGCGGCGATCTGCCGGCGGTGATCTTCGTCACCGCTCACGCCGAGCACGCCGTCAGCGCATTCGATCTGGCCGCCGTGGACTACGTGCTCAAGCCCTATTCAAAGGAACGACTGTACGAGGCCATCGCAAGGGCGCGGGCGCGACCGGAAGCACTCGCGCCGCTCGCCCAGACCACCGATCGTTTGCCATGCAAAGCCGATGGACAGGTGCGCTATGTGCCCTTGTCCCAGGTCGACGCGGTACGTGCCAACGGCAAGCATTGCGAAGTCTTGCTCGATTCGAGCGCGATGCCGCTGGCTTGGCCACTCAGCGAAGCCGAGAGTCGGCTTCCTACGCCTCCCTTCTATCGCGCCAATCGCTCGACCATCGTCAATCTGGATCGATTGAAAGTGCTGAACGAGTTGATCAACGGCCGCGCCGAGATGCTGATGCGCTCAGGTCGCACGATCTGGGTGAGTCGGCGAGCGCGCAGGGCCCTGCGGCAGCGTTTGGGTTAGGGAACTGATCGAGCTCGCAATCACTCAAGGCGCAATCGCATCCGGACGTATGAACAGGGCCATCGCCGCGGTCAGCAGTATGCCCATGAAGACGGCCGGCAGGACCTGATGCAGGCGTGCGTTGTCGGATGCAGCGCCAAGCACGGCCAAGCCCAGCGCCGTGCCCTGGGCGAGCCGCGATGGATCACTCAGCGGCATCCCAAGCAGCAGCCAGGTCACCACGATCACTAGCGTGAAGTAGGCGCCCAGCGAAACGAAGAAGCGGGCGCGGACGGCAAAGAAGTGCTCGCGCCAAGACTGCACCAGGGCTGGATCATCTGGCACCAGTGCCGCCGCCTGCAGATAGAGCAACGCGGTCACCCCAAGCGCGAGCAGGAATGACAGGTAGTTCCAGTCGATCTCCCGGAACGACCACAGGTTCCACCAGACCAGGGTCGAGCTGAGGAAGACGAAGACGATCCACAGCGCATGCGGCCAATAGCGTCGGCCCTTGGCGAATGCCACCGACAAGCCGTTGAGCAAGCGTACCGCCGCCAAGGAAATGACGATCGAGTAGGCCACCGCCAGATAGTCGAAATGGGTCATCGTTGGCTCCCCCAGCGCCTAGCCCGCATTATTCATGAACTTTCGTCGCGAGGGTTTCGCTTCGCGCGCTGTGGTGCAGATCGCGGACCGGGGTCGATGAAGGCGTACTTGACAGTACGTTGAGTCGATAGCAAGGAGCAAGCCGCGCCACGGTGCGCCAGCGAAAGCCGCAGTAGAAGGTTCATGAATAATGCGGGCTAAAGGCCCAAAGTAGCGCGGCGTTTCGCTCGCTGCCAAGACGCGCGGTTTCGGTAATGTTGATCGACATGCATCGGCACTGCGGCGATTCCAATCGCGGTTGAGCTGTAGGCGCCTGCCTGCAGGCGATCCATTCCATCGGCGAACCGGGAGCCTGCGGCATTCGCAACGCCGCCGATCGCGTGCAGGACGGCTACTACGCTCATAGATCAACTGACCTCCAGGCAATCCGCCGGCAGCTTTGGCGCACGACGCAGCCTTGGGCACAATCAGGGGAGTCGTCGCCGTCGGACAAGTGCTTGCAACTCGATCCGCGCACCTTGGCGGTCTACACCACCGCGATCAGTCTGCTGCTGGCGGTGCTGGGCTATTTCTACGGCCGATCCAGGCGGGTTTATTCGGGCTACCAATGCTGGGTGGCCTCGCTGCTGTGCTTCGCGATGGCGATCAGCAGCATCGCCTTGCGAGGCTTGGTGCCGGCCTGGCTGGCGATGATCGGACCCACCGCGCTGGGCCTGGCCAGCCTGGTGCTGATCGGCGAGGGCCACCGTCGCTTCAGCGACATGGATACGCCGCGGCGGGTGCCTGTGACTTTGGCGCTGCTGACGACGGTCCTGATGGCCCTGGTGTATGACCCGCAGCAGCCGTTTCAGCATCGATCCATCGGCGCCGCTGGAGTCGGGATGGTGTCAATCGCAGTGGGTTGGCAGTTTGCCCGCCACACACCGTCCGCTCTGGCCGGTGCCGGGCTCTGCTGCGGCCTGCTGCTGGCGGTGTTCGGGCTGATCCGAGTCGCTCGCGGCGGTCAGTTCCTGTTGGCCGACTCGGGATTCGACGTCCTCGCGCCGCAGCTCTCCTCCATACTCAGCTACACCGCCAACGCGGTGTTCGCCACGCTGTGGGGCTTTGGCTTCATGTTCCTGTCGGCCGCCAGAGTGGAAACCGAACTCGACGCCTCGCGTCGGGCGCTGCGCGAGCTGTCACGCAAGGACTCGCTGACTGGTTTGCTGAACCGGCGCGCCTTCTTCGCCGACGCCAGGGCCGAGCTGGAGCGGGCGCGGCGCTATCCGGCACCGCTGGCGCTGCTGATGATCGACATCGACAACTTCAAGTCGGTCAACGACGAGCACGGGCATCCCGCTGGCGATGCACTGCTGCTGGCGGTCAGCGCCGCCCTGCAGGCGCAGCTGCGCGACAGCGATGTGCTAGCCCGTATCGGCGGCGAGGAGTTCGCCGCACTGCTGCTGCAAACCCCTGCCGACGAGGCGATGCGGGTCGCCGAGCGATTGCGAGCAGCCGTGGCCGCCACCTGCATAGCTGCCGAGGGAGTCCCCGTTGCACGCACCCTGTCTATCGGTCTCGCCCACGATGAGGCTGGCAAGAGCTCCCTGGAGCAGCTGATTCGGCAGTCTGATGCAGCGCTCTACAGGGCCAAGGATGCGGGGCGCAATCGGGTTTCGATCTAGCGACGGACACCGTGACCAGAAAGACGCCACTGAGAATGCTGCTAGCCGCGCTACTGACCGCGTTGGCCGCCCCGCTCGCGCAGGCACAGGGGCGACCCGTGCCGGCAGCGCAACCCCAGGGCGAGCGACTCGGCGCGATCGCGGTTACGCCGCCGCAGATGGCGGATCCGACCCGCTACTGGGAGGTCTACGAGGAGGCATACGATCTGGCCGCATCCACCGGCATCGATCTGCCCGGGGAGGTCGCCTTCACCTGGAGCACGATGGAGCAGCACGGCTGGTTCGGCGGCATTCGCTACCTCGACGAGGGCGCGGTCAAGGTCATCGGCTACGCTCGCAAACACAACTGGCCGCTGGTGATCACACTACAGCCCTTCGAGACCCTGCAAAGCCGGATCCCCGATGATCTTACCGACCATCGACTGGATACACCGGAGCTGCTGGCGCGCTGGCGTGCCTTCATCGATGCGGTCTACGAGCTGACCAAAGACGTCCCTGCCGCCGCCGTGGTCCTTGGCAACGAATTCGACGTGCGTTTCGCCGTTGAGCAGGTACAAGGGCGGGATCGCTGGGAGGAACTGGATCGCCTCATTCAGGCAACCCGCACGCATGTGCGCAGCAAGCCGGGCTGGGCGCAGGTACCGTTCAGCATCGAGGCCACCTTCGACGGACTCACCAACCCGGCGACCCGGAAGCAGCTGCTGCGCCTGAACCGACACGCCGATCTGATCGGGGTCAGCTATTACCCGCTCAAGGACGACCGCGTACTCGAACCGGAGATCTTCGAGAGCCATCTCGAGCAGCTCTTCGCGCTCTATCCGCAGCGGCGGTTCGACTTCTATCAGTTCGGTTATCCAAGCAGCGAGCGCATCGGCGGCAGCCTGGAGAAGCAGCGCCAATTTGTGGAGCAGGCCTTCGCCGAATGGGACGCGCACTCGGACCGAATCCGGCTGCTGACCTTCACCTGGCTCTACGACATCGATTCCGGCCTGGCCGATCAGCTGCGAAAGAACGTCCTGGGCGAGCTGAACCCGACCCTGGCCTTTCAGGCATTCGTGGGCAGCTTGGGTCTGCATGGTCGCAACGTCGGTGAGCCCAAGCCGGCCTTTGTAGAGCTGCAACAGCAGCTGACCACACGCGGCTGGGGCCGGAAACCGGCGGCTGGCGAGCAATGATCACGTCGCGTGGGCAAAGCGCAGCGAGCCTGCCGTGATGTACCGGACAAGCCAAGACCGCGCACGCTGCGCTTTGCACTATCGACGAAGCAGGGTCCGGCATCGCGTTGGACCAGGAGCAATGCCGGCGAGACGCCGGCGCTCCGATCCGGCGAGGGTGAGGTCAGCGCTGCGTGTCGATGCTGCGGCAGATCATCACGCCCCGAGTAGGATGTAGTGAGCGCAGCGAACCGCATCAATCGCGGCTCCGAAACGCTTCGGCAATGACGCGATCGATGCGGTTCGTGCCTCACCGCATCCTACGAAGCGCGCAAGCATCGCGGATTGGCCAGAGCCGCGATGG
>JAUIFV010000266.1 GCA_030430155.1 Gammaproteobacteria bacterium
GGCCAAAGCGAATCAGTACGTGAAGGGCCGTCGGCATAAAGGCATCGAGAAAATCCGACCATTCCTTCAGCATCGATTCGAAATCACCGAGCTTGAAGAAATAGTGTTCGGACTTGCGCCGCACCGGCCGCGCGCCGGTCACCACCGAATAGGGGTCGACCAGATCGGTGGGCGTGTAAGCGCTGCCGCAAACCTCGCAGCCGTCGCCGTATTGGTCGGTGGCGCCGCACTTGGGGCAGGTGCCCTTGATGTAGCGATCGGGCAGGAACATCTGCCGCTCGGGGTCGAAGTACTGCTCCACCTCGCGGCTGGTGATGTGCCCACCCAGGCGCAGCCGCTTGTAGATCCGCTCAACCAGATCCTTGCTCGCCGGACGATGGGTGGAGGAGTAGTGGTCGAAGCTGATCCCAAAACCGGCAATCGCCGCCTCGTGCTCGGCCTGCACCCCGGCAATCAGCTCCTCGGGTGTCATTCCTTCGGCTTCGGCCTTGAGCATGATCGGGGTGCCGTGATTGTCGTCGGCGCAGACGAAATGCACCGTATGCCCGGCCAAGCGCATCGCCCGCACCCACACGTCGGCCTGGATCTGTTCGGTCAGATGACCGAAATGCAGCGGCCCGTTGGCATAGGGCAGCGCGCTGGTGACGAGGAAGGTGCGGGTAGACATTGGTGCTCCGGGGCGCGGTGGACTAGGGATTATTTCATGGGTTGGGGGTTTGGAGGGCCCGCGGTGCGGGAGAGGGGGTTTGAAGCACTCCCGGGTTTGGGGAAAGGGCGGGGAAAGGGCCCAGGGCCCAGGGCCCAGGAGATCGACCGCGGCGGGCAGCTCTGGGCCCGTCGAAGTACTCGGGGAAAGGGCACAGGGCTCAGGGCCCAGGGCCCAGTCGGTCAAGTGCGGCTTGCGGCTTTGGCTCTGGCTTTCCTGGGCCCTGGGCCGTCCAAAAGATAGGGCCCAGAAGATCAAGAGCGGTTGGCGGCACTGGCCCTGGCTCAACTGGGCCCTGGGCCATGTACCCTCCAATCAGCGGCTGGCGGCTCTGGCCCTGGCCTTACTGGGCCCTGGGCCCTTCCAAGCATGAGAGGAAAGGGCACAGGGCACAGGGTCCCTGGGCCCAGTCGGTCAAGTGCGGCTTGCGGCTTTGGCTCTGGCTTTACTGGGCCCTGGGCCGTCCAAAAGATAGGGCCCAGGAGATCAAGAGCGGTTGGCGGCTCTGGGCCTGGCTCTACTGGGCCCTGGGCCCTATGCCCTGGGCCCTCGAAAAACCAACCATCCGCCCCGCATTCGCCGCCGTAGCCGCCGCAATCGCCCGCTCGCTCTCGCCCCGCAACTCGGCCATCGTGGTAATCACCTCGAGCAGCAGCGCCGGCTCGTTGCGTTGGCCCTGGTGGCCGTGCAGCGGCTGATCGGGGGCATCGGTTTCGGCGAGGATGGAATCCAGGGGCAGGGTGCGGATCAGCTCGCGCAGGCGCCGGGCCCTGGGGTAGGTGATCGGGCCGCCGAAGCCGAGCATGAAGCCTAAGTCGATGAATTGTCGGGCCTGTTCGGCGCTGCCGGCGTAGCTGTGGATGACCCCGCGCAGCGGTTGCAAGCGGCGTACGGTGTGCAGCACGGCCTCGTGGGCGCGGCGGGCGTGGAGGATGACCGGCAGATCAAACTCGCGGGCGATGCGCAGTTGGCCTTCGAAGTAGTGCTGCTGCAGATCGCGATCCAAATCGTCGATGTAGTAGTCGAGCCCGCTTTCGCCTACCGCCACCGCCGGCGACCGGGTGAGCAGGGCCCGCAGCTGATCCAGATGTTCGGGGCCGTGCTCGCTCAGGAACATCGGGTGCAGTCCGTAGGCGGGATGCAAATCGGCTTCCTGCGCACACAGCGCCTGCAGCGCCGGCCAGCCTGCCGCGCTCACCGCCGGGATGACGATGCCGGTAACGCCCACCCGTCGGGCGCGAGCGATCACCTCGCCGCGGTCCTCGGCGAATTCTGGGGCATCCAGATGGCAATGGCTGTCGATCATGGCTCGCCGGCGGCGCAAATCACCCTGGGTTCGATCTGCAGACGGACACCGTAGCGGTCGTGGACATCTGCGGCGATGCGCTGCGCCAGCGCATACAGCTGCGCGCCGCTGGCCTGGCCATGATTGACGAGCACCAGGGCGTGATTGGCGTGCACGCCGGCATCGCCGTCGCGATAGCCCTTCCAGCCGGCTTGGTCGATCAGATAGGCGGCGCTGAGCTTGCAGCGGCCATCGTCCTGCTCAAATCGCGGCAGCCCGGCCAGCTGCTGGCCCAACGCATTGGCATCCTCAGGACTGACCACGGGATTCTTGAAGAAGCTGCCGGCGTTGCCGATTTGCGCCGGATCGGGCAGCTTGCGCCGGCGCAGACTGCGCACGGCTTGGGCGATGCTGCTGGCCTGGCTGTCGTCCAGCCCGAGCCGCTGCAGTTCCTCGGCGACACCGGCGTAGGCGCAGTTGGGTTGATGGCGGCGACGCAATCGCAGCCGCACCGCGGTGATCCAGTAGCGGCTGCCGGCGCGCTTGAACAGGCTGTCGCGATAGGCAAACTGGCACTGCGCTGCGTCCAGCCATTGCAGATTCCCCGCTTTCGGATCGTAGACCTGCACCGCGGCGCACAGCGACTCGAATTCCACCCCGTAGGCGCCGATGTTCTGTATCGGCGCGGCGCCCACCCGACCCGGGATCAGGGCCAGATTCTCCAGGCCGAACCAGCCCTGGGCGATGCTCCAATCCACCAGCTGATCCCAGTTCTCGCCGGCGGCGATCTCCACCCAGGCGTGCTCATCGTCCTGGTTGATCAGCCTGCGCCCGTACAGCTGGTTGAGCACCACGAGGCCCGCATAGTCGTCGACCAGCAGGACGTTGGAACCGTCACCGAGCAGCAGCGGGGCTTGCGGGTAGCTTGCCGCGGCCTCAACCAGGTCGTCCAGCTGCTCGATTCGGGTAAGCGCGGTCAGTCCGGCGGCGCGGGCACGGACGGCGAAGCTGTTGTGCGGACGCAAATCGGCATCGGCGATCAGCGCCGGCCACGCTGGAACTCTGTGGTCAGCGTTCAAGCCGCTGACTCAGCGCCGGCGAGAGCTGCGCGCATCGCATCAACCGCCTCGCCGATCAGCGCCGGGCCGCGATAGACCATGCCGCTGTAGAACTGCACCAGGCTGGCCCCGGCCTCGATCTTGGCAGCGGCATCGGCACCGCTCATGATCCCGCCTACGCCGATCAAGGGCATGGCGTCGCCGACCCGCTGCGCCATCTGCGCAAGCACTTCGGTGGCCGGCCGCAGCAGCGGCGCGCCGCTCAGCCCGCCGGCCTGGTCGGCATGGCGATGGCCGGCGACGGCGCTGCGGTCGATGGTGGTGTTGGTGCAGATCAGGCCGTCGACCTCAGCCTCGGTGACCACGGCAGCGATGGCGTCCATCTGCGCGGTATCCAGGTCCGGGGCGATCTTGATCAGCATCGGCTTGCGCGCGCCGTGGACTCCGGCCAGCTGCTCCTGGCGCTCGCGCAGGGCGCCGACGAAGCGGCGCAGGCTGTCTTCCTCCTGCAGATCGCGCAGACCCTGGGTGTTCGGCGAGGAGATGTTCACGGTGATGTAGCTGGCGCGCGCATAGACCCGCTCCAGGCAGTGCAGATAGTCGTCGGCCGCCTGCTCATTGGGGGTGTCTTTGTTCTTGCCGATGTTGATGCCGAGCACGCCGGAGTAGCGCGCGGCCTCGGCGTTTCGGACCAGCGTATCGACGCCCTGATTGTTAAAGCCCAGGCGGTTGATCACCGCGCGATGCTCGGGCAGGCGGAACATGCGCGGTTTCGGATTGCCGGACTGCGGCCGCGGCGTGGTCGTGCCCACTTCGATAAAGCCAAATCCTAACGCGGCCAGCGCGTCGATATGTGCGCCATCCTTGTCCAGTCCGGCGGCCAGCCCGCAGGGGTTGGGAAAGTCGATGCCGAACACCCGCTGCGGCAGTCCCCTCGGAGGCGCCGCCAAGAGCGGATTCAAGCCCGTGCGGTAGGCGGTTTCGATGCCTTTGAGGGCCAGATGATGAGCGCGCTCGGCGTCGATCTTGAACAGCAGATTGCGGGCGAGGTTGTACATGGCGAACGGCGCGGGTCTGGGGTGGGGGAGGGTAACTTGTTCGGGGGGGAGGGCACAGGGCTCAGGGCTCAGGGCTTAGGGCACAGGGCACAGGGCACAGGGCCCAGGGCCCAGGGCCCAGAAGGTCAACAGCCCGGGGATCCGGTTTTGCTGGGCACTATGCGCTCGGCACTGGGTCCTCGCAGTTCGTAAGGGCACAGGGCTCAGGGCCCAGAAGGTCAAGAGCGCGGGAATCCGGCTTTGCTGGGCCCTATGCCCTGGGCCCTGGGCCCTCGTGCTCGGTAAGGGCCCAGGATTCAGGGCCCAGGGCCCAGAAGGTCAAGAGCGCGGGGGTCCGGCTTTGCTGGGCCTTA
>JAUIFV010000061.1 GCA_030430155.1 Gammaproteobacteria bacterium
CGGCCGCCAACTTCTTCGTGGCCTCGGCCGACGGCACGCTGAACTTCAGCCTGCACAACATCAGCTCCACCGGCCAGTGGCTGAACGGGGTGAGCGGCCTGTACAACTACGCGCCGATCAATCACTTCCAGCGCCCGGATGAGCGTTACACCTTCGGCTCCTCGATCAAGTACGAAGTGAACCGTCACTTCCGTCCGTTCGTCGAGACCATGTTCACCAACACCAACACCTCGGTGCAGATCGCCGAGTCCGGCACCTTCTTCAACAACCTGTTGACTTTTGAGTGCTCCGATCCGCTGGTGGGAACCCTGTGTAATGACTTGGGCGTGACCCCGGTTGCTGGCCAGGACGACCTGCAGATTTACGTTGGTAAGCGTAACGTCGAAGGCGGTCCGCGTATTTCCAACATCGAGTCGAACTCGTTCCGGTTTGTGACCGGTGCCGAGGGTGACATCAACGACAGCTGGACCTACAACTTCTCCATTCTGTACGGTCGCAACAGCTCCAACGAAGAGTCGATCAACGACTTCCTGACCCCGTTCGTCGGTGCCGCGCTGTTGGGTTGCCCGGCTGGCTCCTTCGCCGGCTGTATCCCCTACGACGTGTGGTCCGGCCCGGGCAACGTCACCCCCGCCGCCGCCGCCGCGCTGGCCGGCACCGGTATCCGTACCGGTACCACCGAGCTGACCTCGGTCAACGGCTACGCCTCTGGCGATCTGGGCTTCGGCTTCCCGTCCGCCAACGAGAACATCTCGCTGGTCGTCGGTGCCGAATGGCGTGAATCCACCTACACCGTGAACACCGACTCCAACTGGCAGGCCGGTAACTTCATCGGCGCCGGTGGCCCGCGTCTGCCGATCAGCGGTGAGACCCAGGTCTCCGAAGTGTTCTTCGAAGCCGCGGTGCCGCTGGTGTCCGACGCTGGTGTGCTGGACGCGTTGAACCTGGATCTGGGTTATCGCTATTCCGACTACGATCTGTCCGGTGGCGAGAACACCTACAAGATCGGTATGGTTGCTGACTTCGGTCAGATCCGCGTCCGTGGTGGCTACAACCGCGCGATCCGTGCGCCGAACGTCGGCGAACTGTTCGCCGGCAACCAGGTTGCTCTGTTCGGCGGTAACGATCCGTGCGCCGGCGCCACCCCGCTGTTCACCCAGGCGCAGTGCGCCAACACCGGTGTCAGCGCGGCTCAGTACGGCAACGTGCCGGATTCCCCGGCCGCCCAGTACAACCAGTTCATCGGCGGCAACATCAACCTGAAGCCCGAGCAGGCCGATACCTACACCCTGGGTCTGGTCTACTCGCCGTTTAACGACCTGAGCTTCAGCGTCGACTACTACGATATCGACCTGGAAGATCGCATCGGCACCATCGGTGCGCAGACCATCCTGAACTTCTGCGGCACCACCGGCGATCCGACCCTGTGCTCGCTGGTGCAGCGTCGTCCGGGTTCGGGTGACATCTGGCTGGGTTCCAGCCCGACCACCTCGGGTCTGATCCGTAACCTGACCGCGAACTTCGGTGAGCTGACCTTCCGCGGTATCGACTTGACCGCCAGCTACCGGATGGACCTGTGGGGCGGCCAGATGAGCGCCTCCTTCGTCGGTTCGCGTACCCTGGAACAGGAAATCGTTCCGCTGCCGGGTGTTAATGACGACGCGACCTTCGACTGCGCCGGCATCATCAACCCGACCTGCTCCGCTCCGGCCACCCCGGATTGGAAGCACACCGCGACCCTGCGCTTCTCCAAGGACTTCTACACCGCGTCCTTGCGCTGGCGCTATGTGGGCTCGATCGACAACGTCAACACCAACGGTACGCCGTTCGTGACCGACACGTTGATCGCGGCTGACGACGGTATCGATGCGTACAACTACCTCGATCTGTCGGGTTCGTTTGATCTGACCCAGACGCTCAACCTGACCGTTGGTGTGAACAACATCTTCGATCGCGAGCCGCCTCTGGTGGGTTCCACCGTCGCGCTGAATGCCAATGCTCCGAATGGCTACGATCAGCTCGGCCGGTTCTTCTTCACCAACCTGACCTTCACCTACTAAGGTTCGGTTGTAAGAGAGCCAAGAGCGGCGGGCCTCGTGCCCGCCGCTTTTTTTGCCTGTAGGTAGCCCCCGCCGCCATCAACCGGGCGCGATGTTCGCCGCGCAAATCGATCCTTGTGGCGGCAATCCGAAAGGCAGGTGACCCGCGTGTGCCGCATCGCTGGAGGCGCTAGCCAGCGCAGCCCGGTGGTCGCGACACGGCGGACGCTCGGCTAAGCTTGCGCCGATGAATTCCACCGCCCGAGCGCTCTATCAACAGGCGACGGCCTACTATCGTCAGGGTCGTCCGCTGCTAGCCATTGCCAGCTACCGTCGACTACTCAGCATAGCGCCGGGTTTTGCCGACGGCTGGTATGACCTGGGCTATCTGCTTAAGCAACAGGGGCAGCACCAGCTGGCGCTGGAGGCCTACCAGCAGGCCCTGAATCACGGCGTGCGCGACCCGCAGGAGGTGCACCTCAACCGCGCGGTGATTTACGCCGACCATCTACGCCAGGATGATCAGGCCGAAGGCGAGCTGCGCGCTGCGCTACAGCTGCGACCCGACTACCGACCAGCACAGCTGAATCTGGGCAATTTGCACGAGGAACGCGGCGACCGCGATGCGGCGGTGGCCAGCTATCGGTCGATGCTGGGGACGAGCTCCGGAAGCAGCGATCTGGATGAGCTGCAGCTTGAAGCGCTGGCCCGACTTAGCCAGCTGCAGGCGCCCAACAGCGCCGAGGATGCGGATCTGCAGCGGCTCAGGCACGTCGCCGAAAGCGCAACGCCCAGCGATCCGCAGATCCACGCCAACCTCTGGTTCGCGCTGGCTCGTGGCTATGACCGTCTGACCCTGTACGACGACGCTTTCGCCGCCTACGCCCGGGCCAACAGTCTCGCCGCCCGGGTCGGTGCCGCCTACAGTGCTGCGGGCACGACGGCCAGTATCCAGTCGATCATGGATCAGTATGGGGCGGCCGCATCGGCGGCAACTGCTGCCAGCGACGGCTTGCAGCCGCTGTTCATCTGCGGGATGTTCCGATCCGGATCCACCCTGATTGAGCAGGTCCTGGGCGGCCATAAACAGACTGCCGCAGGCGGCGAGTTGGATCACTTTCCGCGTCTGGCCAAGCGCCTGGAGGCCGCTGGCGGCCAGGTCAATGACGCGCAGCTGGAGAGTTGGTCGACCGAGTACCTGCAGCATCTACGCCGGGTCGCGGGCACGGATCGACCCCTGCGCTATGTGTCTGACAAACGCCCCGATAACTTCCTGCTGCTGGGGTTGATCAAGCGCATCTTCCCCGCCGCCAAGATCATCCACACGGTGCGCAATCCGCTCGACAATGGCTTCGCCCTGTACATGCAGCATCTGGATCAGCGCGTCGCCCCGCACAGCAGCGATTTGGCCGCAATCGGCCACTTTTACGGTCAGTACCGGCGCTTGATGCGACACTGGGAAGGCTGCTTCGGCGAGGATATACATCGTTTCGACTACGACCAGTTCGTGCGCGACCCGCAGCCGGCGCTGGAATCGCTCTATGCCTTCCTGCAGCTGTCTCCAGACCCGGACGCGCTGGATTTCCACCAGCGCCAAAGCACGGTCAAGACCGCCAGCTACTGGCAGGTGCGGCAGCCGCTGTATACCCAGGCCAGCGGCCGTTGGCGGCGCTATGAGAGGCACCTGGCTCCGTTGCGAGATGCGTTGTTGGAGGCGGGTGTGGACGACTTGGAGGGTTAAGTAAAACAGGGCCCAGGGCTTAGGGCCCAGGGCCCAGGACGTCAAGAGCGGTGAGCCGCTGGGCCGTTGCTCTTTCGCCCCCCTGGACACCCGCAGGATGTGGTGAAGGACGAGGGCCCAGGGCCCAGGGCTTAGGGCCCAGGAGATCAAAGGCGGTTTGCCGCTAGGCTGCGGCTCTTTCGAGACACCCTCAGTATTTAGTGAGGCACGCACCAACCCAATGAAGGTTCGCGGGACCACCAGACTTCACGTGATGCGGTTCACTTCGTTCACCACATCCTACGAAGGCTGGCAGTCTGGGATTGCGGGGCGGCTGCTCTCTGGGCCCTGGGCCCTTTGCCCTGGGCCCTCCAAGAACCACAGACCCCAGGAGAGCGGCCGGAATCGACTCAGTCGGGCGCGTGCAGTTGCACCTTAATGCCGCGGCACCATGTCAAAAGCGATGGTCATGCGCGGATGCTCGTCATTGAAGGGCACGGTGCCGTGCCACATGTAGGACGGAAACAGCGCCAGTTTGCCCACTTCGGGCTTGATCACCCGCCGCGGTGGCAGATCCAGGCCCAGCTCCACCGGCGGCTGGCCAAA
Source organism: Gammaproteobacteria bacterium (assembly GCA_030430155.1). Classification (GTDB taxonomy): domain Bacteria; phylum Pseudomonadota; class Gammaproteobacteria; order Xanthomonadales; family SZUA-5; genus SZUA-5. Next base: position 4,366 of record JAUIFV010000061.1, read on the forward strand.
CTGGATATGGCCGGATTGGTCCTGCTCGGTGTCGGCGGCAACCACGCTGGGCGGCAAGGCGACGTAGTAGGCCGAACTGATCCAGCCCTCGGGGTGGATATGGTTGACGTGATTCCCCGACGAACGCAGTTTCACCGACCAGGAGCCGGTGAAACGAATTCCCTTGGCGCGGCGCCGCAGGAAGGGATGGTCGGCATCATCGGGTCGCGAGCGCAGCCATCCTTCGATCGCATGCTGTAGTGCCTCCTGGGCAATGCCGATGACCGGATCGGGCCGCCCGAACAACCGGCCCGGGGTCTGTGAGCCCTTGCGCAGACTCTGCAATACCGGCTCGGTGTGGGCCTTGTGCAGGCGGTCCAGGGTGGATTGCAGATCGGCCATGAAACTGGCTCCACCGCTCGCCGCAACCGCGTGAGTGACATCGAGCAGGGCGATGTCACGCTCGTAGTCGCAGAGCCAGTACTCGCGCTCGTCACCCAGCAAACGCCAGGCGGTGGAGAGGTAGGCCAGCGCCTCCTGATTGTCCGCGTCCACGGCGATCGCTGCGCGGGCCAGCTCCGCCGCACGCTCGGCCGCGCCGCTCTTCAACAAATGCCTGACGTAGGCATTGAGGAAAGCCGGATCGCTGTTGCCCAGGGCCTGATGGGCGGCGGCATACAGCGGTCCGGATTCGCTCGGTCGATCCAGCAGCTCCAGCGCGTTGGCCTGGTAGGTCATCAGGATCGGGTTATCGACCTGACGGCGCAGCTGCTCGATGCGCTCCAGTGCTTCGCTGGCCTGCCTCGCGCCGAGCAGAAACCCGATCAGCGCCGTTTGCAGGGCGTAGTTATCTGCCTGCGTCGCCGCGCTGGCTCGAAAATCGGCCAGCGCCTGCTCACCCGAACCGTATTCCCACTGCAGATGGGCCAGGGTGACGTGACCGGCGACGAACTCCGGATGCTGTGCGACCAGACTGCGCGCGACCTTGAGCGCCTGTTCCATCTCGCCCACATCAGTCAGCGTACCCACCGTGGCATCGGTCAGCTGCGGATCATCGGCGCCCAATTTGCGGGCCTGGATGTAGCATTCCAGGGCCTCGGCCGAACGGCCCATCAAACGCAGCGTGGCGCCCAGATTGGCCGTTGCGCTAGCGCTGTTGGGCGCCAGCTGCAGGGCCTTCTCGATGGCCGCCTTGGCGCCTTCGAGGTCGCCCGCAGCGCGTTTTGCCGAGCCCAGCAGATGCCAGCCGCGAGCCGACTGGGAGTCGCCCTTGAGCGCGGTCTCAAAGGCGCTGATCGCCAGCGCGTTGCGACCCAGCTGCAGCGCACACTGACCCAGTTCCATCCATGCTTCACCGAAGCCGGGCGCGTATTCGACTGCCTTGCGCAGCTCGGTCAGGGCCTCCTCATGACGCTCAAGCTGACGCAGGCAGCGCGCATGATTGGTCAATATCACCGGTTGCCGTGGGAGCAGCTTCAGGGCCAGCTGAAAATAGCTCAGTGCCTCCGCGGACTGGCCGGAATAGCCCAAACTCAAAGCCAGCAGATGGTTGGCATCGGCGGCATCGGGTGCCTCACCCTGCAGGCGTCTGGCGATCGCCAACGCGCCGTTGGCGTCACCTTTGCCAAGCAGGCCAAAGGCCTGATTGGCCGCCATCGCCTGGGCCTGATTGAGCGCGCGCATCAGTTGCTGCTGATCTGCTTAGCGCAGCCGTTTGGCGCGCAGCCCGGCGCCGCCCGGGGTGATCAGCCGATGCGAACCGAACGAGCCCTTACGGATGGACACTTCATCACCGACGCGCAGGTTGCCGCGTATGGAGGCTTCGGTAAGCGCCCAGATCTGGCCATTCGCCAGGGTGATGATCTGCGGTCTGCCGGTCTCGATCTTCACCTCGGTGACGGTCGACTCCAAGCCCTCAATCACCACCGGCTGCTCCATGTCCGGATTGCGCTTGCGGATCTCCTTGCTACCCAGGCCGAAGTTCTCCTTGGCCTCGGCTTCGCGCGCGGCTCGATCGGCCGCCTTGGCCGCTGCGCTGGGCGCGCCGAAGGCCTGGTCATAGCAGGCCAGCCGCTCTTTGGAGCGCACGATCTCGGCGCAGGGATGGCTGGACTGGGCGGCCGCCGGATTCGGCAGCACGTGCGCAGTAGCCAAGGTCAGCAGGGCAATAGCGGATAACAGTCGCGACATGGGGAGCACCGCAGCGGGTCGGCAGGACTGGCGATGATAGAAGCCGGTCGGCGGCCATCGCAAGCCGCCCCCTACGCAGCGCGGCCGAATGACGCGATAATGCGCGGTTTAGCGTGTTGGGAATCGTGGCGTTGAGTCTGGATCATTGGGAAAACTACTATCGCGGCGGCCTGCTGGCCACCTGTCCGACCGGCACCGCCGGCAGCTACGATCAGGAGGTGCGCCAGGCCTGGGTGGACTTCTTCAAGCCGCTTGCTGAGGATGCATGCATCGTGGACGTCGGCTGCGGCAACGGCGCGGTGGCGCTGATTGCGCGGGAAACGGCCGCCGGCATCAATCGCCGCTGGAACATCCACGGTACCGATCTGGCCCGGATCAATCCCACCAAGTACGTGCCCGACGGGGCGCGCCTGTTTAGCGGGGTCACCTTTCACCCCAGCGCCGCCGCCGAAAGCCTGCCTTTCGCCAATACCAGCGTCGATGCCATCGCCACCCATTACGTGCTGGAGTACACCGACGTGCCCGCAGCATTGGCCGAGTTCATCCGCGTGCTCAAGCCCGGCGGTCGCGTGCAGTTCATCATCCATCACCACCAGTCACAGCTGGTCGACAACGCCAATTGGTCGATCCGCGAGGCCGAAATCGTCAAGGAAAGCGGGGTCTACCGGCGCCTCGGCCAGCTGATCGATATCGAAGGTCAGGTCAAGCAGGTGGTCGACAAGCGCACCGCCGATCTGCGCTCCAGCATCCAGACCCTCAAGCACATGCTGCAGCAGGCCGCGCAGGCTGGTCACGGAACGATTCTGCGGGTGACTCTGGACGCGGTGCAGAAGCTGCTGGAGCTACGCAAGCAATACCCGGCCACTCACGTGCACAAGGAAATCGACCGTGTGCGCGCCGAGCTGCGCGCGGCGGTGCGAAGGCTGAAGGACCTGACCAAGGCGGCGCGCAGCGAAGCCGATATCAACGAGCTGAAAGCGCAGGCTGAAAAAGCCGGCTTTGTAGACGTGGAATTCAGTCCCCAGCTGCACGCTGGCTATCACCTCGTCGGCTGGCGCGTGACGGCGCGAGTGCCAGAGTAAAAACATCAGGGCCCAGTGCCCTGTACAACCGCCGGATCTCAGCTCTACTGGGCCCTGGGCCCTCGTCCCTGGGCCCTAGCCTCTAGCCCTTCAGGTCTCGTCGGTGTTGGGAAACGGCTTGGCTGGGATTTCCGGTGCGTCCTGCCAGCCCTCAACGGTGGCCAGACCACGCAGTGCTTCCAGATCGTTCTGGTCCTGACGGGCGTCCTGACGTCGCGCGTTGGCCTGGTCCAGCAGCGCACGACGGGCATCGCCCTCAACGCCGTCGGCGGCGTCTTCCAGCCGTTCCGCTTCGGCCAGCAGCTCGGCGCGGCGCTTCTCCAGTTTGGCGATTTCGCTGCCGGCGCGCAGCGCGCTGCGCACGTTCTTGTGGCTATCGGCGGGGCAGACTTCCAGGTCGACCATGTCTCCCGCCTGTCCCTTGATGAAGGCGGCAGCCGGATCGCAATACGCCTTAAGGCCGCGATTGCGGGCCGCAAAATAATCGTCGCGTTCGGCCTCGCTCAGCTCGCAGGTGGCGCTGGGCAGGCTCGCTGCCTGACCGGCTGCACCTTCGGACTGCCCCAGCGTTTGCAGATCCCCGGACGGACACCCGGAACGATCGGTGCAGCCAGCGACGGCCAGAGCCAGAATGAACCAGTAGCGGCAAGCCTTCATCGATCTACTCCGTTGTCTGTAGCCGATAGTCCGCCGGCCGCGCCTGCTTGCGGTTATAGCAGGACAGATACAGTTCCAGCGTCGCCAGGTCGGCGATCGGATAGCGCTGCAGCGCCGGCCCGTATTCAATCAGTTCCTCGGTACGCACCGCGGCCCTGTAGAACTCGAAGTCCAGCGCACGCAGTTCCTGTTCCATGCTGCTGACGGTGATCGGATTGAGCTCCTTGTACCACTGCCAGTACTGGGCCGGCGTGGCGAATTCACCAGCACGGTCGATGTAGCTGGGCGGTGTGTTGAGCACCATCGACTTGAGCTCTTCCTCGGCCATGGTCAGATGGAAGAAAGGCTGATCGCAAAACTCGCCCAGATGATGACCGTAGTTGGAGTAGTACAGACCGGGATGAACGAAAAACAATCCGTCCGGCCGCAGCACCCGTTTGATCTCACGCAGGGTCTGTTTGTAGCCGCCGGCAATGTGCTCCAGTGAGCCCCAGCTCAGTACGACATCGAAGCTGTCGTCGGCGAAGGGCAGATGGTTGCCGTCGGCATCGCTGAAACTCAGCCCGTCGGGCAGCTCATCGATGGCCAGATGGTGCTCACGGCAGACCTCCAGCAGACGTTCGTAGCCGCGAAAGGGATCAACGCCGATCAGCTGCTGCGGGCGATGGCGCAGAAACAGCCCCAGGTCGGAGATACCGTCACCGCAGCCCACGTCCAGTACTCGTCCGCGCAGCAGCGGCGAATCGGCCAACATGTAGCTACCCATGACCCCGGCGGCATGATCGAAGTGGCGGAAGAACCAGTTTTCATGCCCCTGTTTCCAGGATAGCTGGGCAACGTCCGGGCTGCCCACAGCGGCCTGCAGCTGCCAAGCCGGTTGCGCCCATTGATCACCGCTGGCGCCGACTTGCAACACATGCTCCGCGACCACCTCACGCAGCGCACCGTGGCCGGCGTGCAGCTTGACCACCAGGGTGTCGGCGGCGCCGGCGTGAGCAAAGGTGGCACTGAACTGCCAGCGTCCGCGCGGCAGCCATCCGGCCCAGCCGCCGCCGCTGGCCGAATCGCACTGCACCACCATCTGTCCATCGCGCAGCAGCTGCAGCTCAACTGCAGGCTCGATCAGCAGCAGGTCGTCGATCTCAACGCCGATGTCGATGCGCAGCGGCATCCCCGCGCTGGGTTGCTGCGGGTGCAGACTGGGCGATAGGCGATGACTGGCCATGGCAATACTCGGTTTCAAACGGGGGGTGTAGAAAAGCACAAGACCACTGTGACCAGTGGCGGCGGCGAATTATCCCTATTCGAGCCAGCCAGGACCAATCGCGTGCCTTCCAGTCCGTGAATAATGCGGGTTGGTCACGCTCGCACTACCATGTTGGCATGGACCTGCCCACTACTATCCGCCCATGCTGAAGGCCCTGCGCCGCTGGTGGCAGCCCAAAGAGGCGCCGGCCGATCCCACCGCGTTGATTGCCTCACTGCCGCTTTTCCACGGTCTGGACAGCGGCAGTCTGAAGGCGCTGGTGGAGGGTCTGGAGTGGCAGACCCTGCCCGGTGGCCACGTGCTGTTCCGTCAGGGCGAGGATGCCGATGCGCTCTTTGTGGTGCTTTCGGGGATGCTCGGTGCCTACAAGCAGGAGGCCGAAGGGGAGCGCCAGATCGGCCTGATCGACGCCGGTGAAACGGTCGGCGAGATGGCCCTGCTGTCCGGGCAGCCGCGGGTGGCCACGGTGCGTGCGCTGCGCGATACCGAGTTGGTCAAGCTCAGCCGCGAAGTCTTCGATCAGCTCGCACTGGACCATCCGCGAGCGACCCTGCATGTGGCCAAGCTGGCGGTGCAGCGACTGGAATCGGCGATGACCGAGGACGAAGGTCGCACGCCGCGCTCGCTGGCCCTGTTGGCACTGCATCCACAGCTGCCGCTGCGGGTGATGGCCGACGATCTGCTGCACTCGCTGCAGCGCTTTGGCTCGGTGATCCTGATCGACGCCGCGCGCGGCCGCGGCCTGGGCGCCGCCGAGCTCAATCAGCTGGAGAAGGCGCAGCGCTTCGTGCTCTATCTGGGCGACAGCGACGACCCGGCCTGGCTGGAACGCTGTCGCCGTCAGGCCGACGTGCTGTTGATGATGACCGACGCCGATCACGACCCGCAGCCGGGCCTGGAGATTCCCCGTCGCGGTCGCGTGCAAAGGCGCTGGCTGGTGCTGCGGCATCGCGGTGCGATACGGGCCGAGGCCGCCAAGGTCTGGGGTGAGGCGCTGCAGGCCGATCACCATCACCATTGGCGTCAGCACGAGGATCTGCAGCGTTTGGCGCGCGAGTTGGCTGGGCAAAGCGCGGGCTTGGTGCTATCCGGCGGCGGCGCGCGCGGTTTCGCCCACATCGGAGTAATCCGCGCGCTGCGCGAAGCCGGACTGCAAATCGACCGTGTCGGCGGCACCTCCATCGGCGCGCTGATGGCCGCCGGGCTGGCTCAGGAATGGAGCCTGGAGGATTTGCACGCGCGCATGTACCAGGCCTTCGTGCGCAGCAATCCGATCAACGACTACACCCTGCCGATGATTGCGCTGACCCGCGGCCGCAAGGCGGCGAAAATGCTGCGCGGCTACTACGGTGACGGCGCCATCGAGGATCTGCCGATCCCGTTCTACTGCATGTCCTCCAATCTCACCTCCGGCGCCGCTGTCGTACACGCCCAGGGCGGGCTGTGGCAGGCGCTGCGCGCCTCAGTGGCGATTCCCGGACTGCTGCCGCCGGTATTCGATCGCGGTCAGGTGCTGGTCGATGGCGGGGTGATCAACAATCTGCCGCTGGACGTGATGCGCGGCCGCATCCGCGGTCCGGTGATCGGCGTCGACATTGCCGGCGAACACGCCTTGGACGCCCAGGTCGACGAGTGCTACTCGCCCGGCGCCTTCACCATGTGGCGGCAGCGCTGGCTGGGGCAGGCGCAGCGTCCCGGCATCGCCCGCATCCTGCTCCGCGCCGGCATGGTCAACTCCGCCGCCACCGCCGCCGCCAACCTTGCCGCCTCCGACCTGGTGCTCAAGCCGCCGGTCAACGAGATCGATCTGCTCGATTGGAGTCAGTTCGAGCGCGCGGTGGAGATTGGTTATCGGTACACGCGGGAGCGGCTGGCGTCGATGCCGGCTGAGAGCGAGTTCCAGTAGGCCGTAGTGACCCGCGCTTGATGGTCCAGACGGGCGGGAGAGTCCGGCGGGTCTCTGCGGCACTTGTTTGACCAGGAGCGCCGCTGAATCTGATCGCTTGGTTCTCTCGTGAGCCTTGAGCATAGGTTCGATCAGATACAACGGCCTACGTCGTCAAAGTCTCACTCCTCCGCTTTCGCCAGCTCCTCATCGGTCGGCAGCGGCTGGCCGGTATAGGCGTGCAGGAAGGCTTCGGTGAGCAACTCGCTGATGGTGGCGTGGCGCAGCTTCTTGACCTGGCGGCGGGTGCGTTCGTCGGTGAGCAGCTGCAGCACGTGGCAGGGGATGCTGACGGTGATCTTCTTCGTTTCCTCGGCGCGTCGACCGCGCTCGATGTACGGATTGACGAAGTTGGCTTTCTTGCTCATCGGTATCCCTCAAAACGGCTTGCCGGCCATCATCCCGGTGCGGGGTTGGCACCGGTTGAGTATAGCGGACCCGGGTTGGTGCCCGACTTGGGGCGCGGCCACTGTGACCATTGATTTCTAGCAGCCGTTGCCAACACCGGTGCGGTCTCGTCGTCGGCGAAGCGCCCATGCTCTGGACAGCCATGGCCAACCGAAGCGCGGATGAACTTTCGTAATTTGACGCAGTCGAGTACTCATCGCTCCGTCTATCTCTGTCGGTTTCCCTATGTCTCCCTTTCGCAAGTTCAGCGCCTCTCGCACCAAGATGATATTCATCCCCTGGGCCTTGGCCATCTGCTTTGCCGGGATCGCCCTTGCCAAGGTCGATCCAGCCGTAGCCGCCGAGTCGCCGGCGACGATTGCGCTGAAGGCGCGGGTACAGCAACCGCTGTTGCTCAACGAGCCGACTCCCGCGGCACACAGCAGCGCCGCTCCGATGCAGCCGCCGCCGATCTTTGGCGTCCCTGGCGGCTGCGACGGTGAGGTCCGGGCAATGCACCTGCGCCCCGACGGCTCGCTGATCCTGGCCGGCGGCTTTCGCTTTTGCGGCGACATGGCGGCCAACGGCATTGTTGCCTTTGACCCGGAAACCGAGCGCTTTGCCCGCTTCGGCACCGGTATCAATGGGGTAGTGCAGACTCTGCTGGTGGAAGGCGACCAGATCCATGTCGGTGGCGAGTTCTCGCAGGCGGGAGAAGTTGCGGCGCGGAATATTGCCCGCTGGGACGGCCGCGCCTGGCAGCCGCTGGGTGCCGGGCGCTTCGCTGCGGTGCAGGCCATCGCCCGCCACCAGGGTGAGCTCTTTGCCGCTGGCGATGATGGCCTTGGTGGCGGCAGCATCGGCCGATGGAACGGCACCGCCTGGATGGAGACGGGCGCCTTCGACGGCGCCGTACTGGCCCTGCGCGAGTTTCGCGACGAGCTCTACGCCGGCGGCGCTTTCGACCGCATTGATGGGGTCGCCGGCTATGCCTTGGCGCGCTGGGAGAGCGGCCAGTGGCGCCATGTCGCCAATGCGCCGCCTTTCCCGGTTACCGTGCTTGACCTGCAAGCCACTGCCGAGCGGCTGTACCTGGCCGGCCACTACAACAACACCCGGCCCTTTAACGCATTGAACGGCGTCGCCTTGAGCTATGCGCCGGAAGCGGGCTTCGAGCAGATCAGAACGGCGTTACACCCAATCATCCAGGTCCTGGTGCAGGCCACCGATGACCTGCAGGTGGTCACCGCCTACCAGGTCTATCGATTGCGCAACGGTGCAAACGGCGCAGGCATCGGCGTTCCGCTGGGCGGCTTGATCATGGCTGCCGTTGGCAGCGGGGAACGGCTGTACTTGGGTGGGTCGTTTCGCTCATTCGGCGACTCTCGTGCGGTTGATGACGAAGTGGGTGAGAGTCTGATTGCGCGCGGGGCGGTGCTGGTGACCCGCAACGCCGAAGGTCAACCACAGCCGCCGACGGCGCTGATCAGCTCGCGCACCAATGCGCGGATCCGGGCGATGCTCGGCACCGACGAGGCCATCTATATCGGCGGCGATTTCACCCGCGCGCATCCGCAGTCGGCCAACTACGTCGCCAACTGGAACGGCGCCAGCTGGGGCGCCATGGGCATCGACGGTGTCGACAGGCCGGTGCTGGCGCTGGCAGCGGCAGACGATGCGGTCTATGTCGGCGGCGTGTTTGCCCAAGCCGGCGGCCAGCCGGCCTCGCGCATCGCCCGCTACGACGGTCGCTGGAGTGCGCTTGGCAGCGGCGCAGAGGACCGCGACGGCGCTCGGCAGACCTATGTCAGCGCGATCGCGACGTTCGCCGGCGAAATCTACGCTGGCGGTGATTTCCAGACCATGGGTGGGGTCAGAACCAACTCGATTGCGCGCTGGAACGGCGCCGCCTGGCGCAATGTGGGCGGCAACCAGCGCGGAGTGGGCTTGTCCAAGCCCTGCTTCCTGGATGGCTGCTTCGTCTCGCAATACGCCGGCGTGCGCGATCTGCAGGAGTACGCCGGCAGCCTCTACGTCAGCGGTGAATTTGCCCGGGTCAACAGCGCACCGCCGGCTGAGCCGGTCAATCCGTCATTGACCAATACCGACGGTATCGCCCGCTGGGACGGCCAGGAGCTGCTCCCCATAACCGCCGTCGGCGGCGATACGATGGGCGCGTTTGGCGGCGAACTGCTGCTCAGCAATCGCGAAGTCGCCAGCGTGGTGAGCGGCTGGAACGGGGTGGAGAGTCGAGGGCTGCGTGAGCAGCTGACCCCGCCCGATGCGCGCCTGCTCAGCCTTGGCAGCATGGCCAGCGTCAACCAGCGCCTCTACGCGTCGTCCGGGTTGGAAAACGCCGGTGTCGCTTTCGATCAGCGCCGCAGCGGCCTATTGATCTGGGACGGCGTCACTGCCGATACCCACCCCTTCGCACTGAGCTTTGCCGGCCGCACCGAGCCCACCGTGTTGGCGACCTCCGGCGAGCACCTGCTGCTCGGCGAGCTCCCCTTTGCCCGCTTCCCGCAGCCCACCGTGGCCAGCGTCAGCGCCGATGGCACCCAGGGCAACTTCCCAAGCGACCAGCCCACCCTGTCCGCCGACGGACGCGTGATGGCCTTCGTCAGCAGCGCCACCAATCTGCCGGGTGAGGCGGGTATCAACGTCCTGCTGCGCTACAACAACAACCGAGCGCTGTATCCGATCAGCGATCTGGCGCTACGCGCATATCCCGAGATGGCCGGTCACCTGTTTGTGGAGCCCAGCCTTTCGGCCGACGGCAACGCGGTTGCCTTCACTGCCGAAGATTTCCCGAATAGCAGCGTGTTCGTCTCGGTCGGCAATCGCCTGAGTCTGGTCAGCCGCCGTGCCGATGGCGCACCGGCGAGCGGTCGCAGTCGCTATCCCAGCCTGTCGCCGGACGGCACTCAGCTGGCCTTCGTTTCCGATTCGACGGATCTGGCTGGATTTGAGGGCAGCGCGCCGGGGGTCTACGTGTACACAATTGGCAATGCGCAGCTGGAGCGCATCGGTATGGTGACTGACCTCAATCATCCGCCGACTATGGCCAATCAAGGAACCATCGGCTACGCCAGCCGGCAGAGCACCGGCTCGCGGCAGCTGCGCTACAGCCAAGTCACCGGCGCTACGCGTGCTGAAGCGCTGATCTGTCGCAACCCCGTCACCGACGAGTTGGCCAACGAGGACTGCCAGGATTTGCAGCTCAGCGCCAACGGTCGTTATGGCGTCTTCAGCAGTGCCGCCAGCAATCTCGTGGCTGACGACAACAACGGCCAGGTCGACGTGTTTTGGTTCGTAATGGATGGCGGGCAGGTGCGCGCGCTGGAATTGGTGTCGCGTTCGACCTTTGGCGTGGCGGCAAATGGGGCGAGTATCAAACCGTCGTTGAGCGATGACGGCCAGCTCATCGCCTTTTTGTCGATTGCAGACAATCTGGTCCCCTTGGACCGAAACGGCGGGGTCGATGCCTTTGTCCATTTCCGCCCCAGCGGGGAAACCCAACGGGTGAACTTCCAACTCGATCCCATCGCCACCGCGCTGTCGACCACGGCCATCCCCAAACTCTCCGCCGACGGCACGACGCTTGCCTTGACCTCCGAATCCGGCGGCAACCCGGAGCGCATTCAGGTGCTGCAAACCCAGGTCCGCCGCAGCAGCCGTGCCGACGGCTTCAGCCCGCGTGCGCTGCCCACAGTCGGTACCACGCCGCTGCCGCTGCCCTTTCCCAACGCCAACCCGGCCTGCCCCGGCGGCTACTTCACCGCCGTGGTTGACGATGCAGACGGCCCCGGGGTGACCCCCGGTCAGTGGGGAATGGAGTTGCTGTTGCAGGGGCCGAATCGGGAACTGGCCGGCGGGCTCAACTTCGGTGGTCAGATCGACACCGTGCAGCCCGGCTTTGCCGGCTTCAACATCGCCAATGCGCGCGGCGAAGCGCAGCTGGTCAGGCTCAGCGTCACCGGTCATGGTCGCGAATCTGTATTCGTCCCGCTGGGCGCGCGCATCGAGGTGGCCCGGCGCAGCGCGGCAGGGCGGGATATCCTCTATGACAGCGGGGTGCGGACGTTGGGTCTGGAGAACCCGTTCGAGCACGAGCTGGTGGTTAACCCGGGCTACCACGAGATCGTGGTCTATGCCGAGGACGAGAGCAGCGACGGCAACGCAATTGCCGGCGGCCTGGCGGCCGGGCAGTTCTTCGTTTCAGCCACAACCCAGTTTGTCGATCGGGTCGGCGGCGGTTTTCAGGGTGGCGCGGTGGTTGGCGGCTATCACAGCAAGCTTGCGAACAACTCCGTATCCGGCTTCGCCGGCTTCTGCCTGGTCGAGGCCGGCAGCTTCAGCGCATCGGTGAGCGAGCTGCAAGGTCCGATTCGTCCGGCGGATTTGCGTTTGCGGGTTCTCAACGATCAGTTCGTCGATGTACTGCACTACTAGTACGTAACCGCTGGGCTGCGGCAATCCGTGGGTTAAACCGCCGGAATGTCGGCGGCGCGGATCTGCCAGGGGTAGGCCAGCGCCGCCTCCTCGCAGTTGTCGCCCGGGCCGACCCGATCGATGACCAGGAACTCGCTGACCCGCTCCAGCGCCAGCAGCGGGTGGTGCCAGGTGCCGAGGTGGTAACTGATGCCCTGTCCGGCATGGGCGTAGAACGCTTTAGGCGTGCTGGTCGCGCTGGCGGCGACGATAACCAGAAAGGGCGTACGCGACAGCGGTACGAAGGACTGGGTGCCAAGCGGGTGGCGCTCGAGCAGGCGCAGCGAGATCGGAAGCGGCTGCGGCTGGGCGCGGACCAGGCTGATCACCGCGCGGCCGTCCTGCGCGGCGCAGTCGATTTCGGCCAGATTGGCGAAGCGCTCGGCGCTGCCGGCGTTCATCGGCACCGAGGGGGCGTTGGGAGGCGCCTCGATGACCCTGCCGAAAGGGGCGAAATCGACGCTGTTGAGCAGGGTCACCGGTAGCCACACCAAGCCGCTCATGCCGGGTGACCGATCAGCCGCAGGCGGGAAATGCCGCCGTCGGGGTAGATGCTCAGCCGCACGTGGCTGATCGGCTGATGCGCCTCGATCTGCGCACGGTAGTGGTGCTGATAGTCCATCTGCAGGGTCTGCTTGGGCAGGACGGTGGGCCAGAACATCGACTGGGTCACCAGCGCCTCGTCGCTGGACGCTGTGACCAGGGCGCCCTCGATGGAGCAGGCCTGCGGGAAGTTGCCCTTGAAGTGGGCGGTGTCCACCTCGATGGCCTCAATCACGCCGGGTCTGGCCAGCGCGATCACGCACCAGTCGAATCCCGGCTCGCGGCGGCGGCGGGTTTCCCAGCCGTCGCCCATATCGACGCCGCGACCGGGCAGCAGCAGATTGGCCGCCGCGCCGAAGTGCTCGTTGTTGGCGGCCACCGCGCGGGCGCCGTTGGTTGCTGCGGCCAGATCAATGCGACCGTCGGCGTCGGCTGCGGCCGGCTCGACTTCGCCGTAGACCCGCAGCCGGGCCAGTCCGCCGTCGGGATACAGATTCACCCGCAGGTGGGTGTGGAATTGCGCGCTATCCAGGGCGTGGTAGTGATGCGCGTTGCCGCCCAGGCTCACCGTAGGCAGCAGCGGCGCCCAGTCCGCACCCGGACCAGGATCGCCAGCGTCGATCCGGCAGGCCTCGATGGCGGCGGCGGGCGGGAAGTTGCCGGTGAAATGGCTGGTGTCCAGATCGACGCCGCGAATGCGCGTTGGCCGGGCCAGCCGGACGATGCACCAGTCGTGGCCCGGCCCGCGCCGACGGCGGCTCTCCCAGCCGTCCATCCACTTGCCGTTGGCGTCGTACTTGCCCGGAATGAACTGCGCCGGCGCCGGATTGAGCATGCGCTGCTTGTCGGCGAAGAAATCGTCGCTGGCGGCCAGCGCCACCGCGCCCAGACGGGCGTTGGCGGTGTTGAGGTAGCGGCGGGTGAAGGCGGGGGCGCTCGTGTCGGACATGGGTTTGTGGCTGCGGACGGTGTAGCTGCAGTGTGCCGCATCTTTGGAGGAGGGCACAGGGCTCAGGGCCCAGGGCCCAGCAAAACCTGAAGATTGCCGCGCACTTGCGCTCTTTGCTTCGGATCAGGGCCCGAAAGAGCCGGTTTCCCGTGAGGCGCCGCTCTTCTGGGCCCTGGGCCCTCAAGCAAGGCGCGTAGCACTGGCCCCCGCGAACCCGCCAAGCCAGTTTCCCGCGAGAGCGTCCGACTTCCGACCTGGGCCCTAAGCCCTGGGCCCTGGGCCCTCAAGCAGGGCGCGAAGCGCTACGCCCCATGTTCCAGCCAAGCCAGTTTCCCGAGAGCGCGTCGGACTTCTGACCTGAGCCCTATGCCCTGGGCCCTGGGCCCTCAAGCAAGTCGCGCGCGCCACGATCAATCATCCGCTGCGCCAGGCTATCGCCCAACCGCTTAGCCTCGGCAGCGCGTCCGGTGATCTGATCGCGCAGCTGCGCGCTGCCGTCCACCGAGGCGACCAGTCCGTGCAGGGACAGCTCGGCGCCGGTGATCCGTGCAAAGGCGCCGATGGGCACGTCGCAGCTGCCGCCCAGGGCTCGGGTGAAGGCGCGTTCGGCGGCGCTGCTGGTGGCGCTGTCGGCATCGTGCAGCGCGGCCACCAGTTCGCGTACCTCATTGGCGTCTTCGCGGCACTCGATGGCGATCACGCCTTGCGCGGCGGCGGGCAGGAAATCCGGTGGCTGCAGTCGCGCGGCGATGCGCTGGTCCAGTCCCAAACGCATCAAACCGGCGCTGGCCAGGATGATGGCGTCGTAGTCGCCGGCGTCCAGCTTGCCCAGACGCGTTCCGACGTTGCCGCGCAGATCCAGCACCTTGAGATCCGGGCGCAGCTTGAGCAGCTGAACCCGGCGACGCAGAGAGGAGGTGCCGACGCGCGCGCCCTGCGGCAGCTCATCCAGGCTGCGGTAACGCGGGCTGACCAGGGCATCGCTGTGATCGGCTCGCGGCAGCAGCGCGGCGATCACGAAGGGCGATTCCATCTGCGCCGGCATGTCCTTGCAGGAATGCACCGCCAGATCGGCGCGGTCCTCCAGCATCGCTACTTCCAGCTCCTTCAGAAACAGGCCTTTACCGCCAATCTCGGCCAGCGGCTTGTCCAGGACCTGATCGCCGCGGGTGGTCATCGGCACCAGGGTGACCTCAAGCTGCGGATGACACTCGCGCAGGCGCGCGGCGACGTGCTCGGTTTGCCACAGGGCCAGCGGCGATTCACGGGTAGCAATGCGGAGTCCGGTCATGTGAGGAATGTGGGCTTGAAGAGCGCGCTATGGTAGCGCCGTTGCCTAATCCGCGGTCGCAGCGTGACCGGGGAACGGGTTAGCCTACGACCCTTTGGCGAATCTGGAGTCCCGCACATGACTGCGTCCGCATACGGCATTCTTGGCGACCTGGAAGTGCCACTGGCCCTGGGCCTGTTGCGCCTGTCCACCGAAGGCCGTCCCAGTACCGATGACGCCATCGCGGTCATCCACCATGCGCTGGACAAGGGCATCCGGGTGCTCGATACGGCCGACTCCTATGGCCTGGATCATAAGGATCTGCACTACGGCGAGCGGCTGGTGAAGCAGGCCTTGGACAGCTGGGGCGGTGCTCGCGAGGAAGTGCGGGTGATCACCAAGGCGGGCCTGGATCGGCCCAAGGGGCGCTGGATGCCGAATGCGCGGCCGGCCCATCTGCGCGAGGCGGTGGACGCCAGTCTGCAGGCGCTGGGGGTGGAGCAGATCTACCTGTTCCTGCTTCACGTCAACGACCCCGGCTGTCCCTTCGAGGATTCGCTGGCCACCCTGGCCGAGCTGCAGCAGGCCGGCAAGATCGCCAACCTGGGCCTGTGCAATGTCGGTGTCGGGGAGATCCGCCAGGCGCAGCGCCACTTCCAGGTCTGCGCGATACAGAACGAGCTCAGCGTGATGAACCGCAAGCGCGCCGCCGAAGGCACCCTGGAGCTGGCCCGGCGTGAGGGCATTGCCTTTCTCGCCCACCGACCGCTGGGCGGCCACGCCAAGGTCGACAAGCTGCTCAAGAACCGGGCGATGAAGCCGATCGCCGCCAAGCACCAGATCACCCCACATCAGGCCGCGCTGGCCAGCCTGCTCGATCGCGGCGCGCCGCTGCTGCCGTTGATCGGCGCCACCCGCATCGAAAGCGTCGACGCCAGCCTCGGCGCGCTGGATGTGCAGCTGGATGACGAGGACCGGGAGGGTCTGGCCAGCAAGCTGACTTTCGACGCAAGCGAGGCCGCGCTGGCCGACCTGGAATCGGTGCCGGTGCCGCAGCCGGCGCGCCCGATGAGCGCCGGCCAGGGTCCCGGCAGTGACCCGGAGGTGGTGGTGGTGATGGGCGTGCAGGGCGCCGGCAAGAGCACCCTGGTGCAGCGCTACGTCGACGCCGGCTACGCCCGTCTGAATCGCGATTTGATCGGCGGCAAGCTCGACGACCTGGTGCCGATGCTGGAGGAGCTGCTCGCCGACGGCCAGCAGCGCGTCGTGCTGGACAACACCTACGCCACCCAGCTGTCGCGCCGCGGGTTGATCCGTGCCGCCCATCGTGCCGGCGTGCCGGTGCGCTGCTATCACCTGGCCACGCCGATGGGCGAGGCGCTGATCAACATCGTCATGCGCATACTGGATCGCTACGACCGCCTGCTCGGTCCTGACGACATCAAGGAGCTGGCCAAGAGCGATCCCAATCTGCCGCCGCCGGCCGCGCTGGCCCGCTACAGCGCCCAGTTCGAACCGCCGCTGGCCGACGAGGGCTTTGCGGTAATCGAGGAGATTGCCTTTGAGCGTCGTCCTGCGCCTGAGCTCTCTGGCAGCGCCAAGGCGCTGCTGCTGGACGTGGACGGCACCCTGCGGCAGACCCGCAGCGGCGAGATCTATCCTACCGATGCCGATGACGTGGAGCTGCTGCCCGGCCGCCGCGAGCGTCTGCAGGCCTGGCTGGATCAAGGCTGGCAGCTGTACTTCATCTCCAATCAGTCCGGAGTGGCTTCCGGCAAGCTCAGCGCCGAGACCGCGCAAGGGTGCTTTGATCGCACCATCGAATTGCTCGACCTGCCGGTGACCGATGTGGCCTTCTGTCCGCATCCGGCCTTTCCCGCCAACTGCTTCTGCCGCAAGCCGATGCCGGGCATGGCCATCGATCTGGCGCGCAGACACGGGCTGGATATGCACCGCTGGGTGATGGTCGGCGATATGCCCAGCGATCAGGCCTTCGCCGAGGGCATTGGCGCGACCTATCACGACGCACATGCTTTCTTCGGCGATCCGGGGATCCGCCCGCCAGCAGACTGACGGTCGACTGTGCGCGGTTCATCGGCGCTGCCGTAGACTGAGGATTGCTTTCGATTACCCAAGGTGCGTCATGACACTACGCTTCCTGCCGCTGGCGGCGCTCATCGGGCTGCTCTGGCAGCCGGCCCAGGCCGAATCCGAATTCACCGTTCCCGAGGGCTTTGAGGCGCGCACCTTGGAGCCCACCGGCGGTCGGGTAGCGCGTCCGCAGGGCTGGTTCTATCGCGAGGCGCACAACGAGACCTCATTCCAGTGGGTGCTGTCCAAGGAAAACCCCGAGCGCGGTCCCTACCAGACCGGCGTGCGCATCCAGATGATCTTCGGCCTGCAGCAGAAGGCCGATCAAAGCGCCGCCGACTTCGCCAAGGCCTTTTTGGCCAGCAAGCGAGAGTCGGCCAAGGTGCTCAGCGAATGCGAGGAGGAGAACCAGGGCCTGCTGATCCGCACCTGCCTGGTCACCGAAGAGATCATCCCCAGCGTCAGCGAGATCGACCCCTTCCAGATTCGCTACAGCGTGCTGTGGGGCGCCGAGCTGGACGTGGTGGTCTTCGCCATCGCCGGCACGCCGAAGATCTTCTGGAGCGAGAACGAGCCCATCTTCAACGAGATTGAGAAGTTTCAGCTGATTGATTTGCAGCGGTTTGTAGAGGAGTAGGGCCCAGGGCAGAGGGCCCAGGTTGGAAGGCAAGGCTCTACTGGGCCCTGAACTCTTAGCCTTCCAACTGCTCGCGCAAGAACTCCGGCAGTGCCAGGGCGCCGCGGTGGGTGTCGACGTTGTAGTAGCGGGTGGGGAACTTCTTGGTGGCGGCGCCGCGTTCGCGGAAGCTGTCCAGATCCACGCCCTTGCGGGCCATGGTGCAGCTCCACCAGCCGGTCGGATAGCAGGGTTGGGGAAAGCACAGGGTGCGCATGGACTGGAATCCGGCGCCCTTCATCTGCGTGCGCATCGCCGAGATCAGCGAACCGTGCAGCAGCGGTGCCTCGCTTTGCTGGACTAAGATGCCGCCCGGACGCAGCGCCTTGACCGCGGTCTGATAGAACTCGCGACCGAACAGCCCCTCGGCCATCCCCACCGGGTCGGTGGAATCGACGATGATCAGATCCAGGCTTTCGGCTTCGGCCTCGGCCATCCACTTCACCCCGTCGATGAACAGCAGCTCGGCGCGCGGGTCGCTGTTGGACTCGCACAGCTCGGGGAAATATTGCTCTGAGAGCCGGGTGACCCGCTCGTCGATCTCGATCTGCACCGCGTGCTCGACCTCCTCGTGGCGCAGCACCTCGCGCAGGGTGCCGCAGTCGCCGCCGCCGATGATGCACACCCGCTTGGCCCGCGGATGGGTGAACAGCGCAGGGTGCGCCATCATCTCGTGATAGAGGAAGTTGTCGCGGGTGGTCACCATCAGGCAGCCGTCCAGGACCATGATGTTGCCCCAGGCGGCCGACTCATAGACCTCGATCTTCTGGAACTCGCTCTGCTCGCTGTGCAGCAGCTTGTTCACTTCAAATGAGATGGCGCACTGACCGAGTTCGTGAGCCTCGGTAACCCAGGAGCCTTTGAGTGCAGCCATGGCGTAGTCCGTTACTGTGCAATCGTCAGGCGACCGATTGTACCTGTCAAAGCCGGGGGGCTGGCGATTTGTGTATAAGTTCACAGTGAGGGCCCAGGGCTCAGGGCCCAGGGCCCAGGAGTCCGCAGCGGTCGAGTTGAACCGTGATTGCAGACTCCCAGATGACCCATTCCGACGCTCTTCCGCGCTCCATCTACGCCCTGGTGCTGTGCCAGGGACTGCTGTTGACCGGCAACGCGATGCTGGTCAGCGTCAATGGTCTGGCCGGATTGATGCTGGCGCCGGACCCGCGATTGGCAACCTTGCCGGTGACCTGTTTTGTGCTCGGCGGGGCGCTGTCCAGTTTGCCCATCTCTCTGCTGATGCAGCGCCGCGGTCGTGCTTTCGGCTTCGCGCTGGGCTGCGTGGCGGCGTTGATCGGCGCGATGCTGAGCGCATGGGCGGTGGCCATGGGCTCGTTTGCGCTGCTCTGCCTGGGCACTGCGGTGATCGGCTGCTACAACGCCTCCGGGCAGTTTCTACGCTTTGCCGCAGTAGACATCTCACCGCCGCCGCGGCGGGCGCAGGCCATCTCGCTGGTCCTGGCCGGCGGGTTGCTGGGCGCGGTCTTTGGCCCCGCGTTGTCCAAGTACACGGTCAACGCTATGGGCACGACCTACCTGGCCACCTATCTGAGCCTGATCGTGCTGGCGGTGCTGGTGTTTGCGGTCACCCGCACGGTGCGCTTCCCGCCGTTGCCGGTCGTGGCTGCTGAGCAGCCCAGCGGAGCAGTCTCGCTGGGGGCCCTGCTGCACCGGCCCGGCTTCGTGCTCGCGGTGCTGGCCTCTGCCAGCGCCTGGGCGACGATGAATCTGCTGATGACCGCCACGCCGCTGGCCATGCAGGTCTGCGGCTATCCCTTCGCCGACGCCACCTGGACCCTGCAGTGGCACATGCTGGGTATGTACCTGCCGATGCTGTTCAGCGGTTCGCTGATCCAGCGCCTGGGGCCGCTGAAGGTGATCGCACTGGGCGCGCTGGCAATCTGCGCCTGCAGCGCCATCGCACTGCATGGCGACAGCGTCAACCACTTCGTCTTCGCCCTGATTTTGCTTGGTGTTGGCTGGAGCTTCCTGTTCTCCGCCGGCAGCACCCTGCTCACCACCCAGCACAGCGACGCCGAGCGGGGGCTGGCCCAGGGCGTCCACGACGCCGCCATGTTCAGCGCCATGGCCCTGTCCTCGATCCTGGCCGGCGTCGCCATCGCCGGGCCGGGCTGGGCGCAGCTGCAGTGGGGGGCGTTGGCGGCGATGGGGGTGGTGTTCGGGGCGTTGGTGGTGCTGGGGCGGAAGTTGTCGCTTCGGGGCCCAGCTTAGGGGCAAGGGCCCAGGGCATAGGGCCCAGGGCATAGGGCCCAGGGCCCAGGATGCGTATCGGGGCTTTGCTGGCGTTCGGCGGTTGCGGGAGTCGCTTAGATCAGGAGCATCGCTTGTAGGCCAGCGACGTTGTCGAAGAGCTATGCCTGAGCGCAGGCTCTCCCTTCTCGTGTAGGAGCGAGCTTGCTCGCGATCGGGGCGCATCGGCTTGGCGCAAAGCTGCAGGCCAGGCGAAACATCCCATCGCTTGCAAGCAAGCTCCTACCAAGAGCCAGAAACCCTCCATACACCCGGCCGGCCGCATCTGGGCCCTGGGCCCTCTTCCCTGGGCCCTTGGTCGCTGTTGACGCCTGGGCGTCAACATGTGACCATATAGTCACATATGAACGACACCACCCATCAAGACGACGACAACCTGGACGCGGTTTTCTTTGCCCTGGCTTCGGAGCCGCGGCGGCGGATGCTGGACATTCTCAAGGAGCAGCCGGGGTCCAACGTCAACCAGATCTGCGCGCATCTGGATGCGGAAATGACCCGTTTTGCGGTGATGAAGCATCTGAACACGTTGGAGAAGGCCGGTCTGGTGATCAGCGAGAAGGTGGGTCGGGAAAAGCTGCTGTGGTTCGATCCGACGCCCATCCAGTGGATCCATCAGCGCTGGACCACCGAGTTCAGCGCCTACTGGGCGGCGCGGTTGACCCGGCTAAAGTTCGCTGCGGAGGGGGCCGAGATCCTTCCGCTTAAAACCAAAGGCAAAGGATCTGGACATGGCTGAGCAAGCGCAGAAAGCGGACGCGATTTTTCGCATCGTCATCAATGCACCCATCGAGCGGGTCTGGCGCGAGCTCACCAAGACCGACGAGGCCCAAGGCGCGATCTTCAACGCCTGGCTGCACAGCACCGAACTGGCCCCG
>JAUIFV010000062.1 GCA_030430155.1 Gammaproteobacteria bacterium
CCCTTCATCGAAGACACCGGCACCCTCAACCGCTACACCTACGTCCACAACAACCCACTCGCCTACACCGACCCCAGCGGGTACTTCAGCCTGAAGAAGTTCCTGACCACCGTCATCTCGATCGCCATTGCGGTTTACACCGGCGTCTACGTCGCCACGCTAATCAAGGAAGGACTACTCGCCAAAGCGTTCTTCGTCTCAGTCGCGGGCGGGGCGGCATCCGGAGCGGTCGCCTCTGGCACTATCGAGGGCGCTGCGTGGGGAGCATTCTCGGCGGCGGTGTTCTTCGGAATAGGGAGTGCGATTCGAGGAGCGGATTCATTGTGGGATGTTGCAGGAAAGGTCAAGACACTCAATGCGACAGGCCTCGCCGTGAAGACTGTTAGCCACGGGCTCGCCGGGGGGGCGATTTCGCGGTTGCAAGGAGGAAAGTTCGGACATGGCTTCGTCAGCGCTGCAGGCGCCGCGGCCACCGCACCATTCACCGATTCCGGCAAGGTCTTGGATGGCGCAATCAAGACTGCGTTGGTCGGCGGTACCCTGAGTACGCTCAGTGGTGGGAAGTTCGCAAACGGAGCCGTGACAGCGGCGATGAGCTACGCGTTCAACTATTTGGGAGGAACCGGCGACTTGCCTGGCGAGGATACTTCTTCCGACTCCCCGGCGAGCTTGACCGAGGCCATTTTCACGGCACCGGATTCATTCATGGATGTACCAAAGCAAGCCCAGGAGTACGTATTTGCGAATATGTCGGCAGCCGATTTGGATCTCTATACATGCGCAAGCAACGCAGGATTCGATTTTGTGATCGGCATGACCCCCTTCGTTGGCGCTGCTAAAGCGGCTTACGAGGGTGATACTCTGCAAATTGTACAAGGCGTCGCCGTCACGGGAGGGTTTGCCGCACACGCGATGAGCAAGCGGTTTGATGCGAAAGTCAAATCCTTGGAATCCCGCCGTTTCGTTACCAGGACTGTACGAAGAGACATAACACTTGCGCGCGCGGACGCAACAATGCTTCGTGGCGTTGGAGTCTTGGGTTCAGTTACTGGAGGCGCTCTTGGTGTCGTCGGCCTCGGGGTCGGTATGTATGATTACCATCGCGCCCTAAGTTACTGCGAACGATCCTACAAGTGATTCGGTTCGGAGCTGGCATGCAAAGAGTAAACAGAATCGCTGCCGCTTTGGCCTACTATGTGCTGATTCAATTGGTTTTCATATTGCTAGCCAGCATGGATCTCTTGTACGAGTATGAACTCAAGGTCGGGCACTTTCTCGCTGGCCTTCTCGTATTGTCGGTACCATGGCTCTGGAAACCACTAAAGGAGCCTATACCGAAATCCAGTCACTCATTGCTCGGAATCGTAACAGGCCTTGTGGTCATTGCTTTGGCGATACAATTGGTGTCATTGGCTCTCGGTTTGTCCGCGGATCAAGATGTTCCGCCGGGGGTCCTTTTTGCATCAATATCAATGTTCGCAGGGCTTGCTGCATTCATCGATGCCCGCAAGCGATACGAGTACGCAACAAAAGATCACTCTGAATAGGGTTGGAGTAGCGCAGATGAAGGCTTGGGGCGCGCACTTTCGAAATCAGGGGGGCTGGTGAGCCGATATTGTGGGTCAGCGGTACGATTGGGAATCGTCTGTGCAGCAGTTGTCATAAGTAGCATCAGCTCTGAGGTTTGAGTGCGGCGCGCCTTATGACACATGGGCAAGCAGAGCCTATTGGCTCAGGTCCTGTTCCTGAGATTTGTCGGTCGCAGGTTGAATCGTGAGATAGCGCATGCGCTTACGGTAATCGGGTTGTTGAGATGTGAGATAGGGATTGCGCTTGCATGGGAACGGTGGGAGCGGGCTGCTGTAACCAGCCCTTACATGAACCTGACTAGTGCCGAACCTCAGCTATCGCAGCTTTTGAGGCTGCCTTGGCCGATTCTGGCGGTGTCGAAGACGCCGAGGAGCTGCGATGTCCATCAATCAGATCCAATTTCAGAAGGGCCTTTCACTGGCCGGCTTGGCGCTGCGGGTGCAGGGCAGCCTGGGGCCAGCCAAGGCATTGAGCTGCGCGCACGTGTTCTTCAATCGGGGTCGCGACAAGGTCAAGATTCTGCGCTACGACCGCAATGGCTGGTGGCTGCTGTACAAGCGCTTGGAGCGGGGTCGCTTCGCATTGGTGGCCGGAGGCGAGCTGAGCGAGACCGATCCGCGTCTGGTATTGGAGGGTGTAGATTTATCGGTCCGCAAGCTCGGTGCTGTGGTGACGACGCGAGTAGCCTAAATGACTGTAATTACGTGGCTTTTTGCGGGCACTGATGGCTGCTCTGGCCATTCGTAGGCGCGCGCGTGAGAGGCTGTGCCGATGCCTGTTGCCGTTCAATCCGACGCCGCTTCGATCACCTTGAGTGCCGCTGAGTATCAGGCGCTGCTGGCCGATCGCACCGACTTGGTGAGCCAGCTGTCGGAGCTGACTGAGCGTTTTGCGCGTCTGCAGTTGCAGCTCGACAGCCTGTTGCGGCAACGCTTTGGCGCCAAGTCCGAAAATGCCGACCAGCTGACCTTGTTCGGCGCGCTCGGTGCCGAGGTGATCGAGCAATTGGAGCAGCCGGCAGCGCAGACGCCGGCCATGCCGCGCCAGCGGCCGGTCAAACGGGGGGCGCTTGATACTGCCCAAGAACTTGCCGGAAGAGCGCATCTAGATCGACCTGCCGGAGTCCGACAAGTACGCCGCCGACGGCACGCCGCTGGTGCGCGTCGGCGAGGAAGTGACGGTCAAACTGGGTTTCCAGGGCGCCGTCTTTTGCAAGATAGTGATCGTGCGACCCAAGTACGCCGATCGACGGTCCCCGGAAGACGGCATCAAGTGCAGCGCGCTGCCGACTCAGCTGAGCGACGGATCGCTGCTCGATGCCAGCCTGGCGGCGCATGTGCTGGTCAGCAAGTACACCGACCACCTGCCGCTGTTCCGGCTGGAGGAGATCTACCGTCGCAGCGGCCGACAAAAACCGCCAGCGGGTGTTGGCGCATGAGGCGATCGAGCTGATCAGCGAGCTGTTGAGATCGAGCGCGTGGCAACAGACCTGACGCCCGAGCAGCGTCAGGCACTGCGCGTGGCGCAGGCCAAGCCCAACCTGGTCCAGATCAAGGCCTAGTGCGAGCGGCATCAGCCCAGCCTGACTCCGAAGTCACCGACCGCCATCGTCATCAACTACCTGCTCAAGCGCTGGCCCGTGTTCACTCGCTACCTCGACGACGGCCGTATCGCGATCGACAACAACGCCGCCGAACGCGCCCTGCGGGAAGTCGCCGTCGGCTGCAAGAACTAGCTGTTCGCCGGCGGCAGCGAGAAAGGTGGCCGCGCCTGCACCATCGCCACCAGCCTGATCGAAACCGCCAAGGCTCACGGCCACGTCTTGCTGGCATATCTGACCGATGTACTGACCCGACTGCCGACCACGCTCAACCGCGATATCGACACACTGCTGCCGATGAGCTGGCAACCGGGTTGAACCGGCTAGCTCCACTGCACTAGTTCAAGTGCAACGCGGTAGGTAGATGGTCGGCGTCGGACGGACACGGTGAGAAGGGTGCTTGGCTACGCCGCGAGGGTCTCTACGCCGGTCAGCTGTCGGTATGGCGGCGAGATTTGCGCGAGCGTGGCCCATCTTCACTGGATCCAAGGGCTAGCGGTCGCAAGCCGGCCGATCTGTTTGCCGAGATTGGCGTTGATCGCAGCTACGGCCGTCCTCTCCTCGCGTGGGAAACGACAACGCCTTCAGCGAAAGCAAGTTCTGGACCATCAATCAGGCCCCCCGACTACCCGGAGCACTTCGCCGATGCCTAGCACGCACGAACCTGGCTGCGCGGGTTCTTTGAGCACTACGCCTGGCGCCCGCACCTGGGGGCTCGCCCTGTTCATCCCGGCCGATCTGTTCTACCGCTGCGTCGATCAAGTGCTAACCCGCCGCCAAGCGGCTCTGGATGCACACTATCTGGCCCATCCCAACCGCTACCTCAATGGCGCACCCAAAGCCAAGCGGCCCCCGACAACCGTGTTCATCAACCCCGTCACCGCCCATACTGCCGCCGACACCGCAAACAGCTTCAAGCTCAAACCGGCGCGGATCGAAGCCTTGCCGGAGGTTGTTACACAGAAAAAACAAACCGAGTCGCATGGGTGGGGTTGACACCTTCTGGATGGGCCAGACGCCGACGAAGCCTAATCAACACTTGACTCGCGAATCTCTTCTGAATGTTTCTGAATAAGCTCTCCAGGCCAGTTCTCTTCGTCAATTCTCCAATATCCCCAATCAGTCAGCACCTGTACATCTGAAAAAAAACCGAGTCGTATTTGATGCCAAGTATTTACCTTTGCATCGAACTTCGCCGTGATTGCAACGTAGCGCGGAAGCTCATTTCTTATGCTCTTCAGTCTATCTGGATTTGTAGAATCTACCTCAATGGAGGTAGTGAGGTCCCTAATCTTCGCTAGTTCAATTGATGGATATATTGCGAGCCGTCCCTGCTCGGCGACTAACAACCCGCGAACATCTACGTACCTGCCATGGAAAGCCATAGGATCTGCAATCAATTTAAACATGCTTACCCTGCAGACATCGACATTCACGTCTGATGCGTTCTTGTGAGACGCTGTTCCTCTACTATCAACAAACCACGTGCATGGCGCTCCCTGTCTTCCGTCGTGATTTACGATTTGATCTCTGTTGCCATTTCCCTGGGAATCCGGACCCGCGTCACTGCATGCCGCCACTGAGAGAAACAAGATCAGGTAAAGCGCTGGCTGAAGCTTCGACATATTACCGAATCCGGCTAATGAACGAGTCAGGGGTAACAAACCCTGTTGCAGAAGCGTAAGCCGCGCCGTCAAAGTAGTGGATCTCTCCGTTTGCCAATCCCAGATATGAGCCCACACGATACTGTGTTGCCATGCCTATGTCCCCCTCAAAAGGCAATATAATCCCATCCATTCGATAGTGCTGAATATTGCTGAAAGTGTCATTCCCTGGATGCAAATGAACTGTTGCGACCCAGTCCTCTTTTAGATCCCATCGGGGTCGAATGGTTACATTGCGCCCGCCTCGATATTGGCTCGCAACGACATCAGTTATTATGAAGCCTTTCCCATGCCGCACAATATTCGCCCCTAGTTCCCCGCCGTGTTTGTTCACCAACCGTCGAGCAAGATCGTTAAACCACTCTGCCGCTTCATCTTCAGTTATGAAAGCCAGTATATCGAGATCTTCTTGTAGCTTTTGGCTCTCCCGAGTGAGAGCATTCATTTCCTTCTGGCCATACGATGCGGCTTGATTGAACGCATAACTCATCGCCGCAGTCACAGCCCCATTGGCGAACTTCCCACCACTGAGCTTGCTCAACGTACCGCCTGTTAGTGTAGAGACTACCGCACCACGGATGACTCCCGCTTTGCTGGCCATGTTCGCGAAGGGGGCGGTCGCCGCGGATCCCGCCGCACTGAAGAAGCCGTGACCGAACTTGCCCCCCTGTAGACGTGAGATTGCACCGCCAGCCAGACCATGACTGATGGTCTTGACGGCGAACCCCGCTCCGGACATTCCGGACCCTAGGAAGTTGCCACTGTTAGCCCACTCTCCTGCGCCGGCCAACCCTTGTCCAATTCCGAAGAACGCTGCTGCTGAGAATGCGCCCCAAGCGGCCCCTTCAATCGTGCCGGATTGCAGCGCTCCGGATACGGCCCCGGCGCCGACAACTGCAGCAAAGGCCGCCCCTCCTTCCAGCGCGGTTCCGAAGAACGACCAGAAACCACCGGCGGCGCCACCTGTGTACACCGTAATCGCAATCGCCACCACCGTCCTCAGGAACTTACCGAGGCTGAAGTACCCGCTGGGGTCGGTGTAGGCGAGTGGGTTGTTGTGGACGTAGGTGTAGCGGTTGAGGGTGCCGGTGTCTTCGATGAAGGGGTCGGCCTGGAGCATGCGGCCGAGTTTGGCGTCGTAGATGCGGCCGTTCATGTGGATCACGCCGACCGCTTCGAGGTGCTCGTGGCCGGTGTAGCCGCGCGGGGTGATGGCCAGCATGGCGGAGAGCTGGCCGCCGCTGGGCGGCTGCCAGCCGTACCAGTCGCTGGGATTGCGCCGGGCGCCCCAGGGATCGAAGTTCATCTCCGCGGTGATGTTGGCGTTGGCGTCGGTGGTAGCGACCAGCGAGCCCAGGTGGTCTTTGTGCAGATAGCTGACCTGGGTGACGCCGCTGGCTTCGAACCAGGTGGCGATGGCGGTGCCACCGATCATCCGGCGGAAGCGTCGGCTGCCGGCCTCGCTGTAGACTTCGACGGTGCCGACGTAGTGGGTGCGGCTGCTGACGGCGTTGTTGAGGTAGTCGCGACGGACGATGCGCTGGCCGCTCAGGCCGTAGTGGAATTCCGAGCGCGCATTGCCCTTGGTGATCCGGATGGCCTGGTCGGCGATGCTGTAGCTGAAGCTGCGTCCGCTGCTGTCGCTGCTGACGTTGCCGTTGGCGTCGTACTGATAGGTGGTGAAACCGGCCTGGGTGACGGCATGCGGGCGCGGACTACCATAGCTGTAGTCGCCGACGTCACTCTTGCTCAGGATGTTGCCGGCCGCATCGTAGCTCTGCTGCTGCTCGATGACGCACGGGGCTTCGCCGAACTGCGGGCAGGTCATGGTGGTGAGCAGGCGATTGCGCTGGTCGTAGGTGAAGTGGTCGTTGTTGTTGCGGCCGTTGGCCTGGTCGGTACGGGCCAGCAGATTGCCCAGGGCATCCCACTGCAGCTGCAGATTCTGCACTAGTGCGCCGCCGCTGCCGTCGACCAGGGTCTGCGGGCGGCCGGTGCTGGCTTCGTAGGTGGCCAGCACATCGATGCCGTTGCCCAGCTTGGCGTGGGTGGGTTGGCCACGGCTGTCGGTGGCAAGCAGATCCCAGTAGACCAGTCCTGCCCCGGCGGGTGCGGCCTCGCGCATCCGCTGCAGCTGACCTTCGCTGGCGTAGACGTAGCGCAGGCCGCGGTTGGCGCCGGAGGCGTCGAACTGCTGGAACACCCGGCCGTACTCGTCGTAGGTGGTCGATTCGGCGTAGACCACCGCGGCTTGGCCCGGCTCGTTGATGGTGGTGGTGCGACCGCTGCTGCGACCGAAGCTGTCGTACTGGTAGGTGTGGCTTTCGCTGTGATTGCCGACCTGGGTGTCGCTGTAGCTGTAGCTGTCACTGACCAGCTGACCGAAGGTCGCGGTGCCCGGATTGCTGTCGTTGTAGGTCCAGCCGGCGGTGCCTCTGGGGGTGCCGGTACAGGTCGACAGGTTGCTCACGCCGGTGCGCTCGGAACGGGCCACCATCCGACCCAACTCGTCGTAGGTGTTGAAGATGCCCTGGGCTTTGGCATCGATCTGACAGATCAGCTCGCCATAGCCGTTGTGGCGGTACTGCCAGGTACCCTTGTCCGGATCGACGACCTGGGTGCGCTGACCGGCCAGGTTGTAGCTCAGGGTGATCCGGTCGACAGCGCCGTTCAGCGGACCATCGGTCCACTTCAGACGGCCCAGAGCATCGTAGCTGTGGGTGGTCTGGGCCTGGTCGGGGGTGTTGTAAGCCACCGTTTCGATGACCACCTCGCCCACCGCGTTGACTTCCTTGATGGTGGTCTGTCCCAGCGCATTGGTTGAGCGGGTCTGACGAGCCAGGTAGGTGTTGCTCTGCAGGCTGTTATCAGGCAAGCGCAGGAACTCGACGCGACCAAACTCGTCGTAGACGGTGCGCGCCCAGTAGCTGTTTTGCCCCTGGATGTAGGGCTCGGAGGTTTCCACCGGTCGCGAGGCATAGTCGTAGTGGGTGTCGACCAGCGATGCGGTGCCCTGGATGGTCCAGCTGATCTTGCGGATCTCTCGGCCCAGCAGGTCCTTGCACACGGTGCTGCGCAGGCCGCCACCAGCGGTGTGTTCTTCGCGCAGCGCGGTGCCGGCCGGACACAGCGAGCTGCCGATGCCGCTGGCAAACAACACGCGATTCCATGCGCCGGTGCTGCTGTAGCTGTAGTGGGGCCGACCCAGAGCGTCGAAGTAGGCCTTGCTGACCACGCCTTGGGCATTGGTGGTCTGGGTGGGATTGCCGAAGCGATCACGGGTGTTGACGGTGCTCACGCGCTTGAAGCTGCCAGCAACAAACACCTCTTCGCCATCGATGTAGCGGCCATAGCTGTCGTAGATCTTTTTCATCTGCCGACTGCCGCTGGCATCGCGCGCGGTGGTGGTGGTTTCCACCACCAGACCGAAGCTGTTGAGGGTGTGGGTGGTGTTGATCTCGGCGCCGCTGGTGTTGGTGCAGCTGGCCGGCTGCACGGTTTCACGGGTCAGGATGCCGGTGGTCGGGTGATAGGCGAAGCTGCTGAGCCGGGTCACCGGCGTTTCGCCGGTTCGACTGCTGGTGACGGTGGTGCAGTTGAGCAGTCCCAGCTGCCAGCTCGCCTCGGTGTTGTTGTACAGATTGGTCGCCAGCTGAGTGGCAAAGGGCGTGAAGGCGTTTTCGTCTTCGTAATCGACCTTGTTGACGCTACGAACATTGCCGTACTGATCCAGGTTCGAGTTGGTGGTGCGGTTGCGCGAGACAAAGGCACGCCCGTTGACCACGCCGTTGCTGTCGAAGACCGGCAGCCAGCTGCGCACGTCGATCTGCGCCAGGTAGGGATGCACCAGGCCGGCCACGGTGGCCTGGCTGGCCCAGGTGTTATCGGTCAGGCCGAGCACGATGCCGCTGCTGATGGCGTTGTTGGTGCAGCCGCCAGTGCACGGGGTCAGCGCCGCCACCGCATCGCTTTGGGTCCACGGTGCGGCAGTCTGGTAGGAGCTTTCGGTGCGTTCGGGCACGCCGATGAAGGGGAACTGCTGCTTGTAGCGGGTGCGAGTCAGCATCGCGCTTTGCGGATCGAAGCTGGCCACTTCGGCAAAGCCAAGGAAGCCGCGACCACCGGCCTGGATCTTGGCGCCGGTGTAGTAATAGCGGGTCAGCGTGGTACCGGCCGCGTCGTAGGTGCTGCCGGTGGCGTTGGCATTGAGCTCATAGCGCGGCGCCAACGAGCGCGCGGTGGAGACCACATAGATCGGTGCGATGAAGTCATAGACCGGCGCACCCAGACCCCAGTTGCGGTAAGGGCCGTTGTTGTCGCGGGTATAGACGCTGCGCTGAGCCAGCGAGCCGTAGTCGACTTCGGTCCACGCGCCAAGGCCATCGGTGACGCGCTTGATGGCGTGCAGGTTGGCGTAGCAGGGGGTGGTGATGCAGACACCACCGGTGGTCACCGTGCCGCGAGCGATATCCAGCACGAAGTTGTTGCCGGACTTGCGGAACAGGGCCTGGTCGGTCAGACCGTTGCCGGTCCAGTCCAGGAACTGGCTCTGCCAGCCTTCGCTCATATTGCCGGCGACGGTCGGGCTGGCGTAGACCTGGGTACGGAATCGACCCACCAGCGCACCGTTGACCTGCGCCCCTTCCCAAAAGCGCACCTGCCACTTGGCCGAGCTCATATTGGTGGTGTTGGGGTAAAGCAGATCGGGGAAGCCGTCGCCGTTGTAGTCCAACAGGCGGGCATAAGGGGCCAGATTGCTGCTCAGATAGCCCTGCGACTGCACCGCGCCCAAGCCGGCACCGTGGTTGATCTGCAGGCGCACCTCGCAGCCGACCGGCTGACAGTTGCCGGTCCGTACGGTCACCATGTCGGTCAGGCCATCGCCGTTGACATCGGTGGGCATGTAGTTGGCGGTACCAAAGACGTCGGCCACATCGGCGTAGCTGCTCAGCTCGCGCACACCGTTGCTGGGCTCCTCAATCTGGAAGATCCGGTGGCGCTCGGCGACCACCGGGTTGGTGATCGGGCCATCACCACCGGGGCCGGCAAGATCGATGATCGTGCTGCTGTCGGGCAGATCGAGAGCATCAACACATTCGACGTAGACACGCGCATTGGCCAGGACCGCCGGACGGCCGCTGCCGTCGACGGTGAAGGCGCCGGCACGATCCAGCTCGACGTTGAACAGATACTGTTCGACCGGGTGCTCCGGCGGACAAACCTCGATCGCCTGTGAACCTTCCAGCCAGTCAAAGCCGCCGCTCATCTGCACGCCTTCACCGAAGACCTGCACGGTGCCGGGCGGCAGGCTGGGGGCCTGGTTGGCGTACAGCCAGATCGGCGGACGTGCTGCGCCCGGGAACCAGCCACCGAAGTTGCCACGTTCGCCGCCTTCGCCGCCCTCACTACCTTCCTCACCGCCCTTGCCGCCTTCCGAACCCGAAGAGGCCGCCGCTGCGGTGCCGCCGCCGGGGAAGTCCAGCATCAGATCGGCCAGACCGTCGCCATTGAAGTCCACCACGGTCAGCGTCGAGGTCGGCAGCGTACTGCCGGTATTCGGTGCGGCGACCAGCTTGACGCCGGAGGTCAAGGTGTTGCCCTGCAGCGCGTGGTAGTAGATGCCGTTGTTGACCGCCGCGGTGCACTTGGTCGCCGCGTAGACAATGCCCTGGAAGCCGTTGCCGGTCAGATCGATGGCCTGCAGATTCTTCAGATCATCGATCTTCAGACCGCAGGCCGCGGTGAAGTCCGGCCCCACCGAGAACGAACCATTGCTTTGCGCCAGCAGCACCTGCAGCTTGGCCGCCGAGTTGGCCGCACCCCGCACCACCACCAGATCCAGTCGCCCGTCACCATTGAGATCGGCCGGGCTGGCGTAGCGGAAATCGGCAAAGCTCGCCGACGGGTTGTGCGCGCCAGCGGCATCCATGCGCTGGGCACCGGTGATCCAGTTGAAGCTGGTCGCCGGCAGGCAGTCGGCCGGGGCGCTGCTGTAGCACTCGGCCACCGCGCTCAGAATGCTGCGCCCGGTGTTGGACTGAAGCTGGGTGTGAACGCGATCGTTGTCCCAGGTCAGCCGGTAATAGCGCAGCACCTGGCCACCTTCGCCCAAGGAGCGGATTGCATTCAGGCGCAGGGTTCGCGCCGTCTTCGCTCCGGCCACCCAACCCAGCGCACGCTCCACCAGATTCAAGTTGCTGTAGTCGAACCGCACTTCAGCATAGGTCGGCGTGCCGGCCACGGTATTGCCGGTGTACTTGACCGCCGACAGCACATACTCGATGCCCTCGCTGCCGTGCTGGTACTGGTAGTTCATGTAGTTGCCGGCACGATCGGCGATCTGCGCCAGCGGCCAGGAGAAAATGGTCTGCGTACCGACCGGGAAGTTGGTCAGCACTCGGGCGCTGCTCAGTTCGGCGCTGCCGTCGCTGCCGTAGATCGAACGGGTACCGTCCTTGCGCTCCACCCGGAAGTGGGTCGGCGCCTGCAGCGTGCCGTCCACCGCAACGATGGTCACCCGGACCAGATGATCCACCTCCAGCCGGTAGACCGCGTTGGTCTGACCGTGACTGCCGCTGACCAGCTTCAGGCGCTGCCCGTCCAGGCAGTACTGATCGGCCGGCGTCAGCGTGATCGGACGGGCGCTGGCATCGCCGAACTCGGTCGCCGTGCCGCAGCGGTTGATGCTGCTCTGGCCGCTGATCTGCCAGCCCAAACCCACCGGGCCGGCACCACCGCGACTGGAATAGGCCAAGGCCAGGTCGGGCGCCATGTTGCCCGAGCCGGGCATCACCATGATCGGCAGCGAATAGTTCAGCGCGCCCGACTCATCGACGCGGAATTCGCCGCGGCTGGCGCCGCTACGCTGGCTGGCGATATCGACCGCAAAGCCCGGATCAGCAACCGGTGCTGGTGGCGGATCGACGTTGCCACCACCGCCACCTCCGCCACCGGCGCTGACCACCAGCTCGGCCGAATACGCCAGCGGCGGTGCGCCCGGCGCGTCCCAACGCAGCAACTCATAGCGATAGCGACCTGCGCCGCTGACCGTGTCGGTATGCACGCCGGTGGGCTGATTCAGTATCGAGACCACCGCCTGGGTGTCCAGGTTGCGCCGATACAGTCGCGCCGCCGCCGAATCGGGATTGCGCGGATCGCTGGCAAAATCAATCTGCACCGAACATGGCACCGTACAGCTGACTCGATCGATCAGCACCTGGCTGCCAGCGACCACCTTCTCCATCGTCACCTGGTTGCCGGACTCCGGCGGACGCCGCCAGTTGATGCTCTGAAACACGCCGCTGCCCAGCGATACGCTGGCGCTGACATCAATATCGGCTCTCAAACTGGCCGGGCTTAAGAACTCGCGCCATATTTCACCGGCCGAACTCGGGGCCGGATCACAGCTGCCCGATACGCAATCGGTCAGCGGATAGGCGGTGCTGGTATACGGTGAGGTGTAGTACGTCAGCGTCACCGGCTGCGGATCGTTGAGCGCCGGCGGGCCGGTCAGACCGGTGCGTTGACCCTGCACCCAAACCGGGTTGCCCGCCGTGTCGTAGACCGCCAGGGTGCCCAACTCGATGTACTGGCTACCCAGCGGGGCTATCGCCACCTGGTAGCCGTAGTCCGGCCAGCCCGGCTCGAACCACGGCCCCGAAAAGGCCGCATTGGCCGGCTGATCACCACCTTCAACAGCGCGTGTGAAGTCCTGCAGACATTCGTTCTGAACGACCGCCGAGGCCTGTGACCAGCGCCACCGCAAGGCCGCACGGGTCGGATCGCCGGCCGGAAACACCAGCGAAACCTCACCCACCGGCAAACCCGCCGTGGCCGAGCTGGCATTGAAATCCCACTGATAATGAAACAGCGGTGACCACCAGCGCCGATCCCCATTGGGCAGCGTTTCAATCTGGTTGGGCAACGTGTACAGCCACACCGGACGACCGGACGCCGACGTCGAACCGGTCGGACGTTCATAGGTAAACCACGTCGCCAGCAGCTGCTCCAGACCGCTGCCAGGGGACTGAATCAAGGTCAGATCCCAGCCCGTGCCATTGCGCGCCGGATTCCACCAAGTCCCCGGGGTCAACGCCGCACCACCAGCCTTGCCCAAAAGCAGGCCCTTGCCACCATCCGGGCCATCGCCGGTGCATTGGCCGGGATCGTTGAAACCGATCCCGTTGACAATCCCTGAATGATCCTCGACCACCTGCACCACCCAGCTTTGCGCCAGCGGGGGCTGCGAGAAGTCCGAGCTGGTGCGCAGCTCATAGCGAAACTGTCCGGTCGGCAGCGCATCAGTGATCGTCCCCGACGGCGGCGTGAACAGCATTGAACGGGTCTGGTTGGCCACATTCAGACGGTAAACCTGCGCACTCACGCCGTTGGCCAGACTCACATCCACCTGCACCGGGCAGGTGCGCGTGCCGCTGGGGATGGTGCAGCCGGCCACATTGACCAGCACCTGGTTGACATCGGTCAGCTTGATCATGCCAACGTTGTCGCGCTCAAACACAATGCGCTGCCCGGTGGCCGGATTCAAATAATCCACATCCATCGACCAGGTGCCCGACTGGGCATCGGTGTAGACGCGCTCGAAAGTTTCGGTCGTCGGCGTGACTGAAAAGCAGCCCAAGCCAGCGCCACAACCGGCCGCACCGGTCGCCGTCGGCAGGCCACCGGTGTAGTTCGAGCGCAGATAGTCGTAGGTGAAGTCCCGACTGCCAGGCACACCATACTGCGGCGGCGCAACGTCGCTCTTGTCAGCCGCCAGCCAGACCGGCATGCCCGTGCTGTCGTAAGTCAGCAGATAGGGCCACTCGTAGTACAGCGAGTCTGACCCTTGAAAGACCGAGACCGACACGCCGTAGCGCAGATCATAATCATCCTGAATCCAGCTGCCGCTCAGCGTCGTATTGGCCGGCCCATCTGGGCTGCGCAGGCCCAGGCGGGCGTAATCTTCAAGACACTCCGGCTGATCGACAGTCACGCCATCGAGCCGCCAGTTAACGGCCACCTTGTTCGGCTGACCGGCGACCTCGTGCAGCGCAACCCAACCAACGTTCTCACCGACTCGCATCTCGCCCACATAGCGGTAGCGCACCAGCCTCGAACGCCAAGTAGCGCTCTGTGCGGCCCACTGCGTCACCTCGGACACCAGCCAGGTCGGCCGACCCGCCGCGTCATAGGTAAACCAGGTCAGATACAGCGACTCACCGCCAGCTGCGAAGGCCAGATCCCAGCCCGTCCCAGGTCGCTGTGGATTCCACCAACGACCCGGCGTCAGCGGCACCGTCGACTGCGGCGCATCACCCTGCTGACAAATGTCCGGATCCGGAAAGGCAATCGGCGAACTCTGCGCCAAACCCGCGACAGGAACCCATCCAAACAGCAGGAAGAACCACAGCAAGAGTTGTCGAAACATCGATCTGACCTCGCGTACAAAAAGACAAAAAGCGCACACAGCGCTCGCTTGCCTCTAAACGCGTAAGCCAATGAAAAAATCGATCACCCGAAATGAAAATCCCCAACCCACGCACGCGGTCTAGGGGGGGCTCCGCCATAGCTCGGCCGATCTATCTGCCCTACTAGCCACAGGCAGGCGCATCAAGCTGCGTCGAGAGGCCGGCGCCGCGGCGCCTAGCCAGGAGGTGTAGACTCTGGCTCTCGGTACGCGGGAGGACAGCATGAACAAGTGGATCTGGGGCGTTGCTGCGATTGTGGTTGGCACTGTGGTCGCCGTCACTGCGTGGTCGCCGGGAGCAATGCAAGACAGCTTGGGAATTGACGCCAAATCGGAGGTCAAGCCCTACTACCGAAGCAAGGATGAAGAGCCGCGCGGCGGTGAACCGCGTGACGAGCCTGAAGCATTTGCAATGATGTGGGAGGCTCGGCGTGAGGGCACGGGAGCACGCTCACCGGCCTCGATCAACCTGCAGATCATGAATCAGCTGTCGCGACAAGCGGGTCCGGGCGTCGTGCCGGCCTGGGGTTTTGAGGAGCTCGGTCCTGGCAACTTCGGCGGTCGTTCCAGGGCGATCATCATCGACCCGAACAACCTTGATCGCATCCTCTTCTCCAGCGTTTCCGGCGGAATCTGGCGCACTGAGGACGGCGGTTCCTCGTGGCAGCCGGTTGGGGATTTCATCACCAATCTGGCGATCGGTTCGATGGTCCTGGATCCGGACAATCCATTGCGGGTTTTCGCCGGCACCGGGGAAGGATTCTTCAACGGCGATGCCGCCCGTGGTGCCGGCATCCTGGTCAGCGAGGATTTCGGCTCCACCTGGTCGCAGCTGGCAAGCACCGACAATCCTGATTTCTATTTCGTCAATCGTTTGGCCATGGTTCCGGGCACCGACATCATCATCGCCGCAACCCGTAGCGGACTGTGGCGCAGCACCGACCTTGGTGCCAACTGGACCCAGGTAGCCAGCGGATTTGTGGTCGACAATCGCGGCTACGTCGACGTCAAGACTGACCCCGGCAATCCGCAGCGCCTGCTGGCCATGCATTTCGGTTCGGCCGGCGGCCGTGGGCCTATCCCTGAAGTTCAGGTGGACGGCTTACCCACCATCATCGGCGTGCAAATGGGCTTTGGGCCGCCGACCCCCGAGGCGCCCTTGAATGCGCCTATTGCGCTGGCCAACGACGGCACCGGTACGGTGACTGACGGCTGTGAGCCCTTCCCTGCTGGATTCTTCAATGGTCGTATTGCCCTGGTAGACCGCGGCAATTGCGCGTTTACGGTCAAGGTGACCAATGCCCAAACGGCGGGCGCCGTTTATACGATCATTGCGCAGAACACACCCGACGCGCCCTTCGCCGGGGGCGGCACCGGTTCGTTCAGCATCGCCTCCATGATGATCTCCCAGGCCGACGGCAACCTGCTGAAGGACGCCATCAACGGGATCATCCCCGGGATTGTTTTTGTCGACGGCTTTGAAACGCCGAGCGCAACACCCTCGGTCCCAGGCAGCGTCAGCGGCCCGCAAACCCTGACCAACTATCTGGCGCGTTCCACCGATGGTGGCGCGACCTGGACGCAGCTCAGCGCCGCCGACGGCCTGCCGGAAACCGACATCGGCCGCGGCGAGATCGGCTGGGGTCCCGGCGGCGTCGTCTACACCGCCTTTGCGAACGTGGCAGCAGCCACTCGGGGTCTGTGGCGCAGCGCCGATGGCGGGTTGACCTGGGCCCAGACCGCGTCCGCCACACCCTTTATCGAACGCCAGGGTTGGTACGACCTGGTGGTCGCGGTGTCACCTACAGATGCCAACCGCGTCTACATGGGCGCAGTGGATCAGTTCGTCACCTCTGACGGCGGCACTACCATCGTCAAGAACAGCTTCTGGAATCCCGGCGCCGGGCAGATCCAAAACTACATTCACGCCGATCACCACTACTACACTTTCAGACCCGGCGACAGCAACACGCTGTACTCGGCCTCCGATGGCGGCGTGCAGTTCACCACCAATGACGGCGCAACCTACAGCGAGCTGAACTTCGGTCTGAATGCGTCGATGCCCAACAACATCTCGGTATCGCCGAATGGACGGGTTGTGGTGGGCACCCAGGACAACGGCTCCCAGTACCAGTTCGGATCCGAAGAGCTGGTGTGGATCGAATGGAGCGGCGGCGACGGTGGCAACACGGCAGCCGATCAGCAGGATTCGAACTTCTTCTACAGCTCCCGACCCAACGGCTCCTTCTTCGGCACCGGCGACGGCGGTGCTACTGAAGCGGCGCTCAATCTCGCCGTGCCCGGCGACAACACCAACAGCTTGTTCTATGCGCCTATCGCCATCGACCCCAATGACGGCAACCGCCTGGCGGTTGGCGTCGCCGGCGTGCAGTTCACCGCCAATGCCCGAGCCTTGGGCGGAGCGACCTTCACTCAAATCACCATGCCAGGGGGCTTCGGGACTATCACCAACTCGGTGACCATTTCGCCCATCGACAGCACGGTTGCCTATGCCGGATCGACCAACGGCTCGATTGCGCGTATTACCGGGCTGGGCACCACCAACACGGCAACCAGCATTCAGGGCAATCTCCCGCTAGGCAACGATGTATCGCAGATCCTGGTCGACCCGGCGAACGGCAACCACCTGTTCGTCGTCCTGGCCGACTACGGTCCGGACCGGGTTTGGGAGACCACCGACGGCGGCGCCACCTGGGCCAGCCTGCACGGCAACCTGGCCGAAGTGCCGATGTTTTCGATCCTGCAGGTGCCGGGTACTGCCGGCGATTTGTTGGTCGGCAGCGAGATTGGCCTGTGGTACGGCAGTCGCGCCGGCACGACAGGTCCGGTGACTTGGGAGCAATTCAAGTACGGTATACCCAATGCCCGCGTCCCAGGCATGGCGATCGCAAACAACGAGATCTACTTCGCCGTGTATGGCCGCAGCAACTTCAAGGCCAGCTTGTCGCCACTCCGGGTCAGCGTGCACGAACTGCGCAACGACATCGGTTGCGACACCGATGGCTATCTGGACTTCGGCGAAACCGCTGATCTGCCAGTTACCGTCAGCAATCTGAGCAATCTATCCATAGGACCGATCGATGTCAGCCTGACCAGCCCCAACATTGGCGTCGTCCTGCCTCAGCAAATCGCCACGCTTGCCGGCGGCGCAAGCACTACGCTGCTGTTCCAAGTCAATCTGAGCTCTGCAGGCACATGCCCCGGAACCGCGTCATTGACCGCGACGGCGATGCTCGCCGGCGATCCTGATTCGGTTGCGGTCAGAACGATCCCGGTGCTGCAGAATGCGCCGACGCAGACCTCGCTCGTTGACGGCGCGGAAAGTACCGACACAGTGTTCAGCTTCACCCGGACGCTGGGTCCAGACAACTGGGTTCGGGTGACCAATCAAGGCAACGGCAGCGCGTCCAGCTATTTCGCATCCGACCTCGGATTCCCCTCCGAGAAGTTCCTGACCTCGCCTTGGGTAGACGTCACCAGCGGGGCAGCGCAGCTGACCTTTGGTATCCGCTACGACACCGAAGGAGATGCAACGCAGCGTTGGGATGGCGTCGTTCTGGAGGCGCGTACCCGCACCGGAATCGATGCGCAGCCCAGTCCGTGGATGGATATCGGTGTCAACAGCACTGTCGCCTATGATGGCCCCTTGTTCAACAACACGCCGCTGGGACCGTCCCGACCGGCGTGGTCGGGCAATCAGCTGACCTGGCGGAATGCTTCGGTGGATCTCGGCGGATTCAACGGGCAGTCCCTGCAGATCCGATTCCGCGCGGTCTCCGATAGCTCGGCCGCCAACACGGGCACCTGGATAGACGACATCAGCCTGACCGGAATCTCTGCCCGAGGCATACCGACCTGCGATACGGTTTGTGACTAGCCTGCGTAGCTCATACCCGCCCCCTGATGGGGGCGGGTTCGCAGCGCGTCACTCCGCAAGGCCGCGATCGTAGATTCGTAGCCCGGCGATTCAGGGCGTCTATAGCAGTGGCGCGCATAGACGTTCTATGCAAGTCCGACGATGACCGATTCAATCGCTGGCGCGCCGTTGCAGCCCCGACCGCTTCGGTCACCCAGGCTCCTAGCCCGCATTATTCATGAACGTTCGTAGCGAGGGTTACGCAGGCGTGCTGTGGTGCGATTCGCGGACTGGAGATCGATGAAGGCGTACTTGACAGTACGTCGATTCGATCGGAGGGAGCAAACCGCGCCACAGCGCGCCTGCGGAAGCCGCAGTAGAAGGTTCATGAATAATGCGGGCTAGTGCACGGTCCCGGTGCCGCTCTGTTCGGTTTCCTTCTGCCCCAGGTCGTGGGGCAGCCGCACCATGGACAGGCCAAGCTGATTGAGTACGGAAGTGGCCTGCTGCTGCACCAGCGGATAGACCTGCCTGGCCAGCGACGCATGGTTGGCGGCAAAGTGCTCGAAGCTGATCGGTTCACCGGCGTACTGCATGTAGGCCAGGTTGATGACCAGTTCGATGGTGAACAGCCGCTCGTCCTCCTGCCCACCGGGCGGCATGCCAAGGCAATACAGGCGCACCGAGATCAAATAGTGCTTGGGCTGATCGCTGTCTTCGGGTTTGAGCGGGGAAAGCTTGACCTCGACCCGGGCCTGGCACTGACTGCCAGGGGGTACGGTCTTGTGCATGTCGGCGTGCAGCTTGACCAGTTGCGTGCCGCTTAGAAGGAAGTGTTTCAGGAGTTGATCAGTCATGGCGGCGGAGTGTAGCGCCTGTAACGGTACGCTGTGGCAAAAAAACAGGGGCCCATCGCTGGGCCCCTGCGTTCCTCGGTTGACTAAGACGAACTTGGAGCCTGCGCAGACTCCTAGCGCGGCGTGAAGTCCTGCCGCCGCACCGATCCGGCAACGGACGCCGACTCGTCGATGACCAGTCCCTTGTAGTTGTTGGTCAACCAGCGCGACAGCTGGCTGACATACAGCGGACCATCAGTGATCACGCCGCTTTGGCCACCGGGCAGGATCTGCTCGTACACCGGCACGTCGGTCATCTCGCCGATGAAGCGCCGATTGGGGCCGCTGCCGAACATGAACTCGTTGACCCCGTCGGCACGCAGCGAATGGCTGGAGGCGTCCACCACCTCGTAGCCGCCCGGACGCGCCAGACCCGGCAGGTTCTCGCTGACGTCACGGAAGGGGAAGGGGTTGGGTCCAGGGATGTTCAACGCGCCACCCAGCGGATGATCAAAGACAATGCGGTGGAGCAAACCCCAGCGGTAGTCGTTGATATCAGTCGAACCGCCGAAGGCCGCCGCGAAATCGGCCGAGGCATACATGTCCAGCGCATCCTTGAGGCTCTTGAGCAGCAGGAAGTCACGCGCCGACGCCGCATCCGGAGCGCCTGGCACGGCGAAGAAGTTGAGCCCGGAAGCGCCGACGCCGCCGCTGGTGGCGAAGTTGTCGAGCAGATTCTTCAGCGCCCGGTTGGACTCCTCGCTCCCCGGCAGTGCACCACCCAAACCGACCCGACTCAAAGTTGCGTCGAGGATGTTGTTGATCGCCTTGGTGCGCCATCCGGCGTAGATGGTCGCCGCCGTAGAGTTGGTGATTTCACCGGAGGACGGCTGCGGCAGGTTGTTGGGATTGTCGCCCGGATCAAAGCCGGCCTGGATGCCGGTCGGGGTCGAGAAATCCCATTCGGCCAAACGCACCAGCGCCGCCTGCACACCCGGGTCAGCGCCCAAGCCGGCCAGCTGCGACCACGCACCTGGCGACAACGCATTGCTGCCCGCGGTGAGAATGAAGGGCGTCAGCAGTTCAGCATCCAGAGGCTGGTTGTTGGCCTGCTGCTCCTTCAGATCGGCCCGAGTGATCGGCGTCCCAGCCGCGATACGGCTTTGCAGTAACCGATCGATACGGCCCATGCGATAAGCCGAGTAGCCCTTCTCGAGGTAATACAAACCGCCGCCCGGACGCAGCTGATTGAGCGCGTTGTTGTCCAGGGTGTTGCCGACCGGATCGTTGTTGGCGTTGGCGATGTAGCCGCTGGCCGGATTGACCACCTGCGGCATCTCATCGAGCGACAGCACCTCATAGGGCAAGGCCTGATTCAGCTGGGGGTTGCTGACCGGCAGCCACTCGTGACGCAGCGTGCCTGAACCATCGCGGATCAGGAACGGCGGAATGCCGCCGTCGGGGGCGAGCAGATTCTGCAGGTCGTCGCGTATCGGCGCCTCGGCGGTGGTGTAGTAGGCGATATTGCCGGCCTTGTCGGCGTAAACGAAGTTCTGTGAGCCGACATCGAAGAAGGTCAGCGCCTCGCGGAATTCGGCCAGATTTTGCGCTCGACTGACCCGCCTGAAGGCTTCCAGCTCGAAGGTTGCGCCCCAGCCGGTGTACTGCGCGGAGATGCCGGTGGAGGTCTCTGTGTCGATTTGCAGCACCGGCCCGAAGTTGCGTCGCGGGATCAGCACCGTGGCGGCGCCATTCAGATAGCCGATGTTGTTGGCGCGAGCCAGGTTGTCGCTGACCCCGTCGCCGACCTGATTGAGGAAATAGCTTTGGAACACCAGCACCACCGGCTCCAGGTTGCCCTGATAAATGGTGTGGCTGGGCAGGCCGTAGGTGTTCAGCCGAAAGCGCTCCTGATAGACGTCGGTGACGTCCAGCGGGTTGGTGGTCAAGCCCCAGCAGAAATCGTTGGTGCAGCCAAGGATATTGGTCGGCGTACCGGGCACTGATGCGCCCACCACGTTCATCTCGTTGGCAAAGCGTGCGTCCTTGCTGATGATATGGGTCTCGACGAAGGTCGCCGGCGTGTTCAGCGCCAAATGCGGGTCGTTGGCCATGATCGGCCGACCGCTGGCGGTGTGCTGACCGCCAACCACCCACCAATTGCTCGCCCCCCTGCCCTCGCGGAAGCTCAGCGTCGGCCCGATCAGCGGATGGTCTTTGATCTTGTCGCGATAGCTCTGAGCCAACCGCACCACGTTTGGATCGATTGTGGGAATCTGGCTGGTCAGCCGCTTGTCCTGATTGGTGTTGAGGGCCTTGTTGCTGTCGCTGCCGGTCACACCGAGGAAACCGGGTATCGAGACCCGGTTGTCGGGCGGAGCAACGCGATGGGTATCGGCGAAGTACAACGCCGTGCCGTCGAAGCCCGCGGCCTGCCCGGCGGCTTGGTATCCGGCCAGCTCAAGCGTCGTTTGGATGTCCAGATCGAACGACAGCTGGAATGCCAGGATCTTGCCGATCACCAGTGAATCAACCGGAGTCCATGGCGCGGCTCGAGTCAGCTCCAGACCAGCATATTCAGGCGGCAAGGGATTGCTCGCCAGCCAGGCGTTGACACCGTTGGCATAGGACTGCAACTGCCCGCGCATCTCGTCACCCAGCGCTACATAGGTCGCCCACGCTGCGCGGCGCAGGCCCAGGGTGCGGATCTGCACGTCATTGGCCAGCGCCGGTGCTCCGACCAGCTCGCCGGCAGTGCCGCTGGCGCCGCGGCGGGTGAAGTCCATTTGGAAAAAGCGTTGGCTGGCGTGGCTGTAGCCGAGCAGCCAGGCGGCGTCGAAGTCGTTATTGGCCAGAATGGTCGGCACGCCTTCAGCGTCATAGCTGATGCTGCCCGGCGCCTTCAGTCCAGGTCCGTCGAGCATCTGTTGCGCGTTGGCACCGTTGGCGGCCAGCGCCAGCGACAGACCGAGCGCCAAGGCGCCCGAAATGCGATCGAAACTCATAGTTCCCTCCCCGATGATGTACAGCCATGACCCCTGAAAGCCTCAAGCAACAAGGATCGGACGCGAGATTATGGCACGCTGTGGCGTATCGATCTTGAGAACTCAACCGGGAGCCACTCTGATGTGCGGACGCTACTTTCTGGACACCCTGCCCGAGCTGCTGCAGGGCCAGTTCAAAGTGCACAAGTTCCCGGTCTATCCGGCGCGCTACAACATCCGCCCCAGCGAACAGGTCCCGGTTGTCGTCGCCGACGAGAGCGGCCAGCGCACGGTCATCGAGGCGCGCTGGGGCCTGGTGCCGAGTTGGGCCAAGGACATCAAGATCGGCTACAAGATGATCAATGCGCGCAGCGAAACGGTCGCGGTGAAGCCGGCCTACAGGGCCGCCTTCAAGGCCCGCCGCTGTCTGATTCCGGCCAGTGGATTCTATGAATGGGAACCCTTTGCAGGCGCCAAGCGGCCGGTCGTATTCGCGCCCGCCGAGGCCGATGCATTGGCGTTGGCCGGGCTTTGGGAACAGTGGCGGAGCGGCGACGGTGAGACCATGGTCAGCACCACCATCCTGACCTGCGCCGCCAATGACACGGTGGCGCCGGTGCACGACCGCATGCCGGTGCTGGTGGACAGCGAGAACTACCAGCCCTGGCTGACCGGCGACATCGAGGAAGCGAGCAGCCTGCTCAGACCGGCCGATGATCACGCCCTGATTCGCGCGCCGCTGTTTGAGATCCGTCCAATCGAGCCCGACGATGACCCCGGCATCGCCGCGGTGATTCGATCGGTGATGCCGGAGTTTGGCGCCGAGGGTCCGGGTTTTGCCATCAACGACCCAGAGGTCGGCGCAATGTGCGCCGCCTACAGCGGTCCCCGGGCGCGGTACTTTGTAGTCACCCATCGCGGCGCCGTGCTAGGCGGGGCAGGTGTGGCCGCGCTGGAAGGCGCCGACGAGTGCACTTGCGAGCTGCGCAAAATGTATCTGCTGCCGCGCCTGCGCGGGTTCTCTGTAGGACGCAAACTGATCGAGATCTGCCAGCAAACAGCCAAGGATCTCGGCTACAAGCAGATGTATCTGGAGACGCTAACCGGTATGGATCAGGCGCAAAAGATCTACGCCAAGGCCGGGTTCAAGCCGCTGGATGGGCCAATGGGCGCCACCGGCCATTTCGGCTGCAACCGCTTTTACCTAAAGAAGCTGCGCTGAGGACCTGACGCTAGGACTGCACCAGCGCATCGCGCTGCCGCCGGGCGCGACCGGGAAAATCGCAGAACAGCGCATCCACGCCAGCCTGCATGTAGGCCGCCAGTTCGTCCTCGGCACTGTCCCAGCCCTGGCCGGGATGATCATGCCTGAAGGTCCAGGCGTGGACCTCAAGGTTGGCCTCACGGAGCTTTGCGAGCAACTCCCGGCCCTTGGCCCAGCGCGGGTCTATGCGCTGCTTGGCCAGACCGACGCCGGCGAAACGACCGCCCAGCACGGTCGGCGCAAAGGGCTGTTCGGCGTCGATCAAGGCATAGCCTGGCAGAGCAAAGCGCTCCTGCAGCTGATCGAGCAGATCCCACTCGAAGGACTGCATCCACAGTGCGGCATAGGGCCCCAAGTCACCCACCCGCTGCAGCGCGGCGCCGATTGCGGCCACGAAATCCAAGCCTCGCTTGGCGTGCCAAG
This sequence comes from Gammaproteobacteria bacterium, assembly GCA_030430155.1. Classification (GTDB taxonomy): domain Bacteria; phylum Pseudomonadota; class Gammaproteobacteria; order Xanthomonadales; family SZUA-5; genus SZUA-5. The sequence continues at coordinate 23,705 of JAUIFV010000062.1, forward strand.
CAGGTTGTTTGGTCTCAGCGTAGACAATGATCCGGCGCTGGCGACGGCGCCCTTCTGCTCGCGCCAACTCCAGTAGATCCTCCAGCCGCAGGACGGTGTCCACGCGATTGCGCAGCTGCGGCCGATCTGGCCACGGCTGCACGCAGTGCAGGGTGCGCAGCTGATCCCAGCTAAGATCGGCCGCCAACCAGTCCGCGGGCTGCAGCGCCGTGTTGCGCGCATCGGCCAGCGACGCTACCGACGCTATATCGGTGCTGCGCAGCAAACCGAGATCATGCCGAACCACGGCTACTCCGTCGGCGCTGAGGACCAGATCCGGTTCGATCACATCGGCGCCCTGTTCGATCGCCAGACGATGAGCACTCAGGCCGTGCTCTGGCCGGTCACCGCTGGCGCCACGATGGGCAATGATCAGTGGCCGCTTGGGCGTTCCGGCAACCAGGGCGGCGGAATGCGGGACCACAAGCTGCTCCTTCTGTCAGTCGAAGCGATAGATCAGGGTAAACAGATTCTCACCGATGTTGCGGCCCTTCAAACCGGCGTTGGAAATATGCCGAGCCTCCAGCAGCCAGCGATCGGTGATACGCCAGCCCAAGGTCTGGGTGAAGGCGCCAGTGCTGGAAATCACTTCACTGGTGTCGCTGACGACTACCACGCCCAGGCCCAGATAGAAGCGCTTGATGGGTATACGTGTCACATAGGACAGAAACACCGTATCCGGGGACACCTCGCGCGGACCAGCCTGCCTCTCGGTGATTGCACCGATGCCCAACACATGCTCGAAACGCTCGCCGAACACGTAGCTGAACTGAGCGGTCACCGGGCTTTCGCCGAAGATCTCGTCACCCAAACCGGCACCGACTTCCCAATCGGCATGGGCGGCGCTCGCCCAAAACAACAGCGTAGCTGCCGCCAGTCGCTTGGCCAGCAAGCTCATTCAAACCCCCTTAGTGGATTTAAGTAAGAACGTGAATGCACCGCACCGTTCAGCCTGACTGCGGCGTCAGTTCGAGTCGCCCAAAGAATCCTGCAGACTGTACCAGCCCGGGGCCTGCCCTTGCAGCCATCGCGCCGCG
>JAUIFV010000267.1 GCA_030430155.1 Gammaproteobacteria bacterium
GATGGCCCTCGGTCGGATGAATGATGCCCGCAATGGCGTGCAGCAGCGTGGTCTTGCCAGCGCCGGAAGGGCCGGTCAGCGCCAGCACCCGCTCCTGACTGCGCAGGCTGTAGGTCCTGGCGAAGCTGCCCCGTCGCACGCAGAGATGCAGATCAATCACCAGCCGACTCGCTTTGGCCGCGCTGCCTGCGCACTAGCGACTCGGAGACCAACAACGCCGCGAACGAAACCGCCACCGCCAGCAGCACCATCGGCCACAGCTCGGCTTCCCCGCCGGGCACCTGCATCTGATTGTAGATCGACAGCGCCAGCGTCTGAGTCTCCCCTGGGATGCTGGAGACGAAGGTGATGGTGGCGCCAAACTCGCCTAAGGCCTTGGCGAATCCGAGCATCGCGCCGGCCAGGATGCCCGGCCAAGCCAAGGGCAGACTGATACGCATGAATACCGCCAGCGGCGGAGCACCCAGCGTCGCCGCCGCAGTGCGCAGGCGCAGATCGGCTGACTCGAATGACAACCGTATGGAGCGCACCATCAGTGGAAAGGCCATCACCGCCGCAGCCAGCGCGGCACCGGTCCAACGAAAGGCGAATACCAGGCCAAACTGCTCGTACATCCAGCTACCGATCCAGCCGCGCCTGCCCAGCAGCACCAGCAGCAGATAGCCGGTGACCACCGGCGGCATCACCAGCGGCAGATGGACCACCGCATCGAACAGACTCCGGCCTGGAAAGCGCCAACTGGCCAACGCATAGGCAGCGGCAATGGCCAGCGGCAGGCTGCATAGGGTGGCCACCAGCGCGACCTTCACGCTCAGCATCAACGCGGTCCATTCCGCCTCGCCCAGACCCAACATCACTCGCTCACCGCAGCTGCTGACTGGCCCAGGAAACCGAATCCGTGCTGCGTCCACAGCTCCCCGGCCTGAGTGCTGCGCAAATAGGCCAGCAGCTCGGCGCTATCGCGGCCGCTGCCGCCGATCGCAGCGATGGGGTAGCGGATCGGCGGATGGTCGCCCGGTTCGAATCGATAGCAGATGCGCACGGCGCGGTCGGCCAGGGCGTCGCTGCCGTAGACCAGGGCCAGCGGCACTTCGCCCATTGCCGCCAGACGCAGCGCCAAGCGCACGTTCTCCACTTCCACCAACCTGGGCTGCAACGTCGGCCACAGGGCGTATTTCTGCAGCGCCGCCTTGCCATAGCGACCGGCCGGTACGCTGTCGGGGTGAGCCAGCGCCAGCCGCCCGTGCTCACCCAGCCAGCTCGGAATGGCTTGCCGCAACGCGCTCGCTCCCACAACCGGCTGACACTGCGACGCGACAATGACCAGATCATTGCTGAGCAGATCCAAGCGGCTGCCAGGGACCAGCAGGTCGCGCTCGTGCAGATAGTCCATCCACCGGGCATCGGCGGACAGGAACAGCTGTGCCGGGGCCGCCGCCTCGATCTGCCGGGCCAGCGTGGGCGTTCCGGCATAGCTCACTCGCACTTCCTGCCCGGTGTCGCGACGATACTGCGCCAATACCGCGTCCAGGCCTTCGCGCAGGCTTGCCGCCGCGAAGACCAACGGCGGCGGCTCGGCATGGGTCACGGGAGCAACCATCAAGGCCAGCAGCAGGGACACCAGCATGGGCTTGATGTGGGCGATCACGGCACCGGCCCCGCAGCCAGCGCACGCGCCCGGCCGCGCTGCACATCCACTCGGGCCAGCAGGATCAGACCCACGATGAAGAATCCTGCCGTGGCCAGCATCGCCTGACGGTGGTCGCCGGCCAGCCAGCTGATCAAGCCGTAGGCCAGCGGCCCGATGATCATCGACAGCTTCACCGCCAGCCCCCACAGACCAAAGACCTCGGCCTGCCGCCCGGCAGGACAAAGGTAGGCAACCAGGGCGCGCCCGGCCGACTGCGAGGCGCCCAGGCTCAGTCCGGCCAGATTGGCCGCCAGCCAGACCATGGCGCGGCTCTCACTGGCCCACAGCAGCGCCAGCGCCGCAAGCCACAGCAGCAGACTCAGTGCCAGGCTGAGGCGGTGACCGAAGCGGTCCTGCAGCAAGCCAAACGCGAAGGCACCCGCAGCGGCGGTCAAATTGACCACCATGATCAACATGATGCTGTCGGCGGTGGTGAAACCCAGCGCCTCCTGGGTGTAGATGGCGGCGACCGTGATCACCGTGCCGACGCCGGCCTGATAGGCGACGATGCAAACCAGGAAGCGACGCAAGTCGATCAGACCGTCAGCGCTGGCCAAACTGCTGCGCACTTCCGCCCATGCCGCACGCAGCGCGCCACTTGCGGGACCGCCGTGCGGCCGTTGCCGGTCGACCAGGAATACAAAGGTGGGGATGGCCGCCAAGGCAAAGGTCAGCGCGGTGATCAGCATGGTTTGCCGCACCGCCAGCTGCCGCTGCGCCTCCTCGGCGCTTTGGATCCAGTACAGGCAGAAGGCCAGCACCAGCAGTCCGCCGGCGTAGCCCAGCGCCCAGCCGTAGCCCGACAACCGCCCTACCCCGTGTTCATCGGCCAGTTCGGGGAGATAGGCAGCGATCAGGTTTTCGCCAGTACCGAAGGCAAAGTTCGACATCACCACCAGTACCAGCGCCAGCAGTACATCGCCCGGACCGCAATAGGTCAGCAGCGCGGTGCATAGCACGCAGAGCGTCGCGCTGGCCGCCAGCCAGCGCTTCTTGTTGGCACGCTGATCGGCCATTGCACCAATGAGCGGCGCACTGAACATGATCAGCGCGTAGGACAGCGCCAGAGCCGAGGTCCACTGCAGCGTCGCCGATGCCGAGCCCGCGGCAATTACGCCAACGAAGTAGGCATTGAAGACGGCCGTGATCACCACCGTGGTGTAACCGGAGTTGGCGAAGTCGAACATCGCCCAGGCCCACAGCTCGCGGCGTTGCACCGGCGCGACGTCAGGCGAGTAATGGCGCCTGAGCGGGCGCGCTGCGCTGCGCTCCATTCAGTCTGCGTCCTGCGGCGTCAGCCGCTTGACCAGCACCTCGAACTCCAGATCCTCGGTGCGCGGCAACCCGAAACGGGAGTCGCCGTAGGGAAAGGGTCGGCGCTCGCCGGTGGCGACGTAGCCACGGCGCAGGTACCAGTCGATCAGCTCGGTGCGCTGCTTGAGCACGGTCATTTCCACCGCCGGAGCGGCGAAATCCGACGCCAGTTGACGCTCGCACTCGGCCAGTATCTGGCGCCCGACGCCCCCGCCCTGAGCCGTAGGCAGCACTGAGAACATGCCGAAGTAGCCCACCTCAGCGCGGCGCTGGATGTGCGCGCAACCCACCAATTGAGCACCGATGAATGCCAACACAACCCGGCTATGCAGCGCGTTGATGGACTGCAACACGCCTTCAGCATCGATACGCTGGCCATCCAGCAAATCGGCTTCGGTAGTCCAGCCGGCACGACTGGCCTCGCCTCTATAGGTGCCCTCCACCAGCGTCACGATGGCCGGCACGTCGGCGGCGCATGCTGCTCTGTAGCTCAGCATGCCCTGCTGCAATTCAGTCGGGTTCATGACTACTTGAGAAACCATCAGGGCCGCTAACGATACACTGCGCCGGCGTTTTCTAAGACCGTGCTGAATGGACTAGCCGTATGCCCTACACGCCGATCGTCGCCACTTTGGGGTATGTGCTCAGCAGCGACGGCCAGCGGGTGCTGATGGTGCACCGCAATGCCCGAGCCAATGATCAGCATCTGGGCAAATACAACGGTTTGGGCGGCAAGCTGGAAGCCGATGAGGACGTGGTCGCCGGGATGTGCCGGGAGATCGGCGAAGAAGCCGAGATCGAATGCGAGCAGCTGCGCCTGCGCGGCACCATCAGCTGGCCGGGCTTTGGCAAACAGGGCGAGGACTGGCTGGGCTTCATCTTCCTGATCGAGCGCTACCGCGGCACCCCGCCAAGCCGCAACGCCGAGGGCACGCTGGAGTGGATTCCCCGCGATCAGCTGCTACAGCTGCCAATGTGGGAGGGCGACCGGCAGTTCCTGCCGCTGGTCTTCGACGACGATCCGCGCGCCTTTCACGGGGTTATGCCTTATTGCGATGGGCGGATGGTGTCGTGGCGGTTTAGTCGGTGTGGCTAGTTGGCGCAGGGCACAGGGCTCAGGGCCGAGGAGGGCTGAGGGCTGAGGGCTGAGGGCGGGCAGTGTGAGAGTCCGCGGCGAACTCGTTCGAACCCGCCTGTGATGACTTTGGCGGAATCCCGGTCTGGGTTGGCTGTGTTCAACCACGGAAAATGCCATGCGTATCGCCTTGATTGCCTTGTTTTGCTTGCTGTCTAGCGCTCCGC
>JAUIFV010000063.1 GCA_030430155.1 Gammaproteobacteria bacterium
CTTGAGGACGAAGTTGACCAGCAGCGACTTGGGAAAGCCGAGCATGTCTCCAACGCTGGTGATAATGATGTGCTCCAGCCCGGTATCGGCGCGCACTTCCTGCAGCGTGGGTGCAAACTTGTCCAGCACCACGATGGCCTTGGCACCGGAGTCGTTGAGCTGATGCTTGAGTTCGCGCGGGGTGTACATGGGGTTGGTGTTGACCACTGTCAGCCCGGCGCGAAGAATGCCGAACAGCGCAACGGGGTACTGCAGCAGATTGGGCATCATCAGGGCGACTCGGTCACCCTTGACCAACCCGAGTCGATTGCGCAGTGCGCTGCCGAACTGCCGGCTGAGCCGGTCCAGGTCCCGGTAGCTGAGCACCTTGCCCATGCTTGAGAACGCGGGCCTGTCGGCAAATTTGGTGCAGGCCTGATCAAACATGGCAGCAACCGACGCGTATTCGGTGGTGTCGATCTCGGCCGGCGCGGTTTCGGGATAATTGGCCAGCCAGATATGGTCTTTGCTGTTGCTCATGTGTTCCCCTTGATCAAGCGTCGCTGCAGTGGCGAGTCGTTTGGTGCGAACCCGCATTCACCCCCGATTGGAACACAACGGCAAAAAGCGTGGCAATGAGGAGGCTCAAATGGCAAGAATCTTCACTCTGAGCGCGTGTCTGTGCGCGCTATTGTTGCTGTTGGTGGGCTGCGCTGGCGATCCGGACCAGGCGGCTCTGGAAGAGACCATAGCCGAGGCACAAAGCGCGGCCGAGAATGGCGAGATGGGCGAGGTCATCGCCCTGGTCACCCAGGATTTCGCCGGTCAGGGCGGGCGCTATGACAAGCAGATGCTGCGCCGCATGCTGGCGGCGATCCGCCTGCGCCACAGCGATGTGGGGATCAGCCGGGTCTCTACGGAATACGAGATGGGCGAGAGCTTTGCCACCGTGAAGATGAAGCTGCTGTTGACCGGGGGTAGCGGCGGGATGCTGCCCGAATCCGGCCGACTGGTGGACCTGGAAACCCGCTGGCGGGTGGAAGACGGCGCCTGGCGTCTGACTTCGGCCGAGTGGGAGGGCAACTTCGGGCTTTGAGCACTGCCGACGACTTGCGCATCCACTATCATCGGCAACCCGGATTGCCAGGAGCCCCGCGCTGCCTCTGTTTGTGGAGTTGGCGCGTTTGAAAGCCGCGTGACGCTGACCAACTTTCCAACGATTCCGCGGTGGGATCGCCTGCCACTGTTGGCGCTGCTGTGCGCTATGGCCGCCGGCTGCTCGGGTGATGACAGGGCGCAGCAGGCGCCGATCAGCGAGCATATGCTGGCACTGAGCAGCCGCGGATTGGCCGAGTTGGAGAACGAACGGCCTGAACAGGCTGAAGCGCAGTTCGCCGAGCTGCTCGAATTGCTGCCGGATGACCCGCTGCCGCGGACCAATCTAGCCATCGCCCAGCTCCGCCAGCAGCGCCTGGAGCAGGCCGAGCAAACCCTCGCGCCACTGTTGGCCGATGCGCCCACTGCGCGCAGCCTGGCCCTTGCGGCAAGCATTGCTCAACAGCGCGGCGATCTGAGCCTGGCTCTGCAGCGGCTGCAGCAGGCGCTGAGCATCCCCGCGGCGGACGGCGAGATTGCCTTCGCCGCCTACAACTTGGCCAGTCAGATGCGCGGCGCCGACGCCGAGGCGCTCACCGCCAGCGCGCTCCGGCAGCTCACCGTACTGCGCCCCGACAACCCGTGGGTGGCCTTGAAGCGGCTGCAGTACGCCCTGTCCGAGGACGACCGTAGTGCCGCCAGCGGCGCCTACTTGCGCCTGCGCGAGCTGGCTTGGCGCTTCGAGGCGCCCGCCGTGGCGCTGCTGACAGCGTTGGAAGGCGCGCTGAATGCCGGCGATCTTGGCGCCGCGCGTGGTGATGCGCTGCGCTTGGAGAACCTGCTCCGCGCCAGTGCGCTGTATCGCGAAGCCCTGGCCGAGCTTCGTGTGGGCATACTCGGCGTGCCCCTGGAACGTTTCGCTGCGCCCCTGCCTAATCCTGACCAGGGCACAGACGTGCCCCTGCTTTGGGCAACTTCGGACTGGCCCGAGCACGGCGCCGAGGCAGCGGTGCTGGCGCTGCAGACCGGCGACCTGGATCAGGATGGTCGAGCTGATGTAGCCGTAGTGTCGGCTGGCATCGAGCATCCGCAGCTGCACTGGCAACTGAGCTCGCGCCAGTTCAACGCGAGCGGGGGGCTTTCGCTGAGTGGATATTCCACTGTCGACGGGCTGAACCTCAGCCTGATCGACCTGGACAACGATGACCATCTCGACGCCGTGCTCTGGGGCCCCGACGGCAGCATGGTGATCGCCGGCCGGGGCGCCGATGGATTCACCCTTGACGAGAGCGAAGCACAGCGAGGCTTTGGTCCTAGCGCGCAGCTGGTTGCATTCGACTTTGATCTGGAGGGTGATCTAGATGTCATCCGAGTCGATACGGGTGGCCGGCTGGCGCTGCACAGGAACAACCTGAGCGCTTTCCAGGTGGTGACCGGCAACGCCCTGGTCGGGCTTCCAGAGACCTTCACCGGAGTGCGACAGCTGCTGGTCAGCGATCTGGACAGAGACGTCGATCTGGATGTGCTGCTGCTGCACCAGGCCGGGGTGGCGCGTTTGCACAACCGCCGCTACGGCGAACTGGTGCTGGAAGCCGCCGCAATTGATGGACTGCCTGAGGCGACGGCGATGGCGACGGCGGACATGGACAACGACGGCTGGATCGATCTGCTGCTGGCCGATCAGGCGCAGATCTGGATTATCCCCAACCGCGAAGGAGTGCTTGCGGTGGCTGACTCGCGCTCCTATCCGCACGGGGCGGGGTCGGCGAGGGCGTTGCGCGTCGCCGATTTCGACAACGACGGCGATCGCGATGTCGTGGTTGCTGGCGACGCCGGTGTGGCGGTCAGCCAGCAGCTCAACGATGGATCGCTGCAGCCCGGGACGCCTCTAGCGGGGACGGCAGTGGCGGTGGCGGACCTGGATGGCGATGGCTTGCTGGACCTGCTTCTGGGCGCCGCCACGGGTCTGACCCTGCAGCGCAACCAGATCGAGGTGGAGAATGGCTGGCTGACCCTGCGCCTGAAGGGATTGACCGATGGCAACAGCAAGAACAACAGCTTCGGCATTGGCGCCGCTGTGGAGCTGCGCAACGGGGCCGACTATCAGCGCCTGGAGGTCGATCGTGACCTCATGCACATCGGACTGGGTGCGCATGACGCCGCCGAGCAGCTCCGTGTGCTGTGGACCAACGGCGTGCCGCAGAATCGACTCGATCTGAGCGGGCGGCAGTCCATCGTCGAGGAGCAGGTGCTCAAGGGCAGCTGCCCCTTCCTGTACGCCTGGGACGGCGAGCGCTACGTCTTTGTCACCGACCTGCTGTGGGCCGCCCCCCTGGGCCTGCCGGTGGCACCAGGGATTTGGCTGCCCGCCGATCCCAGCGAATTGGTGCGGGTTGATGGCCTGGTCGCCGATCAGGGTCTATACCGACTGCAGATCACCGAAGAGCTGTGGGAAGCGGCGTTTTTTGATCATCTGCGGCTGTGGGTGGTCGATCATCCCGTCGATGTGGAGGTCGCCAGCAGCTTGCGCATCGTGCCGGGGCAGAGCGTGCCGGATCAGATCTATGCCAGCGCCAGGCTGCAGCCGCTCGCCGCCGCCAGCGATGGGCACGGCCGCGATGCCACCGCGGCGGTGGCTGAGCGCGACGAGATCTACGCTGCCGGGTACACGCCTAGCGCCTATCAGGGCGTGGCCGCCGAGCCCTGGACCTTCACCATCGATTTGGGCCGGGCGCCCAGCGGACCGCTGCGGCTGCACCTGGACGGCTGGGTGTTTCCCGCCGACGCCAGTCTGAACCTGGCAGTGGCTCAGCGCGCCGATCTGCCCTATTTGCCGCCGTCCATCGAAGTAGAGACCGATGCGGGCTGGAAACCGCTGCTGAACAACGCCGGCTTTCCGGCCGGAAAGACCAAGGCGATGGTGATCGAGCTGCCGGCGTTGCCTGCCGGTAGTCAGCGGCTGCGCATCGTCAGCAATCTGTGGCTGCACTGGGATCAGATCCGCTGGAGCGAGCATCCTGCGGAGGGCTCGATCACGATTCGCGAGCGTTTGCTGCCGACCCGGGCGACGCTGTCTGAGCGCGGCTACTCGAAGCTGCTCCGGCGCGCACCCAATGCGCCCCACAGCTACGACTACGCCAGCGTCAGCACACAGGCGCCCTGGCTGCCGCTGCCGGGTCGCTACACCCGCTTGGGCGATGTATTGCCGCTGCTGCAGCAGGCGGACGACTTCAGCGTGATCCTGGCCGCCGGTGACCAGCTCAGCGTGAGCTTCGATGCGCGCGCGCTGGGCGAGCCGGATGCAGGCATGCGCCGCACCCTGTTTTTGGAAAGTCACGGCTGGGACAAGGACGCCGATTTGAATACCTATAGCGCGCAGACCCTGGAGCCGCTGCCCTTTAGAGCGATGAGCGGCTACCCGTGGGGCGCCGATGAACACTATCCCGACACGCCCGCACATCGGGACTATCGCGCGCAGTGGCTGACCCGGGAGCTGCCGTGAGCAGGATCAGGCTGTGGGCGGTTTTGCTGTTGCTCGGGCTGTTGCTCGGCTGCCAGCCACGCGGCGATGACGCCGCGCTGATGGGCGATGCCGAAGCTGCCGCGGAAGTGGCGCGCCTGCGCGCGCTGGTAGACGGTGCGGAGCCGGTCAATGCCGAGAATTTCGAATGCATCCAGGCCCTGCGCAGGCGCTTTCCGCAGGCTGCGCTAGTGGAAGATACCTATCTGGGCGCGCTCTACAAGCGTAGCGACTGGGGCGGCTTGATCGCCGCGCTGGGTGAGCAACCCGCTGCAAAGCTGGATCTGAAGCGCAGCAAATGGCTGGCGCGGGCCTATTTCCGCCAGGGCGATTATCCGAATCTGGTGTCCCTAAGTGACCAGCTTGCACAGCGCCTGGGCGACGACTATGAGCTGCTCAAGCTGCGCGCCTTGGGGCTGCTCAATGTGGGCCGCGAAGCCGATGCCGGTGAACTGCTGGATCGGCACTGGGAATCGGTGCAGGCGCGTGCCGATGTCGATGCCATGGTGTTGCGCGGCCGCGCTCATCACCGATTGCAGCAGCTGCCCGCCGCCATCGAGAAGTTTGAGCTGGCGCTGCAGCACGCGCCAGGCAACAAGGTCGCCCTCAATGCGCTGTCGCGGATCTACTACCAGCAGGGCGACAGCGCCAGGGCGTTGGCCCTGAGCGAGCGGGCCGCGGCGACGCAGGCCCAAGCCACCGCGCAGTCCACCGAGCGTCTGCAGCTGGTCAACCGGCTGGCCAAGATGCAGGAGGCTTGGCAGCAGGAGGATTACCAGGCGGTGCTGGAGTACGCCGAAGCCTCAGTGGAACAGGTGCGCGGTGAGAATCGGCGCGCCGTACTGCAGTACATCATCGAATCCAACCACCATCTGGGTCGGCCCGAGGCCGCAGCGTCCGCTCGTGCCGAACTGGAGAAGATGCAGCAATGAATGATCGATTCGAGCACCAGCGCGCTGCTCTGGTAAGCGCGTTCGCTGCGCTGTGTGGGCTGCTGCTGGGCGGTTGCGGCGACGAAAGCACAGCGCCGTCTCCATCGGCTACAGCGACCGTGTCGGCACCGACTACGAGCGTGCGTTTTGTCGATGCCACCGAGGTCAGTGGTGTCGATTTCAAGCACCACGCCGGCCGCAGCGAGCTCAAGTTGATGCCAGAAATCATGGGTAGTGGCGTAGCCATTGCCGACTTCGACCGTGACGGCGCGCCGGACATCGTGCTGGCGAACGGCGGCAACCTGCGTGCCGAGCAACGCCCGGCGCACGCCGCCAACCGGCTGTTTCTCAATGACGGCGCGGGTCGCTTCCACGATGCCACGGTGGCATGGGCGCTGCCCAGCCAGGGCTACGGCATGGGCGTGGCGGTTGGCGACTACGATAACGATGGTTTCGTCGATCTGTACTTGACCCATTTCGATGGCAACGACCAGCTGTTGCGCAACACCGGCGCGGGCTTTGTAGACGTGACCACAAAGGTGGGCATTGAATCCGATGGCATGTGGTCGACCAGCGCGGGTTTCTTTGACTATGACCGCGATGGCCGTCTGGATCTGTACGTGACCCGCTACCTGAAGTTCTCCGTCGCCGATGCGCCCAAGACCTTCCGCAATGAGCTGCTGGTCTATCCCACGCCGCTGTTGTTTGAACCAGTGGCCGATCGGGTCTGGCGCAATCTGGGCGACGGCCGCTTCGAGGACGTCAGTGCAGGGTTGGGACTGCTGGCGGCACCAGGCAAGGGCTTGGCGTTGGCCATCGGTGATCTGGATGGCAACGCTACTGACGAGATCTATGTGGCCAACGACACTGCCGCCAATCAGCTGTGGCTAAGCAGCCATACGGGGCCCTGGCAGGACGTCGGAGCAGTCTCCGGTGCGGCCTTCGACGATCAGGGGCGCGAAGAGGGCAGCATGGGCGCCGACTACAGCGACTACGACGGCGACGGACTGCTGGATATCACCGTGTCCAACTTCCAGTTGGAGGCAACCAGCATCTACCGTCAGCAGCAGCCGCTGTTGTTCAGGGAAACTGCCGATCTGGTCGGTGTGGGCCTCAGTTCCCGCGCTCGACTGAGTTTCGGCATTGATTTCTTTGACGTCGACAACGACGGCTGGGAGGACCTGCTGGTTGCCAACGGCCATATCGAGGACAACGTCCACGTCAACTCCGATTCGGTCACCTTTGCCCAGGCCAACTCGCTCTATCTCAATCACGGCGACGGCCGCTTTGTCGATATCTCCGCGCAGGCCGGCGCGGCCTTGGCGGTGGAGGCGGTCAGCCGCGGTCTGGCGACGGCCGATCTGAATGGTGACGGTGCGCTGGATTTCGTCATCAGCAACAATGATGCACTGGCGCAGGTCGCCTACAACCAAAGCGAGGCGGGGAATTTCGTGATGCTCTGGCTGGAAGGCACGCGCTCCAACCGCAGCGCCATCGGAGCCAGAGTGGAAGCCAGGATAGGCGAGCGGTTGCTGCAGCGGCAGGTCATGGGTGCGCAGAGCTATCTGTCGGTGAGCGACTTCAGGCTGCACTTCGGACTGGGCGAGGCCGAGCAGATTGACCAACTGTTGATTCACTGGCCCAGCGGTGAGACACAACAGCTTACTGACGTCGCTGCAGGGAGCTTCTACCATCTGCGTGAAGGGGGCCAGCTGCAGGCCTTTGTGCCGGGCGAGTTTGCTGCTGAGGCAACCCAACAATAGGCGGGTAGTGGATTCGCACGGCCGCTACGACGTGATGACCAAGGCGGGCACGCTGCGCTTTGCCCACCCTACGACAAACCGGTTCGCGGCAATGCCGCAGTAGGTTGTGCAAAGCGCAGCGTGCACGACTAGGGCAGTGACGCGTGTTGGCGTCGACGGATCAGTCGCCCTCGCCGTTTCGTCTGGTTTCGAGGGGCTACGGTTCTGGCGCGACATGAGCGAGCAGGGCCTGGACGCTCTGCCGCACTTCCTCGCTCAACGGCTCGATCTCCTCGCCGAGCAGGCGCCGGGCCAACGGAGAGCTATAGGACTCGGTCTGAATGTTGCCGGCCCAATCCGGCTGCCAGCGCACCCCGAGCTGAGTCAACCGTGCCGCGCGCAGACCCTCGCAATGGTCAGGCAGGGTCAGGTCGTTGAACTCGCGCTCTCCGGCCAAGGCAGCGCGCAGCACCGTCAGCTCGACTGACTTACAGGGATCGCCAGCGATGGCCTCATCCAGCTCGGCATGCTCTTGGTCATTGTCGAGAAGCAATAGCAGGACGCCGCTGCTCAAGGGGCTGTCTGCAGGCTGCGGGTCCACGTGTTTGGCCAGCGCCAGGGATAGCTCCTGTTCGCCCACCTCAAACAGCCACCAGGCCAGGTAGTCGAGCACCTTGCGCATGCGTGGATGGGTGGACGGAACCTGCAATGCCAACGCCTCCGCCGCTTGCACTGTCAAGCTGACGGCCAGCTCGTGCCCACCGCTGTAGATGGCGGCGCGGGCGTAATTGACCATGTAGTCTGGCCAGCGATAGCTGCCGCGATGACGGGCATCGTCGGGGCGATAGTGTTTGCGCATCAGCGCGCTGGCCGTTTGCAAGCGTAGGGTGCGAATCAGCAGCGGGCTGTAAACGCTGGCCGCGTTGGCTACTGCGGGGTGTTCTGCTCCCAAGGACTGCTCTCGCCATTCCAGCACGGCGCGAAACTCGGCTTCGGACTCGGCGTAACGGCGCTGGCGGGCGAGGGTGACGCCGAGATTGCTGCGTATGGTGCCGACCAGGTCCCAGTCGGCGGGTTTGTCGCGAGGTGCGGCCTCTAGCGCGGCGCGATAGTGTTGCGCCGATTCGGCCAGCTTGCCCTGGCTGCCGAGGATCAGCGCCAGCGAGTTGTGCGCGTTGGCCGTACGTGCGGCGTGCTGCGGTCCGGTTGGAAGCTCCGTCAGCAGCGCGCTGATCTGCGTCGCGGCAGCCTCTTTTTCAGCCGCTTCGGCGAGCAGCTGGGCCGAGAACAATCGCGCCGAGTAGCGGTCATCCTGATTCAGATCAGGCAGGGCCCGATCCAGTGAGATGCGGGCCTGTGCATAGTCGCCAGTGGCGGCCTGGGCCTGGGCGACGTTGAGCATCAGCTGCGCGGCCCAGGCCGGATCCAGGTCGTTGCTGCGAATCACATCGTGAGCGGCCTGCAGCAGGCGGATCTGTCGGTTGATATCGCGATTGGATTCGGCAAGGTCCGAAAGCCGCTCCAGCAAGGCGGCCTGCACCTGAGGATCCTCGCCCGGTTCGCCAAGCAATCGATCGGCGGTCTGCTGCACCACTTCGGCGACCGTGACCGATTCCGCGCCATCGGCATAGGGGTCGGCGACCGAAAACATTTCTGTCAACGAATCAAGCACCGCCTGGGTGCGATTGCGCTCAGCCTCCAGGGCGTCTCGTTGCCCCATCACCATCAGCGCATAGCCGGCGAGCATCACCAGCACGAGCAAGCTGGCGGCAACCGGTAGTCGATAGCGGCGCAGCCAGCGCCTCGCCCTGTAGCCGCGTGATGCCGAGCGCGCCTGCACCGCCAGGCCGTCCAGCCAGCGCTGCAGGTCGTCCGCCAATTCGCCCGAGCCGCGATAGCGGGCCTGGGGCTCAGCCTGCAGCGCACGAAGAATGATGCTGTCCAGGTCGCCGGCGATTTCCCGGCGCAGGCGGCTGGGCGTGCTGCGCCGATCCAAGGCCATTGCCGCATCGCCGTTCAACCACAGTCGGCTGGGCAGGCCTGGGCCGCGGCGGATGGCCTGCAGCAGCGCCATGGGCTGGTCGTCACAGTCGGCGTAGGCGCGTCGCCCGGTGAGCAGCAGATGCAACAGCAGGCCAAGCTGGAATACGTCGCTGGCTACCCCAGTGGGCGCGCCGGTGAGCTGTTCGGGTGAAGCGAAGCGCAAGGTGTAGGCCTGCCAGATGGTCGCCGTGCGGTCGCTATCGGCTTCGCTCGGATCGACAAGCTTGGCGATGCCAAAATCCAGCACCCGTGGTCGCCCCTGCCGATCGAGGAGAATATTGGCGGGCTTGATGTCGCGATGGATGACCAGCAAGCGATGCGCCTGATCCAGCGCTCTGGCGACTTCGATGAGCAGTTCCACGCGCTGACGCAGATTCAAGCGCTGCTGATCTGCGGCCTGGTCGACGGGCGCGCCGTCCACATACTCCATCGCCAGCCAGGGTCGGCCGTCGGCCAGGCGTCCGGCGTCGATCAGCCGCGACAGGCGCGGGTCCTCCAAGCGGGCGAGGATGCCGGTTTCCTGCGCAAATCGGCTTTGTGCGTGCTCGGAGGCGGTGCCCAAAGCCATCACCTTGAGCGCGGCAACCTGGCGGTTGTCGCCGATCTGGCGTTCGGCCTGATAGACCTCTGCCATCCCGCCAGCACCCAGTTGGGACAGTACTTGCCACTGCCCGACCTGGGTGCCAGGACCCAGCTTGGGGACATCGGCGAAAGCCTCAGTGAACAGAGTGGATTCGGCCAGGCCGGCAATCGGATCGTCGCTGTCCAGGCTGGCTAGCAGTCGGCGCAGGGTGCGGGCCTGATCGGGGTCGGAGACGGCAATCTCACGTAGTTCTCGTTCACGGCGCACGAAGTCCAGATCGAGCAGGCGGTCCAGGGCTCGATCCAGCGCGTTCCACTCGGCTTGGGCAATGCTCATGAGTGACAGACTGCAGCCGCGATAGATGAGAATACGAAACGCCGCCGTGTAAACGACACGGGATGATCAACTGGACTCAGCCAGCGCCTCCGTCAACCAGATCCGCGCCCGTTTCCAATCCCGCTGCAGTTGGCGCACGCCGACTTCCATCAGTTCCGCGATCTGATCCAGCTCCATTCCGGCGAAGACCCGATACTGCAACAACTCGACCAGCCGGGGGTCACGCTGCTGCAGCCGGTCCAGTGCCTGATCCAGCGCCAGCATCGACTGCGGCTGAGCCAAATCGATGGCACCGCTATCGGTGAGTTCGACGACCTGCGCGCCGCCGCCGCGCTTGTCGGCCAGCTTGCCGCGCGCGTGGTCGACAACGATCTGGCGCATCGTGCGCGCGCAAAGCGCGTAGAAATGCTGTCGTCCGCCTACCTCCAGCTGGGCGGCGCCGATCAGTTTGGCGTAGACCTCGTGGACCAGCACGGTCGGGCTCAAGGTGGCCGACGAGCCGGCACCGGCAACCCGGTTGGCGATTTGCTTCAGCTCGCCGTAGACCAGTCCAAAGACCCGGTCGAGGGCGTCTCGCGAGGATTGCGCATCGTTGAGTATGGCGGTCACCGAGGCCTGCTCGGCGGTGATCGCATCAGTATGCGGACTGGACACGGTGCTGACTCCTGCTGACCCAATCGAGCATACGCGCATTGTGCGCTGACGGTGCCATTACGCTTTTTGAACCCTACGCCTCCGTCGAACCCCTACAATCGGGCGCGTTGCTCGATGTAGGTGCTTCAGGTTGCCCAGCCGCGCGCATCAACTGTTACGACCGATATTGGCCTTTGTGGCTGCGGTGCTGGCAACCGCAGCGCTGGGCTCGGTGGCGCAGACTCAGCTCAACCTGCAGGCACTGATCGATTTGGGCATGACCATCGAACTGCCGCTGCGGATGCGCAGTACGCTGCAGGATCTGCTCAACTTTGCTCCGCTATGGGCGGCGATCGTGCTGATCGCATTTGCCTTGGCATTCCCAGTGGCTTGGGCCATTCGCCGCTGGTGGCGCGGGCCGCGCACGATCTGGTTTCCGTTGGCCGGTGCCGTTGCCATTTTCACCGCGCTGGCGCTGATGCAGACGTTGCTGGGAATTACCGCAGTGGCGGCAGCACGCAGCGGGTTGGGGCTGGCTCTGCTATGTCTGGCTGGAGCGGCCGGAGGCTGGATACAGGCGCGATTCGGCTAGCTTTTAACGAAGCGGTAGTGGGCGACGCCCCATTCCTGACCGTTGGCATAGCCAAAGCACTCGGCACACGCCAGATAGAACATCCGCCAGCGCTGCAGCCAGCGCGCTGCGTCTGCCTTGCCATAGCACTGTACGAATAGCGCCAGTATCGCCTCGCGGTGGCGATCAGTGTTGGCCAGCCAGTGCTCTGATGTGCGCTGATAGTGGCTGCCATCCAGCCACCATTGCTGCTCTATGGACAGCTGCTGCTGGAAGTACAGCAGGGTGTCCGCCGATGGCATCAAGCCGCCAGTGAAGAAGTAGCGCCCCATCCAGTTGTCGGAACCTTCGGTCTCGAAAGGGTAGAGCAGTTCGCGATGAGCGAAGATGTGCACGAACAACTTGCCGCCCTCGCGCAGCCAGCCGGCAATGTTGGCCATCAGATGCTGGTAGTTGCGCATGTGCTCGAACATCTCGATGGAGATGCAGCGATCGAACTGCGCTGGCTCCAGACTCAGCTCGTTCACATCGCAGGTGATCACGCGAACGTTGGCAAAGCCGCGCTCGGCGCAAACCTTCTCGATGTGCTCGCGCTGGGAGTTCGAATTGGAGACGGCGGTGATTCGCGCCTTGGGCAGCTTCTCGGCCATGTAGAGCGTCAATGAACCCCAGCCGCAGCCCAACTCCAGTACGTCCATGCCGTCGACGAACTCACCGCGCTGCAGATACAGCGCCAGCATCGCTTCTTCGGCCTGGTCCAGGCTTTCGCTGCCGGTGGGGTAGTAGCAGCCCGAGTACTTCAGGCGTTTGCCCAGGCAGTGCTGGAAGAAGGCGGGCGGGACCTCATAGTGCTGCTCGTTGGCCGCGGCCGTTTCGATCGCGATAGGGCTGCGCCGCAGTTCTTCGATCAGCGCGTACTTGCGCTGTTGAGGCGCATCGGCGCGCTCATCGCGCAGTCGTTGTGCACTGAGGCGGCGTATGCCGACCCGGGTCAAAGCGTCCGGCAACCAGCCGCGTTCACACCAATCGATCAGATCCATGTATTGCTCACTGCTATGGCTGCAGACGTGCGACTGGACGGGGCTATTCCGCCGATTCGGCGCTGCGTCGTGGAAACCAGGGAATGAAGCGGGACACTTCGCGCTGATAGCGCCGATAGCGTTCTCCGCGCGAGCGTAGCGCCTGCGCCTCCACGTATGGAATGCCGGTGACCCAGTTCAGACTGATTCCCATCAGTATCGGGCCCAGCCAGGCCAGCCAGCCGTAGGGGGCATTGGCGGCCAGCAGCACATAGCTGAACCAGTGCAGCCACTCGAAGAAGTAGTTGGGATGCCGGGAATAGGCCCACAGTCCGTCGCGGCACACCTCACCCTTGTTGCGTCGATTGGCACGAAAGCGCGCCAGCTGGCGATCGGCGATGCTTTCGCCGCCGAGAGCGATGATCCAGACGATCAATCCGGCCGTCATCCACGGTCCGATGTGGTCGTGCGGATTGTTGGCTGCGACCAGGAAGGGAACGGAAAAAAGCACCACCAACGCGGACTGGGCGACGAAGAACCCGAGGATCTTGCGCTGGTCGCCCTGCCAATGCTTGCGCAGATAGGCGTAGCGACCATCTTCTTCCTCGTGCAGCACCCGCGCCAGCAGATGGATGGCCAGACGAAACCCCCAGATCCCGCCCAGCAAGGCAACCAGCAGCCGGCCTGCGAGCCCACCGCTGGCGCAATAGCTGTAGTAGATCGCCGCCACGGCCAAACAAGCCGACCAGGTGATGTCGACGAAACCGATGTTGCGGGTGCGCACCTGCAAAGCCCAGGTTGCGAGCATCGCTGCCAGTGCGAACAGACCCACGTGCAGCAGCGGAGCGAGATTGATCATTGGTTGCCGACGGGCTCGACCACCGGCTCACGGGTACGCTCCGCCAGTGCCATCGCCGCCGGAGTCAGGACCGCCCACACCAAGCCCAGTACGATCAGCGATTGCAGATCATTGCCGCCGAAGCTGGCCGCATTCCAGACGTTGGCCGCCACCCAGTAGGCCAGCGGACCGCCGAGCAGCCCAAACAGTGCCGCCCACATCGGCCGCCCACGCAGAAAGCCCATGGAGTGATTCAGGGTCAGGGCGAATCCCGCCCATAGAACCACGATCCAAACCGGCGCCGCCTGAGCCCACGGCAGCGGCGTGGCATAGCTCAGCACGCCGGCCTGCAGCAGCGCGGTGTCGGCGCCGAAGCCGATGACCGCAAGCATTGCTGCCAGCAGCAGATCGCCTTGCCAGCCGGCGCTGCTCGCGCAGTGCCAGAGCACAAAGCCTCCCAGCATCAGCAGGCCAGGCCACCAAAGGCCATAGCCGGCGCCACCTACCGCGGCCACCCAGGTAAGTTGGAAGAGGATCAGGTTGGCGAGCGTTTTCATAGTCCGGGATTCAGATCAGGCAGGTATTGCGCGCGGCGATTGCGCGGGCGGGCGAAGAGCATTTGCACGTCGCCTATGGAGCGCTCCAGGAATCCGCCTTCGCAGTAGGCCAGATACCAACGCCACATGCGCACAAAGCGTTCGGGATAGCCTAGCGCGCGCACTTCATCGACGCGCTGCAAAAAGCGGTGGTGCCAGGCACGCAGGGTTTCGGCGTAGCTGGGCCCGATGTCCTCCAGGTGGACCAGGCGCAAATCAGTGCCTTTGACGGCATTGGCAACCAGCGTGCTCACGGACGGAATGAAGCTCCCCGGGAAGATGTAGCGCTTGATGAAATCAACGCTCTTCAGCGCCTGCTCATAGCGATGGTCTTCGATGGTGATCGCCTGGATCAGCGCCAACCCGCGCTCGCTGAGCAGATGCGAGAGCGAACGAAAATAGCGATTCAGATAGTGATGACCGACCGCCTCAACCATCTCGATCGACACGATCTTGTCGTACTGCCCGCGTAAATCCCGATAGTCTTCCAGCAGTACGGTGACGCGGTCGTCAAGGCCTTCTTCACGGACCCGTTCCAGCGCTAATGCGTGCTGTTCCGCGCTGATCGTGGTGGTGGTGACGCGGCAGCCGAAGCGCTTGGCTGCGTGCGCGGCGAATCCGCCCCAGCCGGTGCCGATCTCAAGCAGATGATCGCCAGGCCGCAAATCCAGCTTGGCGCAGATTCGCTCCATCTTGCGCAGACTGGCCTGCTCCAGGTCCTCGCCAGGCTGCGCGTAAACCGCGCTGGAATACATCATCCGGCTGTCGAGAAAGAGCTCGAACAAATCGTTGCCCAGATCGTAGTGGGCGGCAATGTTGCGCCGACTGCCCAGCTTGGTGTTCTTGCGCAGCCAGTGGAATCCGCGCAGCAGCGCCGCGCCCATCGATGCCAAGCCGCCTTCGAGTTGATCGAGCAGATCGCGGTTGCGAACGAAGATCTGCACCAGCCGAGTCAGATCGTCGGCGTCCCACAGCCCGTCCATGTAGGCCTCGCCCACGCCCACGCTGCCATTCAGCGCGAGCCTGCGGTAAACCTCGGGATCCTTGATCCGCAGCTCCGCATGCAGCACATCATCACCTTCGATCGTTCCGAATACGCGGCGATCTCCGGCCTCGATGATGGTCAGCTGGCACTCCTTCAGTTCGGCCAGTACGGCGAACAAACGTCGTCGGTAGAAGCCTCCAGAGGCGGCTATGACATCCGTATCGACTGCGGTCTCTTCCAAGGAATCGCTCATAAGCTTCGCTTGATGGTAGGGGAGTTATGAGCCGCATCGCCGAAGCTCTAGCCCATTAAGGATGAGCATAGAACGGATTACGTTTGCAACGGATCAACAGCGCCTGCCAATAAATTCGCGCCAGCACCACGCTGGTCATCGCAGGAAAACGGATCAGTTGCCCGGCCAGGGACATCCCGGTGATCTGCTTGCGCTGCATGCGCAAGGTCGCGTCGAAGATCTTGCCCTGCTGATCCAGGGCGTTCATGTGCACGTGCAGATCTTCGCCCGGCGCATCGAAGCGCCAGTCGTAGCGCATTGCCATCGGCAGAAATGGCGAGACGTGGAAGCGCTTGTCGAAGTGGAAGTGCCAGGCTCGGCCGACTCGCTCGCCAGCGTCGATAGGAAGCACATAGCAGTGTCGTTCGCCCCACGGGGTGTTGGTGATCTCGGCAACGATGGCGAGCAGGCGTTCGCCGTCATTATCAAAGCAGTAATAGAAACTGACCGGATTGAAGCTGTGGCCGAAGTAGCGCAGGTGGCAAAGCATGCGGATCGGGCCAGTCAGATCCAGGCCCACCTGATCGCGTACGGTTTGGCGCACGCACTGGTCCAGCGGCAGCGCCTGGTCGCCGTGGAAGTCGCTGCGCCGGTAGCTGGCGAGGTTGGGCTTTTCCACCGACCACAGCCAGCGGCCAGCAAACAGCTCGGGCAACTCGTCCAGGTCCAGGTAGAGCATGAACAGCCGGTAGTCGAAGTCGTTGGCATGCGGTCGGCTGCGTCGATGGCGGATGCGCCCGCTGTAGATCGCGCTGTGCCGATTGACCGTCGCCGTGGCCAGCGCGCCTGAATCGATCTGGGCGCCCGCGTTCACGGCCAGTCCGAACCGAGCCCGCGCGCGACCTCCACGCCGCTGCGCAGCCCGTCTTCGTGGAAGCCATGTCCCCAGTAGGCACCGCAGTACCAGATCCGGTCGACGCCGTTGATCTCGTCGCGCCGAGCGCGAGCGGTGGCGCCGGCCAGATCGTATTGCGGGTGGGCGTAGTCCAGCTTGCGCAGCACCTTTGCCGGATCCACCCGGTCACTGGCGTTCAGAGTGACGACAAACTGGGTTTCTGACTCGATGCCCTGCAGCAGATTCATGCTGTAGCTCACCGTGCAGCGATCATCCGCGCCGCGCAGCTTGAGCGCATTCCACGCCGCCCAGGCGCGCCGTCGTCGCGGCAGCAGGCCGGTGTCGGTGTGCAGTAGCACCTCGTTGCGCTGGTAGGGCAGGGCGGTTAGCACATCGGCCTCGGCATCGCTGGGCGCATCGAGCAGGCCCAGCACCTGATCGCTGTGGCAGGCGAAAATCAGCTGATCAAAGGTTTCCTTGCCGTGCTTGGATTCAACGATCACGCCGTCAGCATCGCGACGAACCCGCTGCACCGGCGTGTTCAGCCGCAGCTGGCAGTCGGCCAAGCGCGGCATCAGCGCGTCGATGTAGCGTGCCGAGCCGCCTTTGACCACCCGCCACGGCGGTCGGTTGTTGATCTGCAGCATGCAGTGATTCTGCATGAAGTGCACCAGCGCCTGAGTTGGGAACTGTTCGATCTGCTGCTCGGGCGCCGACCACAGCGCCGAGGCCATCGGTATCAAGTGATCTTCGGCGAAGCCCTTGCCGTAGCCTTCGCGCCGCAAGTACTCACCCAGACTGGGGCCGGGCGCCGGCTCATCCAGCACTAGAGTCGCCTGGCGGTGAAAGCGGGTCAGGTCCCACAGCATGCGCCAAAAGCGCGGGCTTAAGGAGTTCTGCCAGCGGCACAGTAATCCGCCCAGTCCGCTGGCTTCATACTCGAAGCCGCTGCGCTCGTCGCTGACCGAGAAACTCATTGTGGTCTGCTGCGAGGCCACCCCCAACTCCTCGAACAATCGAGTCAGCAGCGGGTAGTGATCGGGGTTATAGACGATGAAGCCGGTGTCGATGGCGTAGTCGCGGCCGTCGACGCTGACATCGTGCGTGTGGGTATGTCCACCCCAGTGCGATTGCGCCTCAAAGACGGTCACGTCGTGCTGGCGCTGCAGCGAATAGGCCGCACCGAGGCCGGAAATGCCGCCGCCGACGATCGCAATACGCATCCTGCTTATCTCGCCTGCTGCTGATGTGCGTAGCGAAATTTGGGCGGCACCGGCTTGAGCTCCCAGACCAGCCGCATCCAGCTCATCACTTTGAGCAAGTAGTAGGTCAGGTCGATCTCCCACCAGAAAAAGCCCTGCCGCGCCGAGCCTGGGAAGTGGTGGTGGTTGTTGTGCCAGCCTTCGCCGAAGGTGATCAGCGCCAGCCACAGGTTGTTGCGAGACTGGTCGGCGGTGGGGTAGCGCCGTTTGCCCCAAACGTGGGCCAGCGAGTTGATGGTCACCGTGGCGTGGAAGAGCACCACCGTGGATACGAAAAAGCCCCAGATCAGCATCTGCCAGGCGTTGGTTCCCAGACCTGGTGCCCAGCGCTCCAGCGCCGCGCCCAGCGCGAATAGCGCGATGGCGTAAAGCGTCGGCACCAATATGTCGAAGCGATCCAAGAAGCGCAGCTCCGGGAAACGGGCCAAATCACGCACCGCGCTCCAGTCGGTGCGGAAACCGCGGGCAGTGAGCAGCCAGCCCATGTGCGAGCGCCAGAAACCGTACTGCACCGGCGAGTGCTGATCCCCGGGTTGATCGCTGACTTTGTGATGGTTGCGATGGTGGCTGGCCCACCACAGCGGACCGCGCTGCACGCTGCTGGTAGCCAATAGTGCGAACAAGAACTGCACCGGTCGCGAGGTCTTGAAGGTCTTGTGGGAGAAGTAGCGGTGGTAGAAGCCGGTCACCGCGAACATGCGCACGGCATAAGACAGCAGCGCGACGATAACCGCGGTCCAGCTCCAGCCAACCACAAGCACGAACAAGCAACACAGGTGAACCAGGACGAAAGGAATGACCCTCGCCCAGTCGACGCGATCGGCGTCGGGGCCCAGCTCCTGATCGCCCACGCTGGTGTCGAACCAGCGCACCAGTGCCGTCCACAGGCGATTCCGCGGTTTGTCTGACTCCTCGTTGACCATCGATCAGTCCGGACTAGTGCGCCACTTCCACATGGGTGGTGACGGAATTGGCGATGAAGCAGGCGCGATGCGCGCGCTCGTGCAGGGTGGCCAGGGTGGCAGCATCCGGCGCCTCGCCCTGAAAGCGTATACGTGGCGACAGCAGCACATGGGTCATTGCCAAGCGGCCCTGGTCGTTCTTGGCCAGCGTGCCCACGGCGTCATCCTCATAGTGCTCAACCACAAAGCCTTTGACTGCAGCCAGCGCCAGGAAGGTCAGCATATGACAGCTGGAGAGCGAGGCGGTGAAGGTCGCTTCCGGATCCACGCAGGCCGCGTCGCCGCCATATTCCACTGCGGAAGAGGCCGCGTAGCTCTGCCCATTGGGGAACTCGATGCGGTGATTGCGGCTGTAGCCTTTGGCCAGGAAGTCGCTGCCGTCGTGGGTCCAGATCAGTTTTGCGCGATGTTCAGACACTACGAACTACTCCGTGATTCGGTTGATTGGACCCGGCGCGAATGGGATCACGCCGGACGAGACGAATTGGTGAACAGCGTGTGCGGTCGCGGTGAGGATGCGCGGCGGTCGTAGAACGGCTGCGCAAACGCTTGGCCACAGCTGGTGGAGCCATCAGCCGACGCCAGGAACCTGCAGCGTCTTGCCCACTTTGATGAAGGCGTCGACGGCGCGATCGATGTGCTCGGGCTGGTGCGCTGCCGATAGCTGGACCCGGATCCGCGCCTGGCCTTTGGGAACCACCGGGAAGAAGAAGCCAATCGCGTAGACGCCTTCCTCCAGCAGGCCGGCGGCGAACTGCTGCGCCAGCGGTGCGTCGTAGAGCATCACCGGCGAGATCGGATGGCCACCGCCGCTGAGTTCGAAGCCTGCCTCGGTCATACGCTGGCGGAAATGCTCGGTGTTGCGGCTGAGCTTGGCGCGCAGATGATCGGCGTCCTCCAGCAACTCCAGCACCTTGAGACTGGCCCCGATCACCGCCGGCGGCAGGGTGTTGGAGAACAGGTATGGTCGCGAACGCTGCCGCAGCAGATCGATGATCTCCTGGCGCCCGCTGGAGAATCCGCCCAGTCCGCCGCCCAGCGCCTTGCCCAGTGTGGAGGTGCAGACGTCAACCTTATCCATCACGCCGTGGTGCTCGGCGGTGCCGCGACCGCTGGCGCCGATGAAGCCGGTGGCGTGGCACTCGTCGATGTGCAGCAGCGCGTCGTGCTCCTGGGTCAGCGCGGCGATGCGGTCCAGCGGCGCAATCACCCCGTCCATGCTGAACACGCCGTCGGTGGTCACCATCCGGGTGCGGCAGTCCGCGGCTTGCTCCAAACAGCCGCGCAGCTCATCCATGTTGGCATTGGCATAGCGCAGGCGCTTGCACTTGGTGAGGCGTACGCCGTCGATGATCGAAGCGTGATTGAGGGCGTCGGAGATGATCGCGTCCTGATCGTTGAGCAGCGGCTCAAACAATCCGCCGTTGGCATCGAAGCAGGCGGCATAAAGGATGGTGTCGTCGGTGCCGAAGAAACGCGAGATGGCCGCTTCCAGCTGCTTGTGCAGATCCTGGGTGCCGCAGATGAAGCGCACCGAGGCCAGGCCGAAGCCGTGACTGTCCATGGCCTGCTTGGCGGCCTCGATCACTTCAGGGTGATCGGCCAGCCCCAGATAGTTGTTGGCACAGAAATTCAGCACCTCGCGACCGTCGGCCAGCTTGATCACCGCCGATTGCGCCGAGGAGATGATGCGCTCGCGCTTGTACAAACCCTGAGCGTCGATCTCTTGCAGTTCAGCGCGGAAGCGGGCGAGGGCGTTCATGTCCAGTCCTGGTCTTCGGGCGAGGCGCGATTGTAGTGCATCCGCTCTTGGCGCTGGCCCTAAGCTGACGCCGTTGCTTGATCTGAGTCAGCTGCGTATCGCTAGTGTGGTGAACCGCACACGTTGAACACGTTCCGATGGACGTCCTGAGGCAAGGCGAGAGGAGGAGTCATAGCAGGGCTATGGCGACGACGAACTACGCCGCATTCAGGAAATTGGCTCACTAGCGCGGTGAGATCAAGGTAGATGCGGTCCACCACACTAGCGCTGGATCGTTGCCGCTTGGGCACTCTACACGGCAACCGCCTATGGCTTGTACGGCCAGAAGCGGGCGGCCGCGGAACACGTTGATCGCGTCAGCGGCTGTATTGCGCGTTGAGTAGACAAGAGAGTGCTTCGTTGATGGATCTGAGGTTGAGTCAAGAAAAAAGTGTTGCGAAACGTTACGACGATAAGAAAATTTACAATTTGAGCGTGGATTGCGAAGCGACGGCTCTAGCGTGTTCGCAATCCATGTCTACACTAGCGGGTTGTTGACGATACATTCACGTCGTCGGCCCACCGTATTCACCACCTGACGCGTACTCGGGGTCTGCCCGAGATGGGGGCGCGTTTGGCTTGACATATCGGAGCTTGGCGCTGGCCATGGCGAACTTTGCCAAATTGCAATCGCTGTTCGAGCAAGCCTGCGAACTGCCGCGCGCTGAGCAGGAGGCCTTCGTCGATGCCGCTTGCGCCGATGATGCCGAACTGCATGCCGAGCTGACCGCGCTGCTGGCCTCCGACGAGCAGGTCAAGGACCACACTGCCCGCAAGGCGGTTGGCGACATTGCCGCGCTGCTCAACGAAGGGCGACCCGACGCGCTGGTCGGCGCCCAAGTGGGCCGCTACACGCTGGTCAGTTTGATCGGCGCCGGCGGCATGGGTTCGGTGTATCTGGCCGAGCGCCACGACGGCGTTGTGCAGCAGCGGGTAGCGATCAAGTTCCTGGGCCGCGATCTGCTCGGTGACGGTTTCAGGCAGCGCTTCGAGATCGAACGCGAGATCCTGGCCAAGCTGGATCACCCCTCGATCACCCGATTGATCGACGCCGAGCAGCTGCCCGACGGCACGCCTTACTACGTGATGGATTACGTCGAAGGCCAGCCGATCACCCGCTATGCCTTCGACAATCAGCTCGACGTCAACGCTCGTCTGGATCTGTTCGTCGAGGTAGCCAAGGCGGTGTCCCACGCTCACCAGGCGCTGATCGTCCATCGTGACATCAAGCCCGGCAACATCCTGGTCGATACCCAAGGCGCGCCGCACCTGCTCGACTTCGGCATCGCCAAGCCGCTGGCCCAGCTGGGTGCGCAGACGGTGTCGATGACGGTCACCGGGCAGCGCTTCTTCTCACCCCAGCACGCCGCGCCCGAACAGCTGCTGGGCGGCAACATCACCGTCGGCTGCGACGTTTACGGACTCGGCTGTCTGCTGTACGAGCTGCTCAGCGGCGAGCCGGCCATCCCGCTCACCGGCCTGACCGCCAGCGAAGCCGAGAAGCAGATCCTGCATCAGCTGCCGCAGGCGCCCAGCCAGCGTGTGGTACAGGGCGAGAAGAATGACGAGCGCGCCAGCGGCTTCGGCGCCAGCAACGTCAAGGCCTGGTCAAAGTCCATCAAGGGCGAGCTCGACTCCATCGTCCTGACCTGCCTGCGCAAGCTACCCCACGAGCGCTACCGCAGCGTCGATGATCTGATCGCCGACGTGCAGGCCTACCGCGCCGGCATGCCGATTAGCGCCAGCGGTGGCCACGGCTGGTATCGCACCAAAAAATTCATCGCCCGCCACCGCTGGGCGGTCACCGCCGCCACCCTCACCGCCATCGCCCTGATCAGCTCCAGCGTGGTCACCGCGCTGCAGTCACGCGAGGCGAAGACCCAGCGTGACGCCGCCCAGACCGCTCTGGCCCAGGCCGAGCAGCAGCGCGATCGGGCGCAGCATGTGACGCAGTTTCTAATTGACGCCTTTGCCGCGGCCAATCCGGGTGGGGAGTTGGGCAAGTCGGTGACGGCTCGGGAGATCTTGGAGCACGGGGCGAAGAAGCTGGAGACGGAACTGGAGGGGCAGCCGGGTTTGCGTGCTGCTTTGTTCGCTACGATTTCCGAGGCGCAGTCTGCTCTCAGCATTACAGAAGGTGCTTTGCGCACAGCGACATTGGCGGTTGAGGCGTTACCATCAGATGGGTCGGCGGACTGCTTCGCGCCGTTTGCCGCACTTGTGAGGGTTCTCACGGCGACCCGCGAAATCTCCCAAGCCGAAGCCGCTGTACCTCAGATGGCTGAATGCGTGGTCAATCCGCGCCAACGCTTGATCTCCGCGAACCTGCAAAGCTCGCTCATGTCTCGAGCTGGGAAGGCGGTTGAGAGACTCGAGTTGGTGAAAGAAGAGCTCGCTCATCTGCGCCAGTTTGAGAGTGAACTACCTAGAGCGGAATGGTTGGATCTTCAATTAGCACTAGCGAGCGCACAGTCCGAACTTGGAAACTATGAAGAAGGACTTCGGATTAGTGGCGAAGTGCTGGAGTCCATCAGAAGGAAGCCAACCGCAGACCGTCGATCATTGATTGAAGCCCTTCAGGGGATGGCGATCGTGAACAAGCGGCTCGAAAGATGGGACGATGCACAGGCTTACGCCGTCGAGGCCGTTACTGTTGCTGAGGATATTTTCGGTCGAACTTCACACTATTTCCTCAAGACGAAAATGACTTTAGCGAACATTTACGCGGATTCGAAAAAAGGTGATTTCGTCGTCGATTTCTACGAAGAGTTGCTTGGTGATGCCGAACGAGTTTTGGGTTCGGGTACTCAATCGCTTACGTTTAAATACAACTACGCGACCGTGCTGTGGGAAAACGCAAGGAAAACGCAGGCAGTCAGGGTCTTGGGTGAAGTTGTTTCGACGGCAGAAAAGACATTCGAGAAAGAAAGCAGAGCACTTTTTAGGTATCGAGCGGTCCTTGCAAAGTATCAACATGAGTTGGGTGAATGTAATCGCGCCGCCTCACTTGCCGAAATCGCTATCGAAGACTATTCGGTAGATGAGCATGCAGAACGTTATGCAATTTTCACTGATTTGAGAAACAAGTTGAAGACCAACGGTTTCGTGTGTCCATTAGGAGAAGGATGATGAGAAATAGTTCGTGGCTTTTTTGGGTTTGTGTCTCCGCTGGGATCGCGGTCGCATCTGAAGCACAAGCCGATCGTTGCGATTGGGACGCACTAAGTCCCCAGGTTGCGTCAAGTTGCGGTGTCGGGGCTTACCAGTTGACACCTGAGCTTTCCCTTCCGGGCGATGTGCCGAATTCCGTTGTGGGTTCTGCATCGCTGGATCTCGTTGCAACCCACCGACCCTTTCAAGATCCCCGAGGGGAGCACTGTGGCCCAATGGCGGTTTGTACTGACCCGATTGGCGTAGAGCAGCAATATCGCAGGATCGTGATCGATTCCGGTAGCATGTCACGGGATACAGCGATCCGCTTCGAAGTATATGACGATGAAATTGATCGAATGGAGGCCTCGGGTGCTACCTCCGTCACTTTCGCCCGTGTCCGATTCCGTGAGGCCGTGCCGAGTTCGGCTTACCGGGACTTGGAACTCAGCTTTTCGCCGGACCCGAATGTTTCCGGGATGTTGCAGACTACGGCGGTGATTTACGATTCAGTCTCGGGTTCCTCGTCGGTACTGTCGAGCGCGAAGTTCCCCGGCGGCCAAAGTGTAGAAATCAGCGTTCAGTCTGCGCCGCAAGGCCTGCACTCAATGAAGGTGACCCTTTCACCATTTGCCCCAGGTTATTTCCCGCTTCTGCTGGTTAATAACAACATTCCTTTGAATCCGAACGGCACGGTGCCAGCCGAGTTGCATTACGGGAACCTGGCGGTAGACATGTTGAGTCGTCCCAGCGCCATCACTCAAGTTCTTGAGCTGTCGCGGTGGGACATCTCCGTCGGAGAGAGCTTTGTTCGTAGCCAGGGGCGCCGCTAGAACAGCGCACCTGATTGCCAGCCTGTCGGTCACCTCCCCGCATCAAGAACCAACAGGCTGGCGCAGCACGATCGATCTCCGCAGTCTCTGACTGCGATCTGATCGATTTCTTCATCCAAGTACGCGTTTAGAGGTGAGCCCCGCATCTGGGGCTCGCCTCTTAACTAAGGACGTTCTTGATGAAGATGAATCTCGCTCTTTCGCTTTCTCT
>JAUIFV010000064.1 GCA_030430155.1 Gammaproteobacteria bacterium
GCGAAGCGGCCATCTGTGCTGGTTTGGACCAGATACCACTGCTGCGGTGTGCTGGCATCGGCGGCGGAGATGTACAGCCCGGACGGATCGCTGGTCGGCTGTGCGATGGCCGGCGGGCCAGTCCACACGGCCAGAATCAGCGCTGCGAGTAGCCACTTCAATGTCGCGCTTTCCAAAACCGAGGTGTCCTCAAGCGAACCACATCTTCCCTGCCAGCCGACTCAAAGCCTGCGCATTCAGTCTACGCTCGTCGCCACGCCCGAGGACGGCATTGCGTATAGTCTGCGGCGGGCGGGTCATGGACTGGGTATTCGTTGGCATCCACGGTAGCCAAATGGGTCGACATACGCGCTGGTGAAGGGCGCTCGGTGGCCCTGCTGGTCGCCTTCGCCTTCTGCATGGGACTGGCCCAGGTGTATCTGTCCAGCGTCGCCATCAGTCAGTTTCTAGGCAGCTTCCCAGCGACCATGCTGCCATACGGCTACATCGGCATCGGCTTGACCCTGCCTATCGTCGGCTGGGCGCACGGCTGGCTGGAGCGGCGCATCGAGCTGTCGCGACTGATACTGGTCAACCTGTGCCTGATGGCGCTGAGTCTGCTGCTCTGGCGCTGGCTGCTGGAACTGCCCTGGCGCGGCTGGGTGATGCTGCTCTACGTCTGGTGGGTGGCGGTGTGGGCGGTACTGAATCTGGCGCTATGGGGGCTGGTTGGGCGGATTTTCGATCTGCGCCAGAGCAAGCGCCTCAACGGCGTGGTTGGAGCCGGCGAGGTGCTGGCCATGGTCATCGGTGGGCTATCGGTGAGCTGGCTGGTCGGGCCTTTGGGTCCGGCCAATTTGCTGCTGATGAGCGTGGCCGCAATCGCTGCCGGGGTCCTGGTGCTGGGGCGCATCGTGGTTGCCGAACGCGAGCGCTTGAGCGAGCACAGTATTGCAGTGGATGCGCCCAGCGACAGCGGCGTCAGCGAGCAGTTCAAGGACAACTACCTGCGCCTGGTCTTCGCCAATTCGGCGCTGGCCTGGCTGGTGTTCTATGTCATCGACAACGCCTTTTACGCGCTGGCTGCCGAGCGTTTCCCCAGCGAAGCTGCCATGGCCAGCCTGGTCGGCTACATGGACGCGGCGGTAGGCGCGCTGCTGCTGGTCAGTCGGCTGCTGCTGTCAGCGCGCGTGCTGGCCTGGTTTGGTGTGCGCGGTGGGCTGTTGGCGATACCGCTGGTGGTTGGGGTAGGCGCGACTGGCCTGGTGCTGAGCAGCCATCTGGGTGCCACAGCAGGGGCGATCTTCGCTCTTGCGGTCGTGGTCAAGCTGAGTGAGGAAGTCTGTCGCGACTCGATATTCCGCAACACGCTGCAGGTGCTTTTCCAGCCGTTGAGTCCGGCGCGCCGACTGCGCGCGCAGGTCACCACCGAAAGCCTGGTTGACCCGTTTGCCGCCGCTATCGCGGCGCTGCTGCTGTTACTGCTGGCCAATGCGTTGGGTTTTGACGCGGTCAAGCTATTCCAGGTACTGCTCGGGGTGTTTGTGATCTGGAGCGTGCTGGCCTGGCGGCTGCAGCGCCACTACCTCAGTTCGCTGCGTCGCGCACTGACCCGTCGAGCGGCCAGTGGCGGCAGTGCTGAGCTGCTTGAAGGGGCCAGCGCGGAGATACTCAAACAGGCGACCTACAGCAACTTTCCCAGCGAAATCGCCTACGCCCTGGCTTCCCTGCATCAGATCGATCGTGACGAGTTTGATCAGGCGCTGCCGCGACTGTTGACCCACACCAATACGGATGTACGCATCAACGCATTGAGCTGGGTGGTCAAAGAACCACGTGCCGATCTGGCCGAGCCGGTACGCAAACTGATCCGGCGCGACGCCCACGGCCGGGTGCGCGGGCTGGCGCTGCGGGCCCTGGTCGCCATCGAGGGTGCCGAGGTGGTGGAAGAGGTGGCCGGTGCGCTCAGCGAAATAGATGAGCAGGTGCGCAGCGGCGCCGTGGTCGGCCTGATCGAGAACGGCGGTATCCACGGCATCGTATTGGCTGGCAACGAGCTGCTGGCGTTGGCGGCATCGGACGACCCGGAGCGGCGCCGGGCGGCGGCGGCGCTGGTCGGAGAGATCGGCAATCCCGGCTTCTATCATCCGCTGCTCAAGCTGCTTGACGATTCCGAACCCAAAGTCGTCTTGGAGGCGCTGAAGTCGGCCGCCGTGCTGCGCAGCCCGGCGCTTTGGCCGCAGGTTATCCCGGCACTGGAACGTCCCAGTCTGCGCGGCTACGCCATTGATGCGCTGCGAGCCGGAGAGTCGGCGGCGGCCAGAGTGGTTGCTGAGGCGATCGACCGCGAAGGAGTATCGCTGCTGCAGAAGTCACGCCTGGTTCGGGTTCTTGGGGTGATCGATGACCGCCGCGCTCAGGACAGCCTGATCGCCCTGGTGGACAGTGAGAATCACGAACTGCGGGGACTGGTGCTGCGCGCCTTGGTGCGTCAGCCGCGGCGACTGGATCAGGATTCGAAGCTGCTGTTGCGGGGGCAGCTGGATCGAGAATTGGACGACGGCAGCTGGCTGGTTGAGCAGCTATGTGCCTGTCGCGCCGAAGGCGAGCTGTCGATCCTCTCCCAGCTACGCGAGCAGTGGCAGGCGACGCGGCAGCGAATTCTGATTCTGCTGCAGCTGATATACGACCGGGAATCGTTGGCCCGGGTGCGCGATCGCATTGATGATCCGTCGCCGGAGCGTCGCGCCTATGCCATTGAGCTGCTCGACAACCTGCTGCCCGTGGAGCTCAAACCGCGGGTGTTGCCGCACTTCGAACAGCGTAAGGAAGCCGACTGCCGTGCCGCACTCGGCCTGCCAGATACTGCGACGCTGTCGCTGCAGCAGCGGCGCCTGCAGATCGAGGACAGGGCCGAGCAGTGGGGCTGCCGCTGGCTGCAGGCCAGTGTCATCGTGGCGCTGTCCGTCGATGAGTCGGCGCTGCAGCGAGTCAGTGAGCGCCGTACCGACAGTGCTGACTTGGTCGATCAGGCGGCACAGTGGTGGCTGCAGCGCAGTGACGACCAAGCCACGGCGGCCCAGCGTTCAGAGGTGGAGTGGCAGTTCGCCGCTGCTCAACGGGTTCGGCTGCTACGCGAGGTGGACATTTTCGCCGAAGCCGAGGAGTCGGTGCTGGCGCGGATAGCCGAGAGACTCAGCGAAGTCGCCCTGAGACGCGGTCAGGTGGTGGTGGAACAGGGGGAGGTGGGCCGCAGCCTCTATGTGATTGCCGCTGGTACGGTGGGGGTGCATCGGCGTGACGGACTCAGCGTTTCGGCCGACGGATCCGGCCAGCAGAAGCTGCGCCGCATCGCCACGCTGCATGCCCCGGAGATCTTCGGCGAGTTCGCGCTGATCGACGAGCAGGCACGCTCGGCACTGGTCAAGGCCGATACCGTGTCGCGTTTGTACCGGCTGGATTTCGAAGACTTCTACGACATGCTGTTCGATCAGCCGGACATCACCCGCCGGCTGATTCGCCTGCTCGGTGAGCGACTGCGCAGCCAGAGCGGCTACGGCATCCTCAGTCGGGCCAGTTCGCGGGCCATCATCCCGATCCGCGGCGACAAGCCCGGGTTGCTGGATGAAGAGGGCATCGACGCCCTAACCGATCCGCTGCGCAGCCGGCTGCTGCTGCAGTCCATCCCGCTACTGGCCAATCTGCCCGATCCCCTGATCACCACCATCGTGGCCAATTTGAAGCCGCTCAAGGTGGGCGCGGGCGAGACCATCTACGTCGAGGGTGAAATCGGCAAGACCGTGTATTTGATCGTTGCCGGCAAGATCCAGCAGCACCACGACGGCAAGGTCCTGATTACCCGTGGCGCGCGCGATTTGTTTGGCGACTTCTCCATCCTGGATCCGCATCCGCAGCTCAGTTCGGCCAGCGCCGTTGAAGACACCCTGCTGCTGCGCTTGGACAAAGAACTGCTGTCGGAGCTGCTGATGCTGTGGCCGGAGCTGGCCCGCAACCTGCTCCGCGACCTGGTGCAGCGCAATCGGCGGTCGATGGAATAGGATCGCGATTAGTGGCCAGCCGTGACCGAGCAGCGACGGAAACTGTGCTTGGATACGTTGCAGTGACGTCACGAAGCTTCCGGACGACCAATGGCAGCAAAGCCCTTTCGACTGACTGCGGCGCGTAGCGGCGTCATCATCCTGCTGCTGGCCGGCGTTTCGGCGTGGTGGTATCGCGCAGCCGACGACGATCAGACCGTGCGCTATCGCAGCATTGCCTTGGAGCGCGGTGATGTGGTGGTGAGCGTCTCGGCGACGGGCAGTCTTGCTGCCCTATCCACGGTGGATATCGGCAGTCAGGTCTCCGGCCAGGTGCTGGAAGTCAACGCCGATTTCAACGACCACGTGATCAAGGATCAGATCATTGCGCGCCTGGATCCGGCGAACTTCCAGGCCCGACTGACCCAGGCCAGGGCCGATCTGGCCAGCGCCCGGGCCAACCTGGAGGAGGCTCAGGCCAATTTGAGAAACGCCGAAGCCGACTACGCGCGCAAGACGGAGTTGGTGGCGCGGCAACTGGTGTCGCGCAGCGAGTTGGACGTCTCTCTGGCTGTTCGCGATCAGGCGCGGGCTCGGGTCAGCTCGGCCCGCGCCGGCATTGAGCAGCGTCAGGCGGCAGTGGCCAATGCGGAGCTGGATCTGACCTACACCGAAATCCGCGCACCGGTGGACGGCGTAGTGCTGCTGCGCCAAGTCGAGCCGGGGCAAACCGTGGCGGCCAGCTTTCAGACCCCGGTGCTGTTTCAAATTGCCGAGGATCTGCAGCAGATGCAGATCGAGCTGTCCGTCGATGAAAGCGACGTTGGCCAGATCCGCGCCGGGCAGCCGGTCAGCTTCGGTGTCGACGCCTATCCCGGCCGACAGTTCCGCGGGCGGGTACGTCAGGTTCGTTTGGCCGCGATCAACACGCTGAACGTGATTACCTATCCGGTGGTGATCGATGTCGCCAACGCAGACCTCAGCCTGCTACCGGGGATGACCGCGACCGCAGCGATCGAGGTGGCGCAGCGCACGGATGTCTGGCGGGTGCCCAATGCGGCGCTGCGATTCAAGCCCGCCTCTGTCGAGGCCGAGTCCGCGCAGCGTCGGCCCTCGCTGGATCTGGATGCAGTAGTGGCGAATATGCAGCTGTCGCCCACTCAGCTGGCCGCCTATCAGGCCGATGCAGCGGCGCTGCGCGAGCGGATGGCGGCGCGGCGGGCCGCGGCAGGTGGCGGCGAGAGTGGTCAGGGCGCTGGCCAATGGCGCCCTGATCCGCAGCGGATGGCGCAGCGCATCGCTGCCGCTTACAGCGGCTTCAGGGAGACACTGGAGCCAGCGCAGCAAACCTCCTTCGACCAGGCCGTCGCCGAACAGCTCAATGCGCGCTGGGCCACACTTTGGCTGCACAGCGAGGCCGAGCCGCAGCCGATGCGGGTCCGGTTGGGTATATCCGATGCGACCCACACCGAAGTTGCCAGCACCGATCTGGCTGCCGGGCAAATGGTGATCACCGGGATCGAAAGGCAGCGCCCATGAGCGCGGTGCGGCAGACCGCCCCGGTGATCGAGTTCGAGCAGCTGGGCAAAGTCTATGCTCCGGGCAGTGCGGCCGAGGTGGTCGCGCTGGACGGCGTCAGTGGCCGCATTCAGGCCGGCGAGTTCGTCGCCATCGTGGGTCCTTCGGGGTCGGGAAAATCGACCCTGATGAATCTGATCGGCTGTCTGGATACGCCCAGCAGCGGCCGCTATCGGTGCGGCGGCGTGGATGTATCGCAGCTGGACGCCAGTGAGCGCGCGGAGTTGCGCCGGCAGCAGATCGGTTTCGTATTCCAGGGCTTTCATCTGCTGCCGCGGATGACCGCGCTGGAGAACGTGGCACTGCCCTTGACGTACGTCGGGGTGCCGCGGCCGCAGCGTCGCGAGCGTGCCACTGCTGCTTTGCGCGCAGTCGGTTTGGCCGAACGTGCAGCGCACCGGCCCAGCGAGCTCTCCGGTGGGCAGCAGCAGCGGGTGGCAATCGCTCGCGCCTTGATCAATCGACCCGCCATCCTGCTCGCCGATGAGCCCACTGGCGCCTTGGACTCACAAACCGGCGAGGAGATACTGACCTTGTTTGAGCAGCTGCGCCTGGCTGGGCATACGGTGATACTGATCACCCATGACCCGGCAGTGGCCAACCATGCCGACCGTACCCTGTACATGCATGATGGCCGGCTAAGGACTCCCTGAACAATGCACGTAGCCGCGACGGCAACTGAGAAGTTTGCCAGTAAGGCGGGCGTCGCAGGTCATAGCCTGCGCTTAAGGGCAAGACGTCCAACGCAGCTGGCGGGCCCCCTTCTCAGCAAGACATGGAGGCGTCGTCCCGAAGAGTTCTGGAGGCCCAGCGGCTGCTGTGGCGTTGCAGCCCTCGGGCATAGAATGACTATGCCTTTCGGGACTGCGCCCCCGCTTGTTGGTAACGGGGCAGACGATTTGGACTCGCAACGCGGCTCGCGTGCATTATTCAGGGAGTCCCTAAGCGAAGTGCCACTGCGGAGCAGCACATGAACCAGCTCGAAGCGCTGACCATGATCCCCCGACAGAGTGCCGACGATCCGGGACGGGCGGGACTGCTGGACATTATCGGTATGGCGATCTACGCGCTGCGCGGCAACTGGATGCGCAGCACGCTGACCGCACTTGGGGTGATCATCGGCATCGCCGCAGTGATCATCATGGTGTCGGTAGGTCAGGGCACCCAGGCCAGGCTCGATGAAACCATGGCCCGGC
The DNA here is from genome assembly GCA_030430155.1 of Gammaproteobacteria bacterium. Classification (GTDB taxonomy): domain Bacteria; phylum Pseudomonadota; class Gammaproteobacteria; order Xanthomonadales; family SZUA-5; genus SZUA-5. Next base: position 6,791 of record JAUIFV010000064.1, read on the forward strand.
TGGGCAGCAACCGGATCGAGATCATGCCCGGCTCCAGTCGCGACCGCGGTGCGCGGATGGGTGCCGACAGCTCCTTCACTTTGACCAGCAAGGACGCGCAATCCATTCGTCAACGCATCCCCGGGGCGACCTATGTGAGTGGGATGATACGCGGCGGTTCCCAGGTCATTGCCGCCGAACAGAATTGGTCGACGCAGTGGAACGGCGTGGAAGCGGACTACTTCATCGTCAACGACTGGAAGCTGGCTCGCGGCGATTTCTTCAGCGACGCCGACTATCGCGGTGCCGCCACCCACGTGATCATCGGTGAGACGGTGCGCGAGAAGCTGTTTGGCGACGCCGATCCGGTGGGCAATGTGATTCGCCTCGGGCGAGTGCCTTTCACTGTGATTGGCGAAGTCGCGCCGAAGGGCGAGAGCGGTTGGGGCGGGGACATGGACGACGTGGTCTTCGTGCCGCTGGAAACTGCCCGGCGTCGGCTGATGGGTCAGCTGGAAATGCCGCCGGGAACCCTGATGCGAATCACCGTAGGGACTTCCAGTGCCGATGATCTTGCCGAGGTCGAAGCGGCTTTGAACGAGTTGCTGCGCGAGTTGCACAAGATCGAGCCCGGCGCTGAGGACGATTTCCGCGTCCGCAACCTGACCGAACTGGTCGGTGCACGTACCGAAACCACCCGGTTGATGTCGTTGCTGTTGGCCGCGGTGGCGACGATATCGCTGATCGTGGGTGGCATCGGGATCATGAATATCATGCTGGTTTCGGTGACCGAGCGGATACGCGAGATCGGTCTGCGCATGGCTATCGGCGCCACCCCAGGCGACATTCAGAAGCAATTTCTGGCCGAAGCGATGATGATTTCGCTGGGCGGCGGGGTAATAGGCATCGCCATTGGCGTGGGCGGAGCGATGCTGGCCAGCCGCTACGGCTCGCTGCCCATAGAGCTCAACTTGCAGGTGATCGGTTTGGCTACCGGCTTTGCGGTCGCGACCGGCCTGTTCTTCGGCTATTACCCGGCGCGGAAAGCGGCGCTACTGGATCCGATCGAGGCGCTGAGGCAGTAGTTCCAGTAGCCAGAGAAGCAAGCACAATGCGCCTGTCGAAAGCTTTGCTCTACACTGGCTACTGGAACTGCCCGCAGGCACTGCACTAGTCGCTCAGCTCCTCCAGAGCCAGCTCGACGTCGAGCTTTTCCATCGCGTCCCGCGGTTTGAGCTCGGAAGCGGTTTCATAGGCTTGCACGGCGTCGTCCATCTTCTTGTCACCGTAAAGCAGCAGCAGCCCGTTGCCATACTCGATGTGCGCGATGGGCGCTTCCGGAGTGAGTTTCAGCGCGCGCTGCAGGTGCTTCAGACCCGTGTCGGCTTTGGCACCATAGGTGAGCCCGCCGATCATTGCGCCGACCTTGCTGATGATCTCGGCGTGGTACAGGCCCATCGCCGTGTGCGCTTCGGCGTGTTCATCATTGAGCGCCAGGGCCTGATCCAAGGACTCCTTGATCTTGCCGCCCAGACCCTGCGCCAGGGCCTTGCCAATGGAAATGCACTGGCTGAATCGGCCTAGCGCGAAGGCGCGGAAATAGTGCGCATTGACGTCATCGGTGAGCAGCTTGGAGGCGCGCTCGGCACGCTCGGCGGCAGCCTTGTAGAGGGCCTCCTTGTCAGATTCATCGGCCAAATAATTGGCGTAAATCCCGCTGGCCTTGTTGGCAACGGTAGCTCCAAACGGCAGCACATCCTCGCCCATCTCGGTGGCCTGTTGAAAATCGCCGCGGTGGAAGCAGCGCCAAGCCTCGACGAGCTGCTCGGCGATCGCGGCCGCATCGTTGCCAGCAGCCTTGGCCAACGCCTTGGAGCCTTCGATCTGCTCGGCGATGCTCTCCGCCTCCGGATAGGGCTCCTGGTCGCCTCGATGCAGCTCGTCCCACGCCTTGGCCAATTTTGCGCCGCTGTAGTCGTAGGCCTTGGCGGGGTGCGGGAACTTGTTCCATTTCTTGTTTGCCATTGCTGTGAGCTTTCCGCCGGTTCAACGAGCCGCTGAGAGTCCCGCAAAGCGCGTAGAGGTGCAAGCATCACTTGCTTCAGATGCTCTTCGCATCGTGCCCGGTTGGCCTGCTTGACTACCTGCAGTGGGCGGCGTGAGTCAGGCGCAAAGGCCCCTGGAGGTAGTGTGTTTGTTCTAGTCCGGAGCCCTATTCTGACCTCAACGCCGCGGGAGACCGCTCCCAGGTGCAGTCCTTACTCAAATGGAGATATGCACAGTGAGCAAGAAGATCACTACCAAGAAAGTTACCAGTCGCCGCGCCACCAAGGCACCCGCCAAGACTGTCCGCGGCACCGCGCAGGAGCTGTGGATGGCTTCCCTGGGCGCCGTGTCCCTGGCGCGCAAGCAGGGCACCAGCGTCGTTGAGAACCTGGTCAGCGAAGCCAAGGGCCTGCAGGATCGTGCCCAGCAGCTGGCCAACAATGCCTCTGGCGATGTGCGCAAGCAGATCGACGAGGTCGTTGCCCGCGTCAAAACCCTCGCCAACAACAACGTCAGCTACGTTGAAGAGCGTGTCGGAACCGGCGTGGCCCGCCTTCTGGACCGCATGGGCGTGCCCTCGAAGGAAGACATCGTCGAGCTGAGCAAGCGCGTTGCCGAGCTGAGCCGTCAGGTCAAGGCGCTGCAGAACGGCCGCAAGAGCACCCTGCTGGGCCAAGCCAAGGCGGCCTAAGCACCCGTTGTAAAAAGGGGTTGGTTGGCGCGCCCCCTCCCAGCGCTGACTGACCCCTCCTACATAAAAACCCGAGCACTACGGTGCTCGGGTTTTTCTTTTCCGGATCAGTGAGGTCCAGGGATTCCTTAGCCGTTGATATAGGACTCAGCCAGATCATTGAGGTGTTGGCGCTCGCCGTCTCGTAGATAGGCGGCCAACAGCATCATCACGTGATAAATGCCGCGACCCAGGTCGGGGTCGGTCTTGGCGCCGATTTGCGGTCGAATCTGCTCGAAATTGAGCCAAAAGGTAGTGGCCATGGCGATGTTGTTGGCCAGCGCTTCGATCTCCACCCTGGAGGCATTCATGACCCCGGAGCGGACCAGCGCAGAGCACACTTCGACGATGCTTTCATGGGCGCGCTTCAAGATGCGCGAAAAGCGCATCTTCAGATGGCGCATGCGTAGCAGCAGGTCGACCAGATCGCGATATAGAAACCGGTATTCCCAGATGCACTCGAAAACAAGGTGCAGCTGCAGCCAGATGTCTTCGAGATTGGCGTCGCGGTCTTCAGGCACCAGCATGGCCTGATCCATCGCGTCCTCGAAGCGCTGGAAGAGGTGCTCGACGATGTCGTCCTTGTTGCGGAAATGGTAGTAGAGATTGCCGGGGCTGATTTCCAACTCGTCGGCGATGTGGTTGGTGGTGACGTTGGGCTCGCCCTGCTCATTGAACATGATCAGAGAGCGGCTGAGTATCCGTTCGCGAGTTTTATTCGGTGCGCGCGCGGCCACGGTCGATGTACTCCCCGATACTCCCAAATACTTCCTCGTGACTGGCATCACGGAGCGGCGCCACAACGCCGCTCCGCAGCCCCAGGTCACGCAGCTAGAACTCGCCGCCCAGGCGCCGGACCAAATCGATGTAGCCCTGCATCGCCTCTTCGCTGCTCTTGCCCTGCAACTTTTCCCAGGCCTCGTACTTGGCCGTGCCGACAAAGTCGAAAAACCCCGGCTTCGGCCCGCTGACGTCGCCCTCGGTGGCCTGCTTGAAGAAGCTGTAAAGCTTGAGCATGGTTTCGTTGTCAGGCCGTTCCGGCAGCTTCTTGGCCGCTTCAGTCGCTGCGTCGAAGGTGGCTTTGGTGTCAGACATTCAAGTTTGCTCCTGCGTTGTGTTCGTAACCGTCAAATAATTATTGAATTCAGTCGTTTATCGCTGCACTCGGAGCAAGCCAAGCCGCTGCTGGCCTGGCGCCGTTGCGCTGGAGTCGCTGATCATTGCTTGCAAGCAAGCCGATGCTAATCAAATTTGCCGGCGAAGAAGTGAATAGCATGGTCGCAACAGGGGGTCAACGCGACTGCTCTAGCCGCGGCTGTGTCACGATAGCCCTTGGCGCATATTGCAGCCCGGGGCTATCTTATGGGCCGTAGCAAGACCACGGACCCATCCGCGCAACGTCCATATCGAGGGGAGAGATAGATGAGCTATTTCGTCACCGGTGCAACCGGTTTCATTGGCCGATTCCTGGTGGGCAAGTTGCTCGCCCGCAAAGGCACGGTCTACGTGCTGGCCAGACGCGGGTCCAAAGACAAGCTGAAGGCGCTGCAGGAGCGCTACGCAGACCAAGCCGATCGCATCGTTCCGGTATGGGGCGATCTGACCAAGCCCAAGCTTGGCATCAAGGCCGATCAACTCGCCGAGATGAAGGGCAAGATCAAGCATGTCTTTCATCTGGCGGCGATCTACGATCTTTCCGCAAGCGCCGAGTCCCAGCAGGCGGCCAACATCGACGGCACACGCAATGCGGTGCTGTTCGCCGAAGCGGTAGACGCCGGCTGCTTCCACCATGTCAGCTCCATCGCTGCGGCGGGTCTGTACAAGGGCACCTTCCGCGAAGACATGTTCGACGAAGCCGAAGGCCTGGATCACCCCTATTTCCGCACCAAGCATGATTCGGAAGGGATCGTGCGCAACGAATGCAGCCGACCCTATAGGATCTATCGGCCGGGCATCGTGGTGGGTCACTCGGAAACCGGTGAGATCGACAAGATTGACGGTCCCTACTACTTCTTTACGCTGCTCAAGCGGATGCGCGAGCTGATTCCGGCCTGGGTGCCGACCATCGGCTTCGAGGGTGGTCGCATCAACATGGTTCCGGTGGACTACATCGTGGACGCGATGGATCACATCGCACACAAGCGCGGCCTGGATGGTGGCTGTTTCCACCTCACAGATCCGGCGCCGCGTCGGGTCGGCGAGGTGCTCAATATCTTCGCTCGCGCCGGTCACGCACCGCCGATGACCATGCGCATCGACTCGCGGATCTTCGCCTTCGTCCCCAGCACGGTGAAGATGGCGCTGTCGATGCTGCCGCCGGTCAAGCGCATCACCGCGCACGCCTTCCAAACCTTGGGCATACCCAAGGACATGCTCAAGTTCTTCAATTACCCGACCCGCTTTGACAACCGCCAGACCGAGGCGGCTTTGAAGGGCTCCGGCATCAAAGTGCCGCGTGGCGCTTGTGGGATTACTGGGAACGCCACCTGGACCCGGACCTGCACGTCGATCGCTCGCTGAGTGGTCGGGTCAAGGGCAAAACCGTGCTGATTACCGGCGCTTCCTCCGGTATCGGTCTGGCCACCGCGATTCGGGTGGCTGGCTCAGGTGGCCACGTGATCATGGTCGCGCGTGACCCGGAAAAGTTGGAAGAGGCGCGCAAGACGGTAGAGAAGCATGGCGGCAAGGCCAGCGCCTATACCGCCGATCTGGCCAGCCTGGAGTCCTGTGATGAGTTGGTCGCCAAGGTGCTGGCCGAACAGGGCGCGCCGGATGTGCTGGTCAACAACGCCGGGCGTTCCATTCGCCGCTCGATTTCGCTGTCCTACGACCGCTTCCATGACTTCGAGCGCACCATGCAGCTGAACTACTTCGGCTCATTGCGTTTGATCATGGGCTTTCTGCCGAAGATGACCGAGCGCCGCAGCGGTCACATCATCAACATCTCGTCCATCGGCGTGCTGTCCAATGCGCCGCGCTTCTCGGCCTATGTGGCTTCCAAGGCGGCTCTGGATGCGTTCTCGCGCTGCGCCGCAGCGGAGTTTTCCGATGCCAACGTGTCCTTCACGGTGATCAACATGCCGCTGGTGCGCACGCCGATGATCGGGCCGACCAAGATGTACGACAGCGTGCCCACCTTGACTCCGGAAGAGGCGGCAGAGATGGTCGCCGACGCCATCATCCGTCGGCCGCAGCGAATTGCGACTCGACTGGGCGTATTCGCCGAGGTGATGCACCTGCTGGCGCCGAAGATGCACGAGGTGGTGATGAATACGGCCTACCAGCTGTTCCCGGATTCGGCTGCGGCCAAGGGTCAGAAGGGCGGATCGGATGCGCCTACCTCCAGCGAGCAGGTCGCTTTCGCAGCGCTGATGCGGGGCATTCACTGGTAGTTGCTACAGTTCCCTCCGGGTCGAATCAGGTTCGGCTCGGGGGGCTTGCAGAGTCCGCATAAAAAGGAAGCCCGTCAGCCGGCCGGTCGGGGAGGGCGATCGGCTGTAACGCTTGGCTGACGGGCTAAACTTTGAACTCGTTGGCAGGCCCACCAGTGACGAACTCTAGTGGGCCGAGTGGGTGGGCATCCTTGCCCTCGGCGGCGAACTGCACCGCCGATCTTCCTTCAGCTACTAAGCTTAGGACTTGCTTTCGGTGTTCGCGGCAGCCGGCTTCGGAGTGACCTTGGTGGCGCGACGCGGCGCGGCAGCCTTCTTTGCGACCGGCTTTTTGGCCGCAGGCTTCTTGGCGGCGGTGGCGCGCGGCTTGGCGGCGGCCTTGGTCTTCACAGCGGTCGGCTTGTTGCGGGTGCTCGGACCACCTTCCAGGGCACGGACGGCCTTGGACAGCTCGTCAACGCGCTTGGACAGCTCAGCCAGATCGGCCGGGCCCGGCACGCCGAGGCGATTCAGCGCCTTGGAAACGCGGTCTTCGAACACCTTCTCCAGACGGTCCCAGGTGTCGGAGGCGCGCTCGCGGACCTGAGTGACGGTCGTCTCCACGGCGTCGCGTGCAGATTCAACGCGTCCGGTGGTGACTTTGCGAGTTGCCTTTTCCAATGCCTGTCCCTCCTTGATGAGGGTCTCAAAGACCTTCCCACCTTGTTCCTGCGCCTTGGAAAAGGCGCCCAAGCCGGCCAGCCAGATGTGCTCGGCCTGCTCCATGATGACTTTGCTGGCGTTCTTCACGGTGAACGCAGCTTCCTGCTTGGCGGTGCTCGCCTTCGCGGACTTGGATTTGAGTTTTCGAGTTGCCATTTGATTCTCTACCCTGAAGTTGACTTGCGGCCTCCCCAACACGCCGGCGGCGTGTCGCGGTATGGGTGTAGTTTGAGGGGGGCTTGTAGAATATTCACACTAGGGTGTGGGGCGCTCCGATCATCGAGCTTGCTTAGCGGACTGGATTGTCAGGTGATGCCGGAACGCCACGACCGAGGGCCCAGGGAATAGGGCCCAGGGCCCAGAAGAGCATCTGCTACGCCGGCAGTTTTCACGTGGCCCCTTGCTTCAAGGAGATCAACAGGCACTCGGGAGTTCTTCGCGTGGCCGTGGTGCTTTTGCAGGAACCTGCCTGCAGGCGATTCGGATCCTTCGGCAGGGCCGGAGCCCGCCATCAATGCGAAGCGCAACGGATCGCGCGAACCCCCGGCTCTTCCTAGGCCCTGAGACCTGGGCCCTCGCCCTTGGATTCGGATCCTTCGGCAGAACCGGAGCCCGCCAACAATGCGAAGCCCCACGGATCGCCTGCAGGCAGGCTCCTACGAAGGGTGGTGCGGACCAGTACTAGTCCGTCAGCAACGCGCGGAGCCGGTGCTTTTCCTGGGCCCTAGGCCCTGAGCCCTGGGCCCTCGCCCCTCGCCCTAGCGCTTAGCCAGCACGTGCTCCAGATCGTCCAGCGTGCGCCTTAGCTGCTTGGTGGTCGAAGTGCGGCGGGGCGGTTTGACGCCGAGGCCAGTCCACAGATTGCGCTCGCGATCGTCCAGCACTTCGTCACGCAGGCGCAGTCCGTGGCGGCGCAGGGTGGCGGCGATTTCGACTCGCCGGGCACGCAGATCGGCCATGGTGTTGTCGTAGGCGTGCTCGCCCAGTGACTGCCTGCTGGCGAAGCTGAATACGTTGGTGAAGAACATATCGATGTCGTCTGGATCGGGCTCGACTACAACCAGATCGGAGTTCACATAGGTCTGCGTGTATTTGGCGATGCCGACCTGCATCCGCGACTGCAGCATTGCCCGCAGCGCCTGCGACAGCACCGCCGGCAGACCGCCGGCGATCAGGCTGTTCGGTATCACTTTGCCGTTGATGCGGGCCCGCGCCGCGTCGAAGGGCACCAGCGGATTGATGCCTATGAGGAGATCGACGCCTTCATCCAGGGCCACCGATGCGTGCAGAGTGCGGCGCAGCGCGCCGTCCACATACTGCTTGCCATCGATCTCCACCGGCGGATAGAAACCCGGCAGTGCGGAACTGGCCTGTACAGCCTTGGACACGCTGACGTGATCGTAGCCGGGAGCGCCAAACCGGATCGGTGCCCCGGTGTCGAGCTCGACGGCAACGATGAAAAGCTTGCGCGGCAGCTCGCGGAAGTCATTGCTGCGCCCGGAACTGGTCAACACCTCGGCCAGATAGCGTTCTAGTCGGGTGTTGTCGAACAACCCGGTCGGCACCATGCCGCCAAGCAAACCCAGCGCGTCGGTGAGCCGGGTCTGCAGCGGATGCGTCGCCACCATATTGACCCAGTCGAGCAGGATACGCGGCACCTTGGCCGCGCGCTTGACGTACTCGGCGAAAGCCGGGCGCAAGAACATTTCCGGTCTGAATTGATGACCGTGCGGCTGATCGATGATGAACATCCGACACATCTCGGCGGTGCTCAGCCCGCTGGCCAGCCCCGCAGCGAGAAAGGCGCCCGAGCTCACCCCGACATAGACGTCTATCCGGCCCATGTCCAGGCCTTCGACGGCCTCGTCCAGCGCCCGCAGCGCTCCGAGTTCGTAGATGCCGCCAATGGGCCCGCCGCCGGCGATGGCCAAGCCGATACTTTGCCTGCCGCCAGGCTTGCGAGGGTTTTGCGCAGGTTGCAGATTGAGCATGAAACACCGGTCGGTAGTGGTAGGCGCATGCTAGCCGCTCGTCGTCGCGCGCTCATTGACCTCGATGCGCAGCTTAAGTGGCAGACTTGGCGTGCCTGTTAACTATGCAAGTATGCCCGCGGCGAGCCGAGTATTGACTCCAGCGCTGCTCGATTAGCCTGCCGGCATTGGCATAGATTGTGACCTTGCGTTGACTGCCACCGGGCCTGTGCGCCCATCATCGGCTTGTACGCCTAAGAGGGGCGCCAAGGCGGCCCAGCCACGGAGCCATAACGATGAACTGCAAATGCGCCTAGCCGCCGGGCTGATCATTGCGTTGCTTGCGCTGCTGGCTGGCGGCTGGACCATCGCCGGTCAGTTGGGTTGGGTCGGTTTGCAGCGCGGCGTTGCGGCGCTGGCCTGTATGCTCCTGTTCGCCGCGCTGATTTCGGCGTTGGGACAAATCGTCGCTACTGCCCTCGACCGCTCCTCGCAGCGGGCTCGCGGCGGCGCGGCGCTGCCGGTCTATGTTCGTGAACTTGGCCACTTTCTCTGGTGCTTCATCGTCGCCCAGCCGCTGCTGGCCTGGGTCATGCCGGAGCGGCGGGAACCGGACAATCCTCGCGCGGTGGCGGTCTTCGCCCACGGCTTTTTATGCAATCGCGGGCTTTGGTGGCGCTGGCGGCAGGCGTGGCATCGAGCCGGCTTTGCCACAGTGGTGCTGGATTTGCCGCCCGGTTACTGGTCGGTATCGGCTAATCGTCAGCAGCTCCAGCGGGCGCTGGAATCCGCGTCCGAGCGCCACCCAGGGCTGCCGATTTGCATCATCGGACACAGCATGGGTGGGCTGATAGCCCGTTTGCACCTGCTGCAGGGTCAGCCGCAGGTAGCCGCTGTCGTGTGCCTGGGGGCGCCGCATCGCGGCACACAGTTGGCTGGGCAGATGGGTGGGGAAGCGCACGGGCCGCCGACTTTGACCTCGCCTTGGCTGGTTGAGATGAACCGAGCGCTGCCGCCGCAGGCGCACGCGCTGGCGGTCAATGTGTGGTCAGCCAATGATTGCATCGTGGTGCCGGCGAGCAGTAGCGCACTGGACACGAGTAAGGATCTCACTCGTCACCGCTACGGCCACATGGGGCTGTGCCAGGCCGCGCCGCTTTGCGCAGAGGTGCTTAAGGAAGTGCAGCTACGGCTGCAAGCTAGCAGTACGGAGCCAGTTGACTTGCAAGTTGTCGATGGCGCCCAAAGCTAAGCTGGGAACCGCATCAGGAGCCAAGGACCCGCATTGGATACTGCGACTGCTACTGCCGAATTCGCCTCGCTCTCGGTCAAGGAGCGGCTCAAGCACTGGTTAATGGACAACCGGGATGCGCACGACCCTGAGCAATTTCCGCTCAATCACTCGCCGTTGGTAGCGCAGCTACGCCAGTATCAGGCGCGTCGGTTGGCGGCCAGCTACGCTGATTTGCGCCAGACTCCGCGCTACGCCGCCGCTGCGGAGTTCTTTCTGAGTGATCTCTACGGCGAGAAGGATTTTTCCGAACGCGATCGCAACGTCGAAAAAATCTATCCGATCATGATCCGCCTGCTTCCGGAGGCGGTGCTGGAAACGGTGGCGGTCGCTGCTGAGCTCAATGCACTCAGTCATCGCTTGGACTTGCGTATGGTGGGTCGCATCGAGTCGCTGTTGGCACCCGGGGCTCAGATCAGTTTGCGTGAGTACGCTCTGGCCTATGCGCACGAAGAGGATTATCTGGTTCGTCGGCACCAACTCGCCCTGATTCTGGGGCTGGGTCGCGGACTGGATCACATCGTCCGCAAACGCATGGTTCGCGAGCTGCTGGCGCTGTGTCATTGGCCGGCCAAACTCGCTGGTCTAGGCGCGCTGCAGTCGTTTCTGGAGCGTGGATTCGATTCCTTTACAGCACTGCGAGGGGCCAACCCCTTCCTGCTTGCGCTGGCTCATCGCGAGCGCGCCTTCATGCAGGAAATGTATGAGTTGGCTGGGAAATATCTTCCTGAATCGGTTCCCGCTGAGACCGAATAAGCGATCAAGAGCCGAATTCAATTTCCAGATGCCGGCGGATCTCAGTTTCGATCGCGCCCTTGATCGGCAGCAGCAAAAAACTGATATCGGCTTCAACCGAAACGTGTCCCTCATCGAGCACGATGCGTCCATTGACGCCGCTGCGAGAGAAGAACAGCACATTCTCATCCCACTCGGTATCAACGTCGAAACGCTCGGCAATGCCCTTGGCGATGCGACTCACCCGTCGCCTGGCGTCCTTGATGGCAATGTCGTGTTGGCGAGCGATGCGAATGGCGGCCATGCAGCGTCTCTAGTGCGCAGGAACAACGCCGTCGAGCATGGCAGGGCGCGGGTGAGAAGCGCAAGCGCGCAGCTCAATTGAAAGAGCGCCTGGGTCCAGAATCAATCGTGGCCCGTAAGGATTCCCCGCTTGGTTTGCCTGCCGCAGCGCCGCGTCACGCAGCCAAATTCGCAGCTGCAGTCGATGAGACACCGCGCACGCATGAAAATGGCGCCAACAGTGTTTATTATTGTGCTTTAGCAATCACGGGGAAGCCATTGAAAATGCGTACAGTCGCATTCGGCTGGGTAGCCTTGTGTGCCCTTGCTTTGGTCGCCGCGCAAGGCGTCCATGCCCTCGAGATTCGCGGCGAGTTGCGAATGACCAGCGGCGGCAAGGCGCTGCGCGCGCAGGTGGCCAAAGACGCGGTGGTTTATTTTCGGCCCGATTCCCGTCCGGCCTTGCAGGTCCCGGAGACGCCCTACGTGCTGGCCACCGAAGGCAAGGATTTTGTGCCTCGAGTGTTGCCGATAATCGTCGGTTCCACCGTGCGTTTTCCCAATAACGATCCGATATTGCACAACGCCTTTTCCACTTCCCGTTCCAATAGCTTTGACGTCGGCCTCTATGGTCAGGGTGAGGAGAGCGATCCGGTGCGCTTTGTCAATCCGGGCTTGGTCAGGGTCTATTGCAATGTGCACCACAGCATGGTTGCGCACGTGCTGGTGCTGGATACCCCCTATTTTGTGGTGCCAGATGAAAGTGGCCGGTTTCGGCTTAGCGACCTGCCCGAGGGGCCGGGAGAGCTGCTGATCTGGCACGAGCGCTCAACGCTGTGGCGCAAGCGCTTCGATCTGCTCGCCGACGAGACGGTCAGTGTGGAGATGGAAGCCAGCCGCCGCCGTGTTCCCGCCCATTTGAACAAGGCCGGAAAGCCTTACCGACGGAGCCGCAACAATGACTACTAAAAAACGCGGGTCGGTTCCGCTTGCAGCCAGGCTGTTTTTGGTCATTGTGCTGCTGGTGGTCTTCGGTGTGGGTACCGCGGTGGTGCTGACCTGGCGGGTGGGTGAGCGCCTGGCTCGCGAGGCGGTGGTGGAAGAGTTGCAGGCGAGCGCAGCGGCGCAGCGCCGTTTCGAGGACCTGGGCGCGGAAAAACTGGAGTTGATCGCGCAGTCCATCGCCAATGACGCCAGCGTTGCCAATTATCTGGAGGGCGCCATTGGCGCCAATCTGGGCTTTGACGGCGGGGCCGATCCCTACAGTGACGGCGTTGACGAGTTGGGTATGGGCGCCTCGGGCAGCGACGACGCCGCCGACGAGTTGGGAATGGACCCGGCCAGCGACGACGCGGGTGACGAGTTGGGTATGGATGCGCCGTCTGAGGATGCCGACCAGGTTTCGGGCGCCGAAACCGCGGAACCGGAAACCGCCGGTGCCGGCGTGCTGACAGCCGGCAGCGCAGCGGCCCTGAGCAATGTCTCGGTGCAGGATTTGCTGGAGGAGCGGCGTGAAACCCAAGGTTTCTCCCTGGCCATGGTGCTCGATCCCGACGGGCAACTGGTGGCGCGCACCGGCGAAACCGAAGCATTCGAACGTGAGTTCAAGTCTGACGGCTTCCTGGGCCCGGTCATCGCTGAGCTGACTCCGGTAGTGGGCTATTGGGAGGAGGGCGGCAACCTCTATCACGCGGCGGCAACGCCGATTGCCAAGGACGACATCCTGGTCGGCTTTTTGGTCGTGGGTAGTCAGATAGATCGCTCGCTCTGTGAGCAGATTCAACAGGTTAGCGGCGCGCATGTCGCCTATTGGGGTGCTGGCGCGCTGGGCGTGCGATTGCTGGCCAGTTCGCTGCAGCCGGCAACGGAGCGCGCGCTGACCGAGGCGGTTGCTCCATTTCGGGCCGACATCGCACAGTCGCTGGCCAGTGGTTCCGGCATTGATCGACTGGATCTGAAGGTGGACAACGTCCAATACAGCATCAGTCTGAGCGCGCTGCTGCCGCAGCCCGGTGCTGCTGCGGCCGGCGGGGCAATGGCCCTGACTTCGGCTGACGCCGCGATGGCCAACTTCTTGGAACTTCGCAACAACATGCTTTACGCCGGTTCAGCGGCAATCCTGATTGCACTGGCGCTGTCCTGGTGGCTGGCGCGGCGGATCCTGCGACCGGTCACCGGGATGGCCCAAGCGGCCGAGTTGGCGGCTGCCGGTGACTATCAGCACAACATTCCCCAGCAAAGTGGCGATGAACTGGGGCGATTGGCGCGAGCATTCAATGCGCTGCTCAGCAGCCTGCGCGAAAAGAGCGACATCGAGGGCTACGTCTCCAACCTGTCACGGTTCCTACCCGATCCGGCGCTGGAAGAGGGTGGGGTCATGGTCAAGGCCAGCCAACCCGAGCGCGAGCAGCTCACCTTGTTGGCCATGGACGTTCCCGAACTCGCCAAGGCGGTAGAGGAAGGCGAGGAAGGCGTGGTGCTGACCCGCATGGGCAGTCGGCTGGGTGATCTGCAGGCGGCCGTGGAGGCGCGCCAGGGCGCGGTGCTGCTCAGTCAGGGGCGTCAGCTGGTATTGGGCTTCCGCGGTGCCGGACGCCAGATCAACGCGCTATATGTGTTGCAGGAGCAGGTCATCGCCGATGCCAAGCGCAAGCCGGCCGAACGATGCGGTTTCGCTTTGAGTGAAGGGGAAGTGCTGCACGGCGGTTTGCCCAATCTGCCGACGACCAAGGTCGCGCTCGGTAACGCAGTGGGTGCGGCGCAGCGCTTGCTGATCGACAGCGGCCCGGGCCGGGTGCTGATCGCGCCAAACGTGGCCGAAGGGCTGAAGAAGCTGCTCGGCGAGAACACGCTGGGGGTGTGCAATGGCGCGCTGAGCGGCAAGCGCTTCTACGCGCTACGTCTGGAAAATCTGTCGGCGCTGCCGGAAGCGGTTAGCGACGATGCCAATGCGACCCGGATCGTTGCCGAACGCGCGCCGGACCCGGCGCTATCCAGCGGCGGGTCGCAAACGCGGCTGGCGCACGGCTCGATTTTCGCCGACCGCTACGAGATCCAATCGGTGCTTGGTTCTGGCGGCATGGGTGTGGTCTACAAGGCACGCGATCGCGAACTGGATGACTTCGTCGCCCTGAAGATGCTGCGTCCGGGTTTGATCGTTGACCACGAGCAGTTGGATCGGCTGAAGAGCGAGATCAAACTGGCGCGCAAGATCACCCATCCCAACGTGCTGCGCACCTATGACTTTGGCGAGTTCAACGGCATGCCGTTCATCTCGATGGAGTATGTGCGCGGAATGACCTTGCGCTATCTGCTGGAGCAATCACAGCGGGTGCCTTACTCGGCCTGTTTGCGCATCGCCCGGCAGCTGTGCGCCGGTTTGGACGCGGCCCATGCGGTCGGTGTGTTGCACCGCGATATCAAGCCGGAAAACCTGATATTGGAGCAAAGTGGTAATGCCAAACTGATGGACTTCGGCATCGCCCGCCCGATACAGCGCAGCGCTCCGGGCAACACTCAACCCGGCATGTTCGTCGGTACGCCGGCCTACTCGGCGCCCGAGCAACTGCAGGGTGAGGAGCTGGACGCTCGGTCGGATATCTACTCCACCGGAATCGTCATATGCGAGCTGTTCTGTGGCGGTATGCCATTCCCTGGGGGCAACACCATGGAGGTGTATATGGCGCATCTGCAGCAGGAGCCTGCCAAGCCCTCAGAGTTGTGGCCGGATATTCCCAAAGAACTTGAACAAGTTATCCTAAAGTGTCTTAGCAAAAAGCCTGACGACCGATTCAGCAGTGCCGCAGAGCTGATGGTGGCGTTGGCAGAACTGCGAGCCTAAGGCGGCGAAGGGAGGCGCTCATGGGCATAGGGAGTCAGTCCGCAGGCACGCTCAGGGCTGCGATCGCCTTCGGCGTCGCGGTCCTGATGCAGTGCACTGCCGGCGTCGTACTGGCGCAGGATCTGGATGACTTTGATCCGCAGCCCAGTTCCCGCTGGTCCTACAGCGGTGATCTGCTGCTGCGCGGTGAGAGGACCGAACTGCCGGTGCGGGAAATCGAGCGCTTGCGCAGCGCTCTGCGTTTGGGCGTGAGCTATCTGGCCAGCGATGCAGTGGAGTTTGGCATCGCCGGTCGCTTTGCCGTTGGCAGTGATGACAACCGCGACAATCGCAGCAACCTGGACAACCAGCGTTCTGACCAGGCGGCCTTGGATGCGCTTTGGATGCGCTGGCATCTGAGCCCCGAGGCGGTGCTGCTATTGGGCAAGGAGCGCTTGCCCTTGCGCCTGTCTGCGATGGTCTGGGACGAGGACCTGAGACCCATCGGAGCGTCGCTGGACTGGCGCCGGGAAGTGCGTGATTTCGATAGCTTCGGGCTGGTTGCTGGCTACTTTGCGCCCGACTTCATCTATGAAGATCAATCCCGGCTCGCCGCAGTCCAGGCCGCCTATCGCTTCCGCGAAGGTGCGCCTTGGGGCGGGTCGGTGTTGCTGAGTTATCTGCACTACAGCGATTTGGAGGAATTGCCGCCTGAAGGCATCGCTCGGACCAACCGCGTCGCCAACGGTCGTTTGCTCAGCGACTACCGCTTGCTCAGTCTGCAGTTCAGCGGACGCGGCGAACTGGCGCAGCAGCCGCTGGAACTGAGCGTCGACCTGGTCCGCAACCTGGGTGCCGACGACGCCGACGAAGCCGCGCGAGCCAGTCTGGTCTGGGGCGACCGGCATCGGCCCGGTGGCTGGGAGTTGGGCATCGCTGCTCAGCGCATCCAGCGCGATGCCGTACTCGCCGCCGCCAGCGATGATGACTGGTGGTTTCACAGCTTTGCACGCGGTGTGATGCCGTGGGTGGGTTACGGCTTCAGCGACGTCTGGAATGTGCGCGTAGCGGCCTTCGACGAGCGCCGTGATCTGGCCAATGACGATGTGCGTCGCTACTTAATCGACCTTCGAGCACGCTGGTGAGGTAAATTGCACTGATGCGAATCGCTTTTCCCGCTGCCGAGTATCCAGATGTGCCCGTCGAACGCGGTCGGGTACGTATCGGTAGCGACGCCGACAACGGTCTGGTGCTGGAGGCCGAGCATGGCGTTCTGCCTTCGCACCTGCAAATCGAGGTGGAGTCCAGGCGTGGCATCGTCCTGAGCGCGCTCAGCGAAGCAGCGAAGATCTGGATCAACGGACGGCCCGTCCGGGAAAAGTCCATTGTGCGCATTGGCGACATGATCATCGCCGGCCAAGTGCGGATGGTGATCAAAGGCGATGAAGACCCGACTGAGGCGTCTGCGCAGCCGCTCGAAGGCGCGGCCGCCACCGAGATGGGGCCCACCGTGCCGATGTTGCGTGGCCATGTGGGCAGCCACGTGGGGCGCGGGATCCCCCTTCCGGGCCGTACCCTCATCGGCAATGGGTCTGATTGCGACGTGGTGGTTGATGAACCGCATGGCGCCGAGAAGCTGCTGGAGATCGAGACTCGCGCCGGGCGCATCGCCCTGCGTGTGCTGGCGCCAGAACAGCAGGTCGAGGTAAACGGTGTGATGGTGCGTTCGGCGATGCTCGCATCGGGCGATCAGATCGCTCTGCGCAACAACCGTTTTTTGATCGAAGCACCGGGCTGGAAACCGCCCGCTGATGACGCGCCGGCCAAGAAAGCGCCCGCCCACACCCAGGTCGGACGACCGCTGGTGGCGCCGCCGCCGGAGCCGGAAGGTGTCGAAACGGCAGAAAGCACCGTGGATTGGGTGATCCTGGCGGCCGCTATCGTGACCATCGGCGCCCTGGGCGTGTTGGTTTATCTGCAGTTCTGGGGTCAGCCCTGATTCGGATGCAGTTTCGTAGGCAGTGAAGACAGTCACCATGTTTCGGCCCACCGGCCCGGAAGAGCTCAAGCTGGTCGAGGCGTCGGGGTTTGCCAAATGGCCGCCGCGTCTGCCGGGTCAGCCGATCTTCTATCCGGTGACCAATCAGCGCTATGCGGCGGAGATTGCCGAGCGGTGGAATGTCAACGATAGCGGAAAGGGCTACGTGACCCGCTTCGAGGTCAGAGAGTCGTTCGCATCGCAATACGAGATCCATTGCGTCGGTGCCCGCCACCACACCGAATGGTGGATCCCCGCCGCTGACATCGACGCCTTGAACGAGGCCATCGTTGGCCGTATTGAGGTCGTTCAGGAATTCGGCTGAGTCGCCGTATCAGTGCGGCCGTCGCGTCGCGCTTGCCGCTGCGGGCGCCAGCGGCTCAGCATCAGCACAGCGTAGAGGGCG
>JAUIFV010000065.1:0-22500 GCA_030430155.1 Gammaproteobacteria bacterium
GCGTCGGTCACGGTCGGGTAAGTTGTCGCGTTGGCGCTCCAAGATGCATGAACTTGTCCTTCATGGGGTCGGCGGACCCCGTGATGTTCAAGTACCACTAGTTCTCCGAACAGGAAAGGTACGCCTTCGCTGCCCCTGATGGGCGTGGTGTTAGAGCTAACTGGAAACTAACCCACCTAGGCGTAAGCCGACCCCTTCCGGAGTTAGTGGAAGTGACACAACCTGCGCCATCAGTGACTGCTACTCGAAGGATTGTCGCGGCGATTGGGCTCCGATTCCGACTGACGTCAATCTATCCTCATTCAGTACGTCAAGTCATCGAAGAGCGTCAACTGAGCCTCCTCGGATTCAGGCAACCGCACACAGGCGCCGTGAAGCAGATACCGGCCGTCCCGGACGGTTGTATGACGTTCGACTTCGTCGAGGGTGGTGTCCGACTCTATACGCCGGGAAAGCCACCGATCGATCCACCACGTCGCGATCGCCTCCGCGCCCGCCCTCGGGCTGTCGGGCGCAAAGATGTAGTCGGGTACGTCATCCATGCCTAACAGGTACTCGCGTAGGTTTCGAGCGAGGGGGACCCCATAGACGATCCGCGCGCGTCCGTGCTGCAGCAAGGCGTCAGCAGGGAAGTTCAACTTGTCCAGTCCTTCGCGAAGTTTCCTAAGCTTCGGACTCACTCCCTCACCGAAGATACTGTTGACCCTTTGCCCGTTGCTGGACTGCTGAACCAACTTTACCAAGTAGTTGACCGTGCTCGTGCTGAAATGTGATGTGCCGTAGGCTCCCGAACGCCCAATCTCAACATACTCTAGGCGCTCTCCCGGTCTCCCTCCGATCAGTTCTGCAGGCATTCGAAGCCTGTTGTATTGGCTCGAGCCGATGCCATATAGGGAGGTGGTCCCAAGAAACACTAGCTCTGAGGGGCGAACAATTGGGCGCCCGGCCATCGATGAAGCGATCTCGCTTTCTTGTTGGAGATACTTCCGCTGGTAGGCGTCGACTACTTCGGGGCTCGCGGCTAGCATCGAGACGAGTTTGCCTGCAAGCAGCGGGCTGTAAGGAGCTATCCCACCACAAACGGTAATGTCGGCCATTGCGATACCAACTCGGTCCGCCTTCGCCTTGCGGAGTACCTTTTTTACGATCTGCACTCCGTTACGACTACCAAGGAGGCTACGAATCGCCTCGATGGTTGGCTTGGCGCCAACGTATCGCTGCAGCACAAGTCGAGAGCCCAGCATGTCGGCAAGCGTGAGTGCGCGCTTACTCTTATATAGGTGGGATTCGGCGCGTGTACGCCAATGTTGCGAACCATCGTCGCTCTGCCCACGTGGTAACCCACGCTTGATCTCCGAGGCGTTGACGAAGCGATGGTGCTTATCACGCTGAGCCTCGCTATACGCGTTGAGCCGGTTAATCACCTCTACACTCGGCGCTTGGAGATCCCGTGCGGAGAGCAGCCCTTCTGCGAATAGGTCAGCTACGTAGATTTCGCTGATCGCCGTATCAATGGTCTTATTCAACCAAACGCCGAGTTCGGCTGACGGGTAATCAGTAACAAACTCCATGAATGACTCGGGGTTCCAACCTAGCCACGCATCACGCTCTCGAATCTGTACGATTGGGCTCCCGAGTGCCCCGATCCCAATCACGGGGTGGTTAGGCTGCGACCTGTCTCGAACGAGGAAGGCCATAGTGCGCCCGGGAGTGCTCGCATACTGGTTGGTCCATGTGTGGCGAAAGTAGCGCCAAATATCCTGCAGTCGGAGTTGTGTGTGCTGGCAACGTACATCAGTCTCAACGAACTGCAGGTATGGGTCAATTACGCTGCGCAGCGCAACTAGGCGCTCTTCCATCGGCAATCTTCGCACTTGCCGCAACGACGCTGCGAGAGCCCTCCCGTCGCGAATCAAACAATAGACGGATGACTGCCGTCCGTTTCGGTTCACGACACTCTCTATGAACTTGCGCGTCGCTGGCTCGCGGAGTTGTTCGTTGCGCTTTACGAGTTCCTGTTTCCGAATGCGTGCCTTCTCACTTAGGTGATCTGGGCGGTCAAGTGACGGACGCCGGACCTCCACCTCGCCAGTGTCGGTCACGCGCAGGAGCCACCGTTGCCGCGCAAGATCAGTGAGAACCGATAGTGCGGCGGAAAGGTCGGTGGACCGATCCTCCTTTGGCACTTGGCCGAGTGCCGTTTCCAACGCTTCGTCTATCGTGGCGTCGTCGGCGTGCTGCTCGACAAGCGCTGCAAGTTGCTGCGCGTGCTCCCGGAAGATGCGGCGTGCGCCGCTGCGCTCAGCGAACGGGGGAGAGAGAATCGTCCAGTTGCTGTGAGTGTGCTGAGTCATCCCTCACCGATTCAGGAAGGTTGCGAGAGTGTCACTCCAGTTGGCACGGAGTTGCTCCGCGACCCGCAGGTCCTCTTTTCCCTCGATCTGCGCCTCGGCCCGGGCTGCAGCGAGTAGAAGAAGGTCAATGCTCATCCTTGTTGCTATATCTCGCTGGTCCTCTGATTCAAGCAGCGGCCTATAGACGAGTTTGTAGAACGGATGATCTGGGTTGAGGACGAGCACGAGTTTGCCCTCGGCACGCGCATAGTTAAAAAAGCAAGTGTCGCTCAACGCCTTCGGAACGATCTGATATTCGACACCCTGCTCCTGATTCTTGTCAGTTTGGGGAGGCCGAGTGAGTTCACTCTTGAGCGACTGGAGCACCAACTTGTCACGGGGGCGAGGCTTCGCCGATAGAGGGGTGAGCAGAGAGTCCTTCTTGGTCGCTCGTTCTTCCGAGGACGAGAAGCGCTCCGCGATCTTGACGCCGAGATGGGCCTTCCGGGCGCGATTGTTGAGAGCGCGCGCGGTACTCTCCATGTCACCGGCGAGGGCCTCGACGAGATGCGGCTGAGGTCGTACCTGCTGCTTCGTATGTGTGATTCCGAACGCCTCATCCAACACTGGGTCAAACTGAATTTCGCAGCGCCACCAATCGTCGTAGTTCTCACGGCGTTTGCCGCTGAGAAAAAACCAGCCGTAATCGACTTCTCGCCCTCCTCGGACGATCGACACCCCGGCTCCCTTCGCAATCCCACGTTCCCGCTTCTCCTGGTTGCTGAGTCTCGACCAATCGGCAACTGGCAATTCGGAGAACCTAACGCGGACGATTCCAGTCACGCTGGGATCTCCGGCGTTCATCGGGATCTCTCGTTCGAACGAAGTGTGCTCCGTGGCTCCATTGAACGGCGCATCGGGGTGAAGGAAAAGAGGGTCGATAGGCTGCACTTGGTCGCCGTTGACCGTGATTGTGACCCCGTCCCAAAGGAAGTGGCGGAAGCGTCGACCGATTGAAAACAGGAGTTTCCGGACGAGGGTAGAAATGCGGCTGTGGTCGAGGCGGTCACATCGCGACCATGTGATTGCGGTGCCAGAGTTATAGCCATTAACGAAACTAGGCCTACTTTCGACGCGTGGGACAGGAACCGTGCTCAACTCTCCCGATGCGATCTCGTCTAGGTCCAAATAGGAGCAAAGCACTGGACCATTGCGAGAACGCCAAGTGTGGACGGTAAGGCGCTGTGCCTGACTAAAGGAACTATTTGGCAGGCCCATGCCGTAGCGCCCAAGCCCATCCCTTCGATTGAATCGGGTACTGCCGCCGAATCGAAGAGCCGTCCGAAGGGTGTGTTGATCCATGCCTGAGCCGTTGTCGATCACGGCGACTACTATCGGATATTGGCCTTCGACATCCGACGCAGAGATCGAGAGCTTTATCACCGTTGCCCCCGCCTGTAGGGAGTTATCGACGAGTTCAGCGATCGCACTGGCGGTGCCCTTGTAGCCGGAGTCACGAGTGGCTTGGATGAACTTGTCGACAGCCACAATCGAGAAGTCGTGCTCCTCTGAATTCTTCATTCGTCAACCTCATGGTGATGCGTTTTCGTCTGACCGCTGACCTGCACTCGCTGTCTTTCAAGGTAGGCCTCAAGGTCCTCACTCTTCACCCGAACCTGGCCTCGGTCACCCACCTTGAACCCTACGAGATCTCCCCGATTTACTAGGCGGCGGATCGTCCTTTCCGACACTTGGAGCGCATCTGCAACCTCACGAATTGTGAGGAGTTTCAATATACACCTCCTGGCAATATATGGACGCTCCTGTCCACTACTGGCAAACATTGACGCGTCTGGCGAACGATGTCAACAAAGCTTGACAACGAGCCGCCCCGACTTTCTCAGAGGCTGTGAGTTCTAGTCACGCTGCCTTTCCAACGGGATTGGCGACCTGCCGGCAATGGCTTGGCAATCACCCCGGAACCAACCATCCACATTGTTGGTGTTCTTTCGAAACGTGATTGGGGATTCCATTGGAAAGTCTCGATTTGCAGTCAGTCGGCCAGATCATCGATGAAGTAGCGGGCTGAGGCCGGAGTAGCAGTGTCGGAGATCTTTCGGGAGCACAAACGATTTCGGCCACGTTCAAGAAGTGGCGGGCCAGGTTGGCGGCATGGATGAGCCGATGGAGTCGCGGAAAACGGAGTCGAAAGGAGAGAGCCGGCGGCTGAAGAAGTTGTATGTCGGGCCGCTGCTGAGCGCTGAATTGCTCAAGGAAGCCCCGTTAGAACTGGGGCAAATCCGCGCCAGCGCCTCATTGGGGAAACCTAATTCACTGTCCGCCAGAAACTTCAGGGCCCAGAATGGACCTCGAGTTCGGACAACTCGGGTATCTCCTCATGGCAATCTCTGACCTAACGATCAAGCAATTCCGATTCGTCATGGGCGTTTGCGAGGGCAAGACTAAGACCCAAGCGGCAATCGATGCCGGATTCTCCTCCAAGCACACCTATGGGACGGTTTCCCGCTTGATGCGAAACGAGCATGTCCGCGCCGAGATTGACCGGATCATGGGCGAGGCTGTCGAGCGCGCGGAGGTGACTGTTGACGCAATCGTTCAGGAGCTATGCCGGGGCGCATTTGCCGACATGGGTGACTATGTTGAATGGGGTCCCAAGGCGCCTACGGCTGACGATACGAAGGTCACCCAGGTCACGCTGAAGTCCAGCTCGGAGATGCCAGCCGGGAAACGCAGGGCGGTCGTGGAGGTCTCCGAATCCCAGCATGGGGTCCGCATCCGTCTGATGAACAAGGAGAAGTGCCTGGAACTGCTGGGGCGCTATAAGGCGATGTTCACTGAGAAGGTTGAGGTTAGCGAGGTCGGCATCCGGGATGAGATGAAAAGGCGCCGTGAGTATGCGGAGAAGATGCGCGCAAAGCTAACTGATCAGTACTCATCTGGTACTCATTCGGAGTAGCAGGACTAGCACCGAAAGGATGATGTCATCCTTTCGGTGCCGTTTCGTAGCTGACCAGCGTGCTGCCGAGTTAGGACTAGGTGGGGCAGTTTTCAATCAGCGGGGGGTCAGGATTCGACTGGCGTTGACAGCCGATAGCGTTTGCATCATCCCTATCCAACGTGATGAGCGGCCGTGGCCTGTGATTCTCGCCTGCAAGGTACTGGCAAGACGATCCACCCCACCAAAGCCGGATGCTTGGCTCTCCCGAGCCCTCGCCTTGATAGTTTCGTTGTTTCTTGCAGTTCAGCCGCACATCTGCTTGGCGGGCAATCTCTTCAGCCATAGGCTTATTGGCCGCCAAGGCCTCCTCTGACTCGCGTTCTTTCAACTTGTTGCGCCAGACGGTCAGGACCGTGGATGCAAGGTCAGTCAAGGACCCTGACCCTTTGATATCGGCCTTGTCAGGCTCGACACACTCGCTCTGTCCCTTTCGGATGTGATGTACCAGCCAAACGTGTGTGTCTTCATCACGTGCAAAATCAGAAAGCGCCAAGGCAAGTTCCTTTTGGCCTTGGTAGTCCTCCTCAGCGATTCCGAGGCCAGTTAGGTTGTCGATCACAAAGAGGTCGATTGCATAGCGCCGACGTGCATACCGAAATACATCAATCATTCGTCGCCAGTTTGCGGTCCCCTGAGCGTCAAAGGCCCACAGGCGACCGTCACCGAGCCAGTTCACGAGTCTGGCAACGTACGCAACCGCGGGATCACTCCGACCGGCGAGTTGCTTCACGATCCGCTTGATCCACGCCTCCACGCGGAATTCCAGACTCGCGACAGCGACGCGGTAGCCGCGCTGAATGGAGTTGGCGGCCATGAACCCCACCAACTGGCTCTTGCCATGCCCATTGGCACCAGCAATGACCGTCAACTCTCCGGGCCGGAATACCAGTTCGTCACCGACTTTCGGCCACGGCGTTCGAATACCGAACTGCGCAACGGCTGGCCGAAACAATTCAGCGACACGGTTCGCGTAGTCCGCAGCGCTTTTCAGTTCATCTGGGTCGCGCGGTTTTGCTGCTGCCACAGCGGCTGCGATCGATTCCTGGCTTACCCCCGACTGAAGGCAAGCGTTGATGCACTTGGCCCCAGGAACAGCCGGAAGCGGATGGACAAGCATCGCGCACCTTTCGGGGCCTAGCCGGTGGACAATCTTCTTCGCAGCCTTCTGCCCGGCCTCATCTTCATCCATCGCCACGTAGATCAAGTCGAAGCGAGATAGCCGGTCGAACTCGTTCTCAATCCAGTCTTGTTTGGCGCCATCGCCACCACCAAACGGAACGCTCAGCGCTGGAAATCCATAGTCCCACCATGCGAGAGCCTTCAGTTCGCCTTCGCAGATCAGCACTGATCTGGCGTCAAGTGGAATTGCTGGCCAACCAAACAGCACCTTTGCAGAGTTGGGAGCGGCCCAGTATTTGTCCTCGACCATCGAGCGGAATTTGATTCCTACCAACTCGCCTTCGGCACCGAGCAACGGAAACGCGATTGCAAGGTCCACTTCCCTTAGCCCGTAGGTCAAAACCGCGTCCTGGCTGAGCTTCCGTTCTCTTATCAGCCATTCAAGGGCCTTGGCGCCCAGTGGTTTCAATTTGCTCGGCGGGCTGATTGGCGCGGGCTTAGGGTTCCTACCGGCGAGCGATACGTCACGAATGCCCAGGTACTGCTTTGCTTCTTCGATCGCGCCAGCGATGCCGATCTTGCGCACGATACCCCAGAGGTCAAGCAGATCACCCTTCTGTCCAGTTGCAAAATCCGCCCAAACACCGCGTTTTGCGCCACTGATATGCACGCCAAGGGACTTACCCGGGTTGCCGGCCGTATCGCCCCAGCGAAGCTCTTGCCCTTCGCGCTTGCCTGGACTGCCGAGAAGGTGCGCGGCTACGGCCTCGGTTTGCTCTGCCAACATTTGCGAGATCTGCCTTGCGGTTATCTGGCTCATAAGTCACCCGCCCTGTCCAAGTTAACGATGGCTTTCTGCACCTTGCGTCCGTTCGTCCTGGCCTCTGCCGAACGCCTCAGCCAGGACATCGGTTCGGATACGTCCTCGCGCTCGCATTTCTCGAGTAGCTCGATCACAGTCAGGTCGTGCCCAACATCCTTGCGCAACTTTCCGAGAAAGCTCCGCGCACTTCTCTCGCTGGCACCTTTTGCTTTGAGTAGGTCTAGGCCGAATCCGAAAATCCTGTCGGCTCCTTCCACGGCGCGTGAGCCCGTCAAAGACGGAAGCTCTGTTGTGTCTGTATCTGTATCTGTATGGGCGACATCTGCGACACGTTGCGACATGTCGCGTTTCGTCGCGTCCCGTCGCGCTTCGTCGCGGGCAGCGGCGCGCTTTCCTGCAATGCGTGCGCGGTCGGCTTCGCGCTTGTCCTCAACGTTGCGGATGGCGCGGTACGCGGGGAAGTTCACAATCCGCCAACCCCAATTGCGATGAGCGTCCAAGCGCACGATGCGACGCCCCTCGTCATTGGGTGACCTACTCTCCGGGTCCGGTGCTTCGAGCACCTCAAGGCCAGCCTCGATATGCTCGATCGGAATCCCGGTCGTCCGCGCGATACAGCGCGGAGTGAGGTCTACGACGCCATCGGGAGTGCAAAGCACGAGCATTTGCTGGAACGTGATGAGCGCTTGCCAGTTCTCGGCAAGCGTGCCTTCGTAGATGGAGCGAAAGATGCGTCCGTACATCATTTCGTCTCCCATTGCTGCCATTCGATCCCGAACATTGCGACCAACCCGCGGCGGACGATCTCGTCGTCAGTAAGCGAGGCACTACCGGGGACACTGGCTGGGTCTATCGCCACCAACATTCGCTGCCCATCGACCTCAATTCCAGCCCGAATCTCGGTCTCGAACCGTCTGGTTGCTAGTAGGCGAGGCTTCATTGGACACCTCCCGCCTCAAGGTCCTCGTCGCGTTCGGCAATCCTTGCGGCGATCCAGTCGTCGACTTCGTGCTCCACGAACCGACGGGTGTACTTGCCGATTACAACGGGTTTGGGGAAAGTGCCCTCGTCCATAGCGCGGTAGCGCGCGGATCGCGAGAGCCCTGCCCTACGCTCGGCCTCTTTTGCGGTGATCAGACGAATCGTGGTTGACGGTGGAGCCTGGAATTCAGATTGGCTGCAGAAATTAGGATGTTGAGACATGTTGGACCGTCCTTGGATGCGCCAGGATTGGCGGGGACGGTCTCGTCACTATGTGACCTCTTTTTCCGGGTACCAAGGTGGCGTCGAAAATGAGGTCACTTTCCTTTTCTGATGAATCGGCCGAACTCGTCGTGCTCGGCGTTCAGCCCTCGTCTCGCGATGAGGTCCTGGTATTGCTGTACGGTTCTCTCGAGAGCGTAGATCTGGTCATAAAGCTTTCGGATCAACTTGTGACAGGCTTCCAGGTCGTCGGGAGATTTTTCAGTCCGTATTGAAACGCCAGTGCCCAACTCTGAGGGCGATCTGACCAAGTGGGAACTAAGCTCCACGGTCCGACCTGGCGTCTTGAGGTCGTCGATAGGATTGCCAGTGACTTGTCGAGCCCAGCGGATGATGTCCGCACCGAAGAACTGATTGTTGGGCTGACGATCGATGGGAGGTAGCCTGGATTTCGGGCCTCGGAAGCCAGCGGCCCTATCCAATTGATTGCCTATATGCTTTTTCAATTGTCGCGCGTCACGGCCGAGAGGCTTCGAGTGAAACGCCACGAACGCAACGGCCTCAGCCCTGGTCAAAAGACAGTCCGACCCTTCGGAGAGGAGACGGGCGTGCACATTTTCTCCACCAACTTTCTCTTTTCCCGCCATTAGCCGCGATTCCTGGGAGACGGGAGGTCATCAGCCGACTTGATTCGGTCCAGGTAATCCGCCCAGTCCTGCATCATCCTTTGCCGTTGCTCCAGGTACTGGGCTTTGTTGTAGGTGCCGCGAATCTTGTCAGGGTCGCCATGTGCGAGCTGGCGCTCGACCCAATCCGACTCGTAGCCGAGCTCATTGAGTGCGGTGGATATCAAGTGCCGAAACCCGTGCGCGGTCTGTTTGCCCCGGTAGCCCAGGCGCTTGAGCAGGGCGTTGACCGCTCCGTCGCTGAGCGGCTTTTGCGGATCATTTCGGCCGATGAACACATGTTCGAAGGTGCCGGTGAGTTGGCGAATCTCTCGAAGCATCGCGATGGCTTGGTGCGGTAGAGGCGTGAGGTGGGCGTAGCCGCGCTTCATGCCCTCTCGCCCCTTGGCTATCGTCCAGAGCGATCGGGCCAGATCGATCTCGTCCCATCGCACCGTGCGCGTCACGCCTGGCCGGTTCGCGGTCCAGAGCGAGAGTTTCGCCGCGCCCTTGACGAGCGGTGATGCGTCTACAGCGTCGAGTTTCCTGAGTAGCTCCGGCAGTTCATCCAGCGACAGGTGCGGGTAGTTGTTGGCGTTGGCAGCGGGCAATACCAAGGCTCTCAAGTCGCGCACCGGGTCGTGATCGACCCAGCCATTGGCCCGAGCATAGGAGAAAATCGATGCAAGCCACTGGCGGGCCTTCTTGGCGACGTCGGGCGCGCCGCGCTCTTCCATCTTGCGCGTTAGGTTGGCCAGTTCCTTGGTGGAAATGGCCGAGAGCGGGCGCTTGCCAAGAGCGGGCAGCAAGTCCTTGTCGAGGTATTCACGGACTTGATTGGCGGTCGATCGGGCCCAAGCCTTGCTGCGAAACTCGTACCAGGCCTCGGCGGCGCCAGCGAAGCTGCTCGCGGCCTTGGCGTTGCGATCGATCTTCTGCTGCAGGCGCTCCTCGCGGGGGTCGACGCCGGCCGCGACCAGATCGCGCATGCGGTTCGCTTCGGTTTCGGCCGCTCGGAGCGTGAGTGCAGGGTAGGGGCGTCCTAGCGAGATCTCCTGCTCCTTGCCCGCGAAGGAGTAGCGCAGTCGCCAATACTTGGCTCCGTCGGGCATGACTAGAAGCGTGAGCCCGCGACCGCCAGAGAGCTTGTACTTCTTGGCTCGGGGCTTGGCGTTCCTGATTGCCAGGTCGGTGAGCTTGCCCATTCGGGGTAATCGCTTGTCGAGGAAACTCAAGTGTGGCGCGGGTTTCGGGCCGCCGAAGCAAACTTCGAACAGGAATTTCGGGGTAAAAACCCGTTCGGAGAAATCTTTACCCCGGAAACTACCCCGAAATAGTCTGGGCTGCAATGGGACGCTCTGGGACTCGCAGGCACAAAAAACCCCGCTGGAATGCGGGGTTAGATGTGGGGTTGGGTCCGTATGGGCCTTCTGGAACCCCGAATTGGCTGGGGGACTAGGATTCGAACCTAGACTAGCGGAGTCAGAGTCCGCTGTCCTACCATTAGACGATCCCCCAAGCGATGACTCATCGCCAGCGGCGCCGCGGTAGGTCGGCGCGGCCGGAGCGCGGTTAGCGCTTGCTGTACTGGGTGGCGCGACGGGCCTTGTGCAGGCCGACCTTCTTACGCTCGACTTCGCGGGCGTCGCGGGTCAGCAGGCCGGCGCGGCGCAGGTCGCCACGCAACTCTTCGTTGTAATCGACCAGGGCGCGGGCCAGGCCCAGGCGCACGGCGCCGGCTTGACCGTTGGCGCCGCCGCCGGTGACGGTGGCGAGCACGTCGAAGCGATCACCGCTGCTGGTGGCTTCGAGTGGCTGGCGCACGACCATGCGCGAGGTCTCGCGACCGAAATACTCTTCCACCGGGCGGCCATTGATCATGATGCGGCCAGATCCGGCGCGCAGAAAGACGCGGGCGGAGGAGGATTTGCGACGGCCGGTGCCGTAATTTTGCTGAATCGCCATAACGTTTGTGTCTTCCGTACCTGGTTAGGTCGATGGATTAGATGTCGAGCGCGATGGGCTGCTGCGCGGTGTGCGGATGCTCAGAGCCGCCGTACACCTTCAGCTTGCGGTACATCGCACGACCCAGCGGGTTCTTCGGCAGCATGCCCTTGACCGCGATCTCAATCACGCGCTCGGGGTGCTTGGCCAGCAGATCCTTCAGGGCAATGGTCTTCATGTTGCCGACATAGCCGGTCACACGGTGATACTTCTTGTCGGCCAGCTTGTTGCCGGTCACCGCGATCTTGTCCGCGTTGATGACAATCATGTAGTCGCCGGTATCGCAATGCGGGGTGTAGACCGGCTTGTGCTTGCCGCGCAGGCGGAAAGCGAGCTCGGAGGCCAGGCGGCCCAAGGTCTTGCCTGCGGCATCGACGACATACCAGTCGCGCTGGACAGTTTGCGCGTTCGCGCTGACGGTTTTCATGGCAACCAATCCGTGGTGTAGCTGGAGAGAAGAACCGCGAAGCATACCCGGCGAAACGGCAGCGTGCAAGAGCCCGCAGCCAATCGTTGGGCCAGAATTTGTTTCTGGCGGCGATTGCCTGTTTCAGATCGTAGGATCGCCTTGCGGCGAGCGATCGGGTTGGTTCGCGTTGGACTGCGAATGCTACCACGGGCAGTAGTCCGGGCACAGCGGCCGCCGACGGTCGATAATGCTCCGCGACGAGGATGGAGGCGGCTGCCGAGCATGACCAGCGGGGCGGGTGACAATCCGGCAGCGTGGGAGCGCATCGCCGAACTGGCTGACCAGTGCGTGATGTGCGGGTTGTGCCTGCCGCACTGTCCGACTTATCGGGTGCACCGATGCGAAAGCGAATCGCCGCGCGGACGTATCGCGTTGGCGCAAGCGCTGGCGCGTGGGCGGCTTGGCGATCCGCAATCGGCGCAGGCTCCGCTGGATCACTGTTTGGGGTGCCTGAGCTGTGAGGGCGTGTGTCCGGCCAAGGTGCATTATGGAGAGTTGATCAGTAGCACACGCGCGCTTGGTCCGCCCAGCAGCAAGCCGAGCGCCCTCTGGGTGCGTCGCCTTGCAGCCACGGACTGGGCGGTTCGCGTTGGCGGTTGGACTCATCGCGTCTGGTCCAGTCTGGGCAGTCCGCGCTGGTTCTTGCCCGGTTGGCTGGCGGCGCTTGCCGTCGGAGTGCCGCCAGCCCGTTCAGCGCCAACCTCCAACCTCGCCAATGCGGGGTCGGCGTCGGGCAATCGCTGGCTGTTCACCGGCTGTGCCGCGGCGGCCATCGATCAGCCGGCGCGCAGTGCCGCGGCCGAACTGCTGGCAGCGCTGGGCATCTCCGTGACCACGCATCCGCATACCGGCTGCTGCGGTCAGATGCATCGCGCCGCCGGTGACTTCGATCAGTCCCAACGACTCGCCAAACGGCTGGCGCAGCGCCTGGATGAGAGCGGCGTGACCCAACTGCTCAGCCTGGGATCGGGCTGCCATGCCCAGCTTTGTCGCGCAACCGGCGGTGGTCGGGTTGCTGATCTGGGTCGGTTTCTGGACCAGCTTCCAGCGCTGAAACAGGCCCGTTTCAGACCCTTGCCGCTCCGCGCCGAGCTACACTTGCCCTGCAGTCAGCGCAGTGACGTCAAGGACACGCAGAGTTGGCGATCCTTGCTGTCGCGCATCCCGCAGCTGCAGCTGAACGTGATCAACTCCGGGCCGAGCTGCTGTGGCGCGGCCGGGACGCACTGCTTGGAGCAGCCGGAAACCGCGGCCACGCTGCGCAATGAGCTGATCGATGGGCTGGATCCTGCTGCTGAGCTGCTGCTGACGACCAATCCCGGATGCGCCATGTACCTGCGCGCCGGACTGGTGCAGCGCAGTTCGCCACGGCGAGTTGTGCATCCGGTGCAGGTACTGGCCGAACAACTGGAATTGGAGCCAACCGATGAGTGAGTTTCAAAGGCCCTGGTGGGATGGCGTGATTGCCGAGTTGGATCGTGGTCTGCGCACGCTGGCCGCGCCCGCCGTAGGCACCGGCCGTGCTAATCCAGCCGGCGATGACGTGCAGGAACAGGCTGAACTCGATGAGCAGCAGCGCCGCCACGCGGCCGGACTGATGCGGGTCAACCATGCCGGGGAAGTCTGCGCGCAGGCGCTGTATTTCGGCCATGCCCGGGTGGCGCGGGATCCGCAGGTCAGGGAGAAGCTGCTGAATGCGGCCGACGAGGAGGGAGATCATCTGGCCTGGTGTAGAGAGCGACTGCAGCAATTGGATTCGCGACCGAGCCTGTTCGATCCGTTCTGGTATGCCGGTTCCTATGCGCTGGGCGTGGCCGCGGGCCTGGGCAGCGACCGCTGGAATCTGGGCTTTGTGGTGGAAACCGAGCGCCAGGTGGAGGCGCATCTGGGCGAGCATCTGCAGTCACTACCCGAAGGCGACACGGCCAGCCGGGCGATCGTCGCCAAGATGCAAAGCGATGAGGCCGAGCACGCCGACATGGCCGAAGCCGCCGGCGCCAGGCCCCTACCGTGGCCGATTCCGCAGCTGATGCGGCGGGCGGCGGGGGTGATGAAGGCGGTGGCATAC
The DNA here is from genome assembly GCA_030430155.1 of Gammaproteobacteria bacterium. Taxonomy (GTDB): domain Bacteria; phylum Pseudomonadota; class Gammaproteobacteria; order Xanthomonadales; family SZUA-5; genus SZUA-5. The sequence goes on from JAUIFV010000065.1 coordinate 13,704, forward strand.
CGGGTCTAGGGCCCAGGGCATAGGGCCCAGGGCCCAGAAGAGCAGGCTCGGTGCGGGGGTGGTGTCCTATGCTGGCGGGACTACGCCTAGGCGGGCACGCTGCGCTTTGCCCACCCTACGCGGCTGGCGATTTTTGCTACGGAGGCGTTGCGATGATGTGGTTCGCTGTGCTCACCGGCATCCTACGCGCGTGCCGAGAATGCTTGCCCTGATCGAAGCCTAGTAAGCATCGCTTGCAGGCAAGCTCCTACAAAGAGCAGAGCGTCCAACTGGGCCCTGTGCCCTCAGCTCTTAATCGAGATTCCGGCCGTGGAACAGCTCGGCGATCTCGCGCCGCATGAGGCCTTCGATCTTTTCCCGATCGCTCTGCGACAAATCGCTCTTGGAGCTCTCGAACAGATAGTTGTCGAGGTCGAACTCCTTCAGGTGCATCTTGGTGTGGAACAGATTCTCCTGATACACGTTGACGTCGTAGCACTCGTAGCGCTTGGTGATGCGCTTGGCCAGGAAGTCCTGGATGGAGTTGATGCGGTGATCGATGTAGTGCTTCTTGCCGCGCACGTCGCGGGTGGCACCACGAACCCGGTAGTCCATGATCACGATGTCGCTTTCGAAGCTGTCGATCAGGAAATTCAACGCCTTAAGTGGCGAAATGACGCCGCATGTGGCGACATCGATATCGGCCCTGAAGGTGCTGATGCCGTTGAAGGGGTGGCTTTCGGGATAGGTGTGGACGGTGATGTGGCTCTTGTCCAGATGAGCCACCACGCTGGCGTCCTCCGGGTGCTCGCGCACCGCCCCGGCGACCATCTCCTTACCCACGTCACGCCGATCCACCACCGGCTCTTCGGAAATCAGGATGGTCACGCTGGCGCCCTGCGGATCGTAGTCCTGGCGCGCCACGCTGAGGATGTTGGCGCCAATGTCGCCGGCGACTTTGGTCAGGATCTGGGTCAGGCGCTGGGCGTTGTAGGCTTCATCAATGTAGTTGATGTAGCGCTGTCGCTGCTCGGCCGTGACCGCATAGCACACGTCGTAGATGTTGAACGACAGCGACTTGGTCAGATTGTTGAAGCCTTCGAGCTTCAGACGCGGCAGCGGTTTGACCATCAAATCGGTCCGGTAGTAAAGATGGGTCGCGGATTATCGCGCAATTGGGGCGCGGGATAAATCTTCTGTGCAAACATCCGGCCCAGGCCGCGTCGCAGGCGCCGGCGCCAGTTCACCTTTATTTTCCTCTACCGTCGCCGTGCTATAAGCCCCGATGGCGTCGTAAAACCAATGGGGAGAGGCATGAGCGGGACTCCGGTAGTCGGCAAGAGCAACAAACCGCTGCTGCGCTATACACTGCAGGCCAGCCTGCGCAAGCTGGCCGAACATCGTCCGCTGGCGCCGCAGCCCGAGCACATCGAACGCTTTCTGGGCATGTGCCACCGCCGTCGCTATCCGTCCAAGTCGCCGATCATCCGTCCCGGCGATGTCGCCAACACGCTCTACTACATCGTTGATGGATCATTGGCGGTGATGAGTGAGGACGAAGAGGGGCGCGAACTGATCCTGGCTTACGTCAACGCCGGCGACTTCATTGGCGAGATGGGCTTGTTCATGGAGCCAGAGAAGCGCGAAGTGCTGGTGCGCACGCGCACTCCTTGCGAACTGGCCGAGATCAGCTACGAGCGTTTGTTCCAGCTGTTTGAGGGGCCGCTGAAGGACGAATGTCCGCGGATCCTGTTTGCCATCGGCACGCAGATGACCAAGCGCCTATTGCACACTTCGCGCAAGGTCTCTCGGCTGGCCTTCATGGACGTGACCAGCCGGGTCGCACGCACTCTGATTGACCTGTGCGCCGAGCCCGATGCGATGTCGCATCCCGAAGGCACCCAGATCCGCATCTCGCGGCAGGAGATCAGCCGCATCGTTGGCTGCTCGCGGGAGATGGTCGGCCGGGTGCTCAAGCAGTTGGAGATCGACGGCAAGATCTCGGTTTCCGGCAAAACCATTGTGGTCTTCGGTCAAACCGCTCACCAGGACATCTATTGATCCTGAGTTGATCCCAATAAAAGCCCGAGCGTTGTGCCCGGGCTTTAGGCCACACGGCTTGCCGATCAGCCGCCTTCGGCCGCCAAGCGCTCGCGAATCTGCGCCTCCACCACCGCCAGCGCGGACATATTGACCAAGCGCCTGACCGTGGCCGAGTTGGTCATTACGTAGGCCGGCTTGGACAGGCCCATCAGTATTGGACCCAGCGACACGCCGTCGGTCATCACTCGGGTCATGTTGAAGCTGATGTGGGCGGCGTCCAGATTCGGCAGCACGAACAGATTGGCCGCGGCGCGCAGCGGCGAACCGGGCATGATCTTCTCGCGCAGGGATTGACTCAGTGCGGCGTCGGCGTGCATTTCGCCGTCGACTTCCAGATCCGGCGCCTTCTCATGAATGATCGCCAGCGCTTCACGCATCTTCCTCGCCGACGGCTCGTCGTGACTGCCAAAGCTGCTCATGCTCAGCAGCGCCGCGCGCGGCGTAATGCCGAAGATCTGCAGCCGTTGCGCCGCCATCAGGGCAGACTGGGCAATCTGCGCTGCGTCGGGATCGGTCTGCACATAGGTGTCGGTGAAAAAGAACACGCCTTTGTCGCTGGTGACCGCCGATAGCGCCGAGCAACAGCTCACCCGGGGATCAAGGCCGAGCACGTCGGTGATGTGTTTGAGCTTGGTGCGATAGCGCCCTACCACGCCGCAAATCAGCGCGTCGGCTTCGCCGCGTTTGACCATCAGCGCCGCAATCACCGTGCCGCGTGAACGGACGATGGCTTTGGCCATCGGCGGAGTGACGCCGCGCCTGGCCATGATTCGGTGGTATTCCTGCCAGTAGTCGTTAAAGCGTGGATCGGAGTGGATGTTGGTCAGCTCGTAGTGCACGTCCTGCTGCAGGCGCAGACCGAGCCGCTTGATCCGCTTTTCGATCACTTCCGGCCGCCCAACCAGAATGGGCTTGGCCAGACGTTCATCGACCAGCGTCTGCACCGCACGCAGCACGCCTTCTTCCTCGCCCTCGGCAAACACCACGCGCTTCGGGTCGGCCTTGGCGGCATCGAACACCGGCTTCATCAGCAGCCCGGTGCGGAACACGAACTGATTGAGCTTCTCGGTGTAGGCATCCATATCGGCCAACGGCCGAGTGGCAACACCTGAATCCATGGCTGCCTGGGCCACTGCGGTGGACACCCAGACCACCAGGCGCGGATCAAAGGGCTGCGGGATCAAATACTCGGGGCCGAAGGAAATCTCGTCGCCGCCGTAGGCCGCCGCGGCCACGTCCGATACCGTTTCCCGGGCCAGAGAGGCGATTGCTTTTACCGCGGCGATCTTCATCTCTTCATTGATAACCGTGGCGCCCACATCCAGCGCGCCGCGGAACATGTAGGGGAAGCAGAGGACGTTGTTGACCTGGTTGGGGTAGTCCGAACGGCCGGTGGCCATGATGCAGTCCGGCCGCGCCTCCTTGGCCAACTCGGGCATGATCTCCGGCACCGGATTGGCCAGCGCCAGGATCACCGGCTGCTCGGCCATGGTCTTGAGCATCTCCGGTTTAAGCACGCCGGCAGCTGACACGCCGAGGAACACATCGGCGCCGACCAGCGCGTCGGCCAAAGTGCGCGCGTCGGTTTCATGCGCATACTGCAGCTTGGATTCGTCCATGTCCTCGGCGCGACCGGCGTAGACCACGCCATTGCGGTCGCACACGGTGATGTTTTCACGCTTGACGCCGATGCTGCGCATCATGTCCAGGCAGGCAATACCGGCGGCGCCGGCGCCTGAAGCGACCACGCGAACGTCCTCGGCCTTTTTGCCGATAATCTCCAGCGCGTTGTAGAGCGCGGCCCCAACGATGATGGCGGTGCCATGTTGGTCGTCGTGGAAGACCGGGATGTTCATCCGCTCGCGCAGCTTGCGCTCGATGTAGAAGCACTCCGGCGCTTTGATGTCTTCCAGATTGATGCCGCCGAAGGTGGGTTCCAGCGAGGCGATGGAGTCGACCAGCTTGTCCGGGTCGGTCTCGTCTATTTCGATGTCGAAAACATCAATACCGGCGAACTTCTGAAACAGCACGCCCTTACCTTCCATGACCGGCTTGGAAGCCAGCGGACCGATGTTGCCCAGGCCGAGCACGGCGGTACCGTTGCTGATCACGGCGACGAGGTTGCCACGCGCGGTGACCGTAGAGGCCTCGGCTGGATCGTCGACGATGGCGTTGCAGGCCGCGGCCACGCCCGGCGAGTAGGCCAAGGACAGATCGCGCTGCGTGGTCAGTGCCTTGGTAGGCGCGACCTTGATCTTTCCCGGCGGGTCCTGACGGTGATAATCCAGTGCCGCCTGCGCGAGCGAATCAGAGACCGACATCGTGCTTTCCCCCCAAGGCTTGGCGAGGCCGGAGCATAGCATGTGGCCTGCGCCTAAACGGCGTCAGAGCGGCTAGAATCGGCGCCTTCTTGAGCATCGACAACGGACTGATCATGAGTTTCCTGCGGATGACCGATTTGCCTCTGCGCGGACGTCGCATACTGATCCGGGAAGACCTCAACGTGCCGCTGGAGAATGGGCATATCACCAGTACGACGCGACTGGAAGCCGCCCTGCCGGCGCTGCAGTTGGCTCGCGACAGCGGTGCTCGCACCCTGGTGATGTCGCACTTGGGTCGGCCCAAGGAGGGGCTGTACGACAACGGCGCATCGCTGGCCCCGGTCGCCAACTGGCTCAGCCAGGCGTTGGGGCAGCCAGTTCGCCTGATCAAGGACTGGGTAGACGGTGTCGAGTTGGGCGAGGGCGAGGTCGCGCTGGCCGAGAACGTGCGCTTCAACGTCGGCGAGAAGAGTAACGACGAGGCACTGTCTAAGCGTATGGCCGCCGCATGCGATATCTACGTGATGGACGCCTTTGCCACCGCGCATCGGGCCCAGGCCAGTACTCACGGCGTGGCTCGATACGCGCCGGTGGCCTGCGCCGGTCCACTATTGGCCGCCGAGTTGGACGCACTGGGGCGCGCGCTCAAGGCTCCAGCGCGACCGCTGGTGGCCATCGTCGCCGGCTCCAAGGTCTCCACCAAGCTGGAATTGCTCACCGAGTTGATCGCCAAGGTCGATACCTTGATCGTCGGTGGCGGCATCGCCAACACCTTCCTCGCCGCGCAGGGCTATGCGGTGGGTCAGTCGCTACACGAGCCGGATTTACTTGGCGTGGCCACCGAGGTGATGGGCGCCGCGCAGCAACGCGGCGTGCAGCTGCCGTTGCCGATAGACGTGGTCACTGCACCGGCTTTCGCCGCCGACGCCCAGCCTAGTGTGGTCGCGGTGGACGCAGTCGACTCCGGACAGATGATTCTGGACATAGGCCCGGCATCGGCCGCCGCCTATGCCGAGCATCTCGCTGCTGCCGGCACGATCGTCTGGAATGGACCGGTAGGCGTGTTTGAATTCGACAACTTCGCCGGTGGCACCAAGGCGATGGCGAAGGCGGTCGCCGCGAGTCCGGCCTTTTCCATTGCCGGTGGCGGCGACACCTTGGCGGCCATCGAAAAGTTCGCCGTGGGAGATGAAATCGATTACATTTCCACTGGGGGTGGTGCCTTTTTGGAGTTCCTCGAAGGTAAGGTATTGCCAGCCGTCGAGATCCTCAACGAGCGGGCCAACCGCGGAGCCTGATGAACAGCATGAGTCAGAACGACCACCTGCGCCGTACCCGAATCATCGCCACGCTGGGGCCGGCCACCGATCGGCCGGGCGTGCTGGCCAAGGTGCTGGAGGCCGGAGCCGATGTGGTCCGGCTGAACATGTCGCATGGTGTTGCCGAAGACCACCTGCGGCGGGCAGCGGAAGTGCGCTCCATTGCCGCCGAGATGGGCCGCGAAGTGGGCATCCTTGCCGACCTGCAGGGACCGAAGATCCGCATCGAGAGCTTCGCTGAGGGGTCGGTAGAACTGCAGCCGGAGCAACCTTTTATTCTCGACTGCGCTGCGCAGACCGAGCCCGGGACGCAGTATCGGGTCGGAGTTGGCTACAAGGATCTGTACAAGGACGTCAGTGCCGGTGACACGCTGCTGCTCGATGACGGCCTGATAACTCTGGCGGTGGACAAGGTCAGCGGCACCGAAATTCACACCGAAGTGGTGCACGGCGGTCGGCTGTCCAATCGCAAGGGTATCAATCGCCTCGGCGGTGGATTGTCGCTGAAGGCGCTGTCGGCCAAGGATAAGGAGGACATCGCGCTGGCGGCGAAGATGGGCGCCGATTACCTGGCCGTGTCCTTCGTCTGTGATGCCGACGATATGCGTGAAGCGCGCGCGCTGCTGCGCGCCAGCGGTTCTTCGGCAGGGCTGGTGGCAAAGATTGAAAGGGTCGAGGCGATTGCCAATCTGACCGAGATTGCCGATGCCTCGGACGCGGTGCTGGTGGCTAGAGGCGACCTTGGCGTGGAGATCAACTACGCCGAGTTGCCGGGTTTGCAGAAGAAGATCATCCGCGAATCGTTGGGGCGCTCGCGGGTGGTGATCACCGCCACCCAGATGCTGCAGTCGATGGTTGAGGCGCCCATACCCACGCGCGCCGAAGTCCTCGATGTCGCCAACGCCGTAATCGACGGCACCGACACGGTAATGCTGTCGGAGGAAACCGCCGCCGGCAAACACCCGCACAAAGCGGTGGCGGCGATGCGCGAGATTTGTATCGCTGCCGAGCGCCAATTCGTCGCTCCAGACACCCCGCCGGACGCCGGACTGGAGCGCACCGATCAGGCCATTGCCATGGCCGCCATGTACCTGGCGATCCGGGTCGGCGTGCGCGCCATCATCGCCCTGACCGAGTCCGGGGCTACCGCGCAATGGCTCAGCCGAGTGCGCTCATCGATTCCGATCTACGCGATGACCCGCCATCAGCAGGCGCGCCAGCGCATGCGCCTGTTCCGCGATGTGCACCCGGTGGCCTTCGATCCCAGCGGCGGCGGCGCCACTCACGCGGCGCGGTTGGCAGTCGAGCTGTTGCATGCCCAGGGCCGATTGGATGTCGGCGATCGGGTGGTGCTCACCACCGGCGATCACACCGGTCTGCTTGGCGGCACCAACACCCTGAAACTGTTGCGCGTCGGCCAAGGCGGTGTGCCAGAAGGGATGGCGGATCTCTAAGGACGGTAACGAAAAAGCCCGCCAATCGGCGGGCCTTTCGAAGCATGAACGTTGCGATCAGCGCGCCGAGAACAGCGAGTAGCCGCGAGAGCCGCCATAACTACCACGGTCGCGTCCGCGCCGACTGCGCATGCGATCGAGTAGTTCACTCTGGCGCTGGTCCAGCCAGTCCTGTCGGCTCAGGCCTCCTGCAAACTCCACGCCGCTTTCCTCTGCCGCCTGATTGCGGAAGGCACGAAAATCCTCGTACGCATCGAGCTCGTGTTTGAGTTCTTCGACAACCAGTTCGATCATGATCGCGTCATCAAGGAAGCCGAGCACCGGAATATCGTCCGGAATGGCGTCGTTGGGGTCGGCAAAATAGGTCAGTGCACTGAGTATCTCCTTGCGCTCGTCGTCGGAGATGCCCCAGGACTGATCGGTCGCCATGTTGATCATCGTGTCCAGTTTGATCAAGCGCTGGGCAACGAAGTCAGGCAATTCTTTGTCCTTGCTGTCTTCGAGCAGCTGGCGTGCCGCCTTGGTGATGTCTTCCGGAGTCAGAGAATGGGCCGCTTCCTTGGCGCGGCGCATGGCGTCGCGGAAGTGATCCAGATCGTTTTCGCTGAGGTCTATGGTGACGCGCATACGGTTTGGCTCCTGACCAGGCCGGGATGAGTTGGTCAGGGTAACGACTGGCTTTCATCAGCGTCAACGTCTACGTCTATGGCGAGCAAGCTTTGCTTCGGCGAGCCCGCACTCAGTGGACGCGCAAGGCCAGCGCAAGGACTTGAGTTGCAGGCGTCTGGGCGCGCCTGGTGGACAAAAACCAAGCCCCGGCGAGCGCGGCTCGAGCGTTCCCATAAGATGTCGGCATCATGATCTTCTGGGATTCAGGAAACACCGCCATGACTGCCTTGCCGTGTGCTTGATCGTTGTCGCCCATCGCGTGGATCGGCGCTGGCCGCTGATAGTTCTGGCCAATCGTGATGAGTATCACGCGCGGCCTGCCGAGCCATTGGCGATCTGGGATGGGGCCGTGCCGATTGCTGCTGGTCGCGACCTGCAGGCCGGAGGGACCTGGATGGGTGTGCTGCCTGACGGTCGCTTCGCCGCGGTCACCAATGCCAGGGTTCCCGGCGCCTCGCGCGCGCGCCCGCGCTCGCGCGGTTCGATCCCTCTGGATGTGCTGACCGCCGTCGCTGAGGACGAAGCTGCGCATAGCGCGCAGACGCCGCCTTTGGGATCGGACTGTTACGCCCCCTTCAGCTTGCTCTACGGCGGACCTCAGCAACTGATCCATCAGTCCAACTGGTTTGCAAGCAAGGGTGCATTGAAACCGGGCATACACGTTTTGAGCAATGGCGCGATGAACGCGCCGTGGCCCAAGTCCGTGCGTCTATCGCAGAGCCTTGGTGCTGTGCTGGAAACCAGCGAAGTCGATCTGGATACGCTACTCATGCTGCTCAGAGAGGAGCGGGTCGACCCAGCACTGCCTTTGCCCGACACCGGTGTGGGTGTGGAACTGGAGCGGCGACTCGCACCGCCATTCATCCGCGACCCCGTCTACGGGACCCGAGCAAGCACCGTCCTGCGTGTTTCCGCCGCAGCGGAGGTGGAGCTGTGCGAGGGCAGCTTCGAC
>JAUIFV010000066.1 GCA_030430155.1 Gammaproteobacteria bacterium
ATCGCTGGCCTTTCTAGTCTTCGTCGCGATAGACGGATTGCTGCTTTTTCTCGCGCTCAGTTTCCCGGTTCGGTATGGGATGCGCGCCACTAGATTCCTGCTCGGTAAATCTTGAAGATCCGGTAGTCCGCGACAGCTGAGAAGCGTGACTTTGCTTGCGCCTCCATTGGTACTCTCAACCGGCTTCAAACCGAGGAGATCGATGTGCGAACCAACTTCAGACTGCTCTTGGCAGCATTCGTCAGCATAGCCGGCTGCGCCCAATCAAGCTATCGCGAATCCGCTAACAACGATCTCCCTGAAGAATCACGGCGTTTGGTGCTGGCAGATTACTGTTGGAGCGAGAAGCACTTTTTGTCCGCAGACTACAAGAACACAGAGTTTGTGCAGTTTGTAAACGAGGATATGGTCATCTATAGATTGGAGGGCAGCTCTGATTTGTATTGCGCGTTTCCAGTCGATGGTTCGAAAATTCTCGGATTGGTGCGGGCAGACAACAAGCGATTCTCCCGCCATCGGACTGTCTTGCCGGCCGAATAGCGCACAGCCAGTCAATACAACGGAAAGGACGTCATAAGCAGCCGCCCCCCAGCTGATCCCCCGCGCCCAGCGGAGCACGCGGGTTGTGCAGCTCAGCTACGCCTATGCCGGCGCCCCGGTGGCGGCGCTGAAAGACATGTGCTTTGACGTGGCCGAGGGCGAGGAATGCTAACGAGGCAATAGTCGTGGCAGCGAGCTGGTCGGTCGTGCGTCGTGGGCCGGGACCATGATGATTTCCGGAAAGCGCTGGTGCAACGCGGCGAGATGGCTGACCTGGGCGCGCACGGCGGAGGAGTCCTCGGCCAGCAGGGAACGCGCCAGCCAAGGCCGCTCGGCTGGCCGGCTGATTCCTTCGCTCTGCCATACGGTGTCGCCCACGAAGAAATAGCGTCGCTGATCGGGAAGCGTGACCAGGACGTGCACCGAGCCCGGTGTGTGGCCGGAAGCTGGCAACACCACCACGCTGCCGTCGCCCCACAGGTCATAGCTGGATGGATAGCCCAGGTAGGGTTCGCCGTTGAAATCGAAGGGGCGCAGTACCAGATTCGGCATCGAATGCGCCAACGCTGCCATTTCCGACCCATCGGCAACGAACTTCGCCTCGCTGCGAGACAGCCAGACCGGGACGCCCGGCAGGTCGGTCAGTCCGCTGACGTGGTCCCAATGGGCGTGGGTCAACAGCACACCGGCCAGGGAGTCTACGGGCAGACCGGCGGCGACCAGTTGATCGGCAGCGGGTTTGGTCACGCTGTACTCGCTGGTCGCCCGCATCAGCCACGGCAGCTGCGCGAACTGCGCCACGATCTGGCTGCCCAGGCCGGTATCAATGAGCAAATCCCCGCGCGGGTGGCGAACCAGATAGGCGGTCATCGCGAAGTCGCGTGGTTCGCCCACCGCGCCGCCGCGATAGGCGAACATCGCCTGCGAATGCATGGCACCGGTGGGCAGTGCATACAGCGCCATGTCCGCCGGCGGGTTCGCCGCGGGCATCGCCACGGTCGTGGGCAATTCGGCCATGGCCAAGCGCACCGGCCAAAACATCCAAACCGCCGCTATCAGCAGCAACAACAGCACGACTCCCAACAGCTTCAACACTCGTTTCATCGTCAACCTCCGAGTACCGCTCGCGTCGCAGTATGGTCGCTGATATGGACGGCCACCAGGGGCACTAAGGCCCAGGAACCGCGCCAGATCCGTCAGCATTGGGTGTCTGCCTTCATGCCTTGTTTGGCGCGTTATTGAAGATTGTCGGGCTAGCTTGGTACGCCAAGACCCGCTGTTTGGCGGTCGCCGCTGATCGCCCACCCGCCCCGCTGTATGCTCTTGCCCTCTCCCGTCCCCAGCGGAGCACGCAGCCATCATCCAGGTTGAGCAGCTCAGCTACACCTATCCCGGCGCCCGGGCGGCGGCGCTGAAGGAGCTGTGCTTTGACGTTGCCGAGGGCGAGATCTTTGGGTTTCTGGGCCCCAGCGGAGCCGGCAAGTCGACTACCCAGAACATTTTGATCGGCCATCTGCGCGGCTACTCCGGCACGGTTGAGGTGCTGGGTAAGCCGCTGTCGCGCTGGTCCGGGGACCTGTATCGGCGAATCGGGGTGAGTTTCGAGTTTCCCAACCACTACCTCAAGCTGACCGCGCGCGAGAACCTGGAGTATTTTCGCGCGCTCTACGACGGCGATACCGAGAGCGCGATGGCGGTGCTGGAGTTGGTCGACCTGGCCGCGCACGCCGACAAACGCGTCGCCGAGTTCTCCAAGGGCATGAAGAACCGGCTCAACGTGGCGCGCAGCCTGCTGCATCGTCCGACGCTGTGGTTTCTCGATGAACCGACCGCCGGCCTGGATCCGGTCAACGCCAAGCGCATCCGCCAGATCATCGCCGAGCGCCGCGAGCACGGGGTGACCACGGTGATCACCACCCACGACATGAGTACCGCCGACCAGCTCTGCGATCGGGTCGCCTTCATCGTTGACGGCCGCATCGCGACCATCGATGCGCCGGCTGCGCTGAAGCGTCAGTACGGGCGGCGCGAGGTCGAGGTGTGCTGGGACGGCGACGCGTCGGTAAGCGCCGGGTCGGCGCGTTTCGATCTGGACACGCTGGCCGACGACGACGGCTTTCACCAGGCGCTGCGTCAGCCTGGTCTGGCCACGCTGCACTCGCTGGAAGCCAGCCTTGCCGAAGTCTTCGTCGCGGTAACCGGACGCAAACTGGGCGGATGAGCGGGCTGGTCGCCACCATCAAGCTCGACATCCGCTGTCAGGCGCGCAGCGGTTTGTATGCCGTTGGGATCTTCACCGCGGTGTTGTTCGGACTGCTCGGCCGGCTGATCCCGGTCGAGTACGCTGGGCGCACGCTGAGCGTGATCTATCTGCTCAGTCTCAGCACCACCACCTATCTGTTTTGCGCCGTACAGGTCCTTGCCGACAGGACCCAGGGCACGCTGCAGGCGCTGCGCGCGACGCCGCTCACCGCGCGGACCTACATGCTCTCGAAGATCCTGACCCTGACCACCATCTCGCTGGTCGAGGCGGCGCTGATCCATGCAGTGGGCTTCTGGGGCGTGGCGCTGGACCCGCTGCCCCTGCTGCTGGGGGTGATCGTGCTGGGCCTGCTCTATGCGTGCATCGGCCTGGGTCAGGTCGCCGGGCACAGCTCGGTATTGACCTTTCTGCTTCCGGGAGCGGCCATGGTTGGCACCGTTTCCCAACTGCCGGTGCTCCACGTCCTCGGGATCGGCCCCAGCGCCCTGTACTACCTGATTCCGTCCACTGCACCGCTGCTGCTGATGCTCGCCACCAGCCAAGCCCTGTCCGCATGGCAGTGGGTCTACGCGATCGCCGTGTCCATCGGCGCGATCGGTGTCGCGGCGTGGTGGGCGCGGCAGCGTTTCCGGCACCATATCCAGCTCAGCGAGGCCTGCTGATGGCCAGCGCCCACGCCGTTGCCGGCATTCTCCGATTCGATGGACTGCGTCTGGCCCGGGACCGCTTTGTGGTCAGCGTCAGCCTCTACATCATCGCGATGACCATCGCCTTGCGCTGGCTGCTGCCCTGGCTGAGCGGCGAACTCGACGCCCGCCTGGGTTTTGATTTCAGTCCCTATGTGCCGCTGCTGGCCAGCCACTTCCTGATCCAGCTCTCCGGTCAGATTGGCGGCATCATCCTCGGGCTGCTGCTGTTGGAAAGCCGCGAAGACCAAACCATTAAGGCGATGCTGGTGACCCCGATACCGATGCAGCATTACCTGACGGTGCTGGGGCTGGTGGTGATGGCCGGCACGGTGCCGCTGGCTCTGCTCGAAGGCGCGATCATCCAGTGGGGACTGCCGCCCTGGCCTGGTTTCATCGTCGCCGCCGTTGTTGGCGCACCCGGCGCCTTCATCTTCGGTTTGCTGGTGGCGACCCTGGCCAACGACAAGACCCAGGCCTTTGCCTACATGAAGATCCTCGGCCTGCTCCCCGCGGCCGCCAGCGCGGCCTGGTTCGTCGATGAGCCCTGGCAGTGGCTGTTGGCCGTCTATCCACCCTACTGCGCGAGCAAGATCTACTGGCTCAGCGAGGCCGGCGATCCCGGCTGGTGGCCCTATGCCGTGCTCGGCCTGCTCGGGTCGCTTCTTTGGATCGCGCTGCTTGCGCGCATGTACTGGCGCGTCGCGCGGCGTTAGCGCGCATCGCCCAGCGCCGTCACCCGGATTCCCTACTGCTCGCCGAAATCGTAATCCATGCGCGCGTTCGGCAGGCCTATGAAGCTGCCCATGCCGTAGTCGATACCCATCGCGAACAGGCGCGCCAGGGACTGCATCAGGAATGAAGTGCGCCAGCACCTCGGCGCCGCTGTTCCGCGCCAGGTTCAGCATCGAAGGTGCGTGCGCTGATGCGGTGACTGCGGCGGCATCCACCGAGACCAGTTCGGGATGAAAAGCGCTGATGCTTTGGTCGCTCTCGGCCTCCAGGCTGACCCGACCAAAACCGAGCAGGACGCGCGCCGCTCGCAGCTCCGCACGGGCCTGCTGCAGCTGGTTCTGCATCAGCATCGCTTCGCTGTGGTCGATGCTGAGTATCAGTCCCGGGTCGCTCAGCCGTAGTCGCTCCAGCTCTTGGTTCAGGTGCTGGCGGAACCCCGCATCGAGCAGGCTGTCCACCGCGCAGGCCAAGACCACGCGCAGCCCGGACAGGGTCTTGCGCCGGCTCGCGATCTGCGCCAGGACTTCGCTGACCGCATAGCGATCAAGCACGTTGGCACGGCCGGTGCGGCGCGCCAGCGCGTACCACTGACGACGAGTGATCACCCGTTCGCCGCCGATGTCGACGCGCAGCCCCAGGTGCGCGTGATACTGCGCTCGTCCGGCCCCGTGCAGCGGCACGATGGGCTGGAACAGCAGGCTGGTCGATTGCGGCGAAGGCTCCAGCGCCAGGGCCTTCTGAATCGCCAGCGAGACCTCTGCCGACAGGTCGCTCTGGGTTTCCGCCAGCGCCAGGCGGACGTTGTTTCCGCCAGCGTGGCGGGCCACCGCCAGGGTGCGTTCGGCCAGATCCAGCAGGGTTTCGGCCGAGGGCAGCGACTCGCCCTTCATTGGAACGACAGCGACGCTGGTGGTGGCTCCGTCCAGGCTGGGCAGCGACTCGGCGGCCAACGCCTGAAGCCGTTTGCCACGCGCTATCAGTTCTTCGTCCGACTGCCAGTCGACCAGCATCAACAGGCCGCCGCGCCACGGCGCGATGCGTTCATCCGGGCCCAGCGCGGCGCGCAGCTGGGAAGCCAGCAGATGCAGGTGCTCCTGCTCCACGGCGGCATGCGCACCCTGCGCGCAGTATCTGCCCGAATCGGCCGCGCACAGCATCAGTGCATGGTCACGTGGACGATCCACACCGATGTTGCGCAGCATCGCTACCATCTCGCCGCTGTGGACCAGCTTGCGATGGGCACGCTCCTGGTGCTGGCTGAGCTGTCTGGATAGCGAGCGCGCGCGCCGTGCGCGAGTGACCACCGCGGTGACCAGATGGCGCGGTCGGACCGGTTTGGTCAGATAGTCGTCGCCGCCGGCGCGCAGCGCATCGAAACGACTGCGTTCACTCTGCTCGGCGGTCAGAAAGACGATGGGCAGCAGCGCCAGATCGGGTTCGTGGCGAATCATCGCGGTCAGCTGCATGCCGTCGATCTCAGGCATGTGCAGATCCATCAGTATCGAATCGGGTGCGAAACGGCGGATATCGGCCAGAGCATTCTTGGAGCTGTCGGCGATGAGGACGTTGACGCCCTGCTTACGTAACACCGCTTCGCAATACAGCGCCTGAAAGCGGTCGTCCTCGAAGATCAGCACACGCAGATTCTCATGCTGATCGCCGACTCCGATCAGCTCCTCGACTCGTGCCCGCAGGTAGTCTGCGTCGTCACCTTCGAGGGAAGTGTCGGCGCCGGAGGAAAGCGCCAGCTCGCGATTGGCGGGATCGCGGCTGCGGTTGAAATAGACCACCGTGGCACCCAGCGCATCGGCACCCCGTTGCCCCTCCAGCTGGTCGGCGACGGTGCCCAGTTGCATGAGAAAGTCCTGGTCGATGAGCACCGCGCTCAACCCCGGTGTGCGCAGCTGCTGTACCAGTTGCTCGGGATCGGCGAAGCGCTGCACCTGCTGGTGATCGGCGCGCAGGCGGCTGGCCAACTCGGTCCAGATCGGCAGTTCGGGGGCCAACACCAGGATGCGCTTGCGTGAGTCCGATGCCGGGGTCGAATCGGCCGCCAATGAGTCCTGGCTATCGCGCAGCTGGCGCAGCGCGGCCAACACCGGCTCTTCCAATCTGGCCAAGCGGCGCATCTGTTCAGCGCTGGGTTCAGTGCTCTGCCCGTCGGCCAGCAACGCGACGCCAAGCGCCAAGTCGCTCAGAGCCCGCACCAGTACCTCGCTGCCGTGCTCGTTGGCAGCCTGCACCGCCAGCGTCAGGCCAGTGGCCGCGGCTAGTGCCGCCTGCGTAGACCATTGACCCTTGCGCAGAGATTGCCAACCAGCCACCCCAGTGACGATGGCTCGGGGCAGCTTGGTGTTGTCGCTCATGCGGTCCCTTGGCGGCAGCTTCCGGGCCGCCTAGGTTGGCATGATCCTGTACCGACGGCGCAGCCGCTAGGGCAACGAATTATTGCGCCTTGGTAGTAGTCGATCGCGCTGCCGGAACGCGATGCGGGTCATTACCGGCCGGCAGAAAGCTGTTTCCAGTCCAGACGGTGAATTTCATTGGCGAGACTGGCTTCCACATCGATGGTGTATTGCATCATCCCGGCGAGCAGCTCCTCGCTGTAGCTCTCATCGCTTGCTACCAGCTTCGCAGCGGCGGCATCCATGTCCAGGCGCGCGGCGTCGGCCTGCTCATGTAGCGTCCGCAGTCGGGCGAGGGCGGCCTGCGCGGCTTCGCGCTGTGCTTGAGTCGCCTCGGCGCGCTTTGCGGTGGCAACCGCTGCGCGTACCGACTTTATTGAGCGCGTGTACTGCCCCGCCGCCTGCAGCGAGCGCCGCACGATTGCGTTCAGGGCCAGCACCGTCGCTTCGCTGAAAGCGGGTTTGATTTCGTCCAGGGTCACTTCGGCGACTTCCCGGCCCTGTAGCGATCCGGGGACATCCTGGCGCGTGTAGCGTGGGGTCGCCGAGCGGGTCGTGTCGCTCTGCTGCGCGACCACCTCCGATGGTTCGGAATCCGCAGGCGATTCAGCAGCGAGCGCCACCGTAGTTGTCCAGCACAACGCCAGCGACGTACTGGCGATGAATGTCAGAAATCTCATCTTGGTAATCGACTCCGTACCGAAACGGCGCGCCACGCAGGCGCGCCGTTCAATGACTACGCCGGGCTAGTCTGCCGGGGTGAAGGCATCGACCTGGCTGAGTATCCAGTTCGCGATGTTCTCGCCCAGCGCCTGACCGGCAAGATCGTCGTAGCTCCAGTGCACGCCGTTGTGGACCCGGCTGACGCCGTTGGCGATCTGCGCATCCGACAGCGAGTCATACAGGATAGGGACCAGGGGACGCGGTACTCCGCTCGGATCGACGCCCTGACCGTTGAATTCGTCCGAGACGAAGGTGTACGGCGTCGCATCGCCGAACTCGGCAGCCAAGACGGTCATAGTTGCGGCACCGAAGGTGGCATGCCCGGAAGGGTAGGCGGGGAACGGCGGCGTCGGACGCACGAAGTCCTCGCCTGGCGGCAGCTCGACGTTGAGGATCGATACGCCCACCGGGTCCCAAGTGGGATCTGCCACGGTAGCCGGATCACCCTCGTCAATGCGGATGCCGGTGACCGGTCGCCAGTAGTTGTAGTAGTACTTGGAGTCCCAGGCGGCCACGCCGGCATCGCCCAAGGCCGCATTGACCATGGCGATCATGCGCAGGATTTCCACCGCGTCGGCAGCGCAGGACGCCGGACTCACCGGCAAGCTGCCAGTCATCGGATCAATGGCGTTGGGGTTGTCGCAGCCAAGCTCCTGCAGGATCACGCCCATCGCGTACTGGTTATAGAGTCGCGGCGGCGTACCGAGCAGCGGCACCGCATCGTAGCCCCAGAAGTTACCGTTGAAGCGGGTGGCCGGAGTCGAGGTCGAACCCGGCTGCTCCTCCGAGCGACCCAGCGCTGCGACTTCATTGTAGGCGTCGACATAGGCTGCTGTGCCGACCGCAGGATAGGGCGCAATGCGGAATTGGTCACCGCTGTTAAGCGTGAAAGGCTTCACGCCACCCCAGTAGGCGCCGAGCGAGACATTGAAGTTGAGCTGGTCGAATTCCGGCGTATTGGGATCTGGTGTCCAGTCGAAGATCCCCGCGGCGCCGTCATTGACCGATCCGCCACGATAGGTTGCCGTGCCATCGGCGATGCGCCCGCCCTGACCGAACGAGGGCTCGGCATCGCGTGAGCGGTCGTTGACTCGCTCGATCAACATCCTGAGCGCGACCTGATTGCCGAACAACAGGCCACGAGCAACTCGGCCAATGGGCTCATCGAGTTGGGCCAGATCGGAAATCAGCAGTTGGTCCAGCGCTTGCCTGCGCCAGGGAAACAGCGCGGTGAGCGTGCGGTGAGCTGCCGCGCTGATGGCGGCGTCCTTCGATGAACGGCGGGTCAAAAAGTCGAACTTGATGTTCAGATAGGGCTCGTAGGCCTCATCGTAGGCGTTCCCGGCGTCGTACATGGCGATCGACACCATGGCCAGCGCACGGCTGGTGCGGCCCGGGCCGCCCTGCACAAACGGCGGCAGGCCGCCGAAGTCGTCGGAACCGGTATGGTCCAGCGCTATGGTGTCGAGCAGCACGTCATGCCAGTAGATGACGCGGTCAGCGGTGGTGTTCAGCGTCGGTGCCGCGGTCTTTGCCGACAGTTGGGTCAGCACACTTTGGGTCAGCGCGTGCTTGCTGGTTCTACCGAGGTAGCCCAGTTTCTGGACGTCGGTGAATTTCTGCGAAGTGTCCTCGATGTCCTCGGCGACGGCTGGACCGGCCATCAGCAGCGACGCTAACAGTGCCAGCGCGGCCAACCGGCCAGCGCCCTGTGAACTCATCGAAGGATTACGGTGCGGGAGAGGCGTAGCCAGTACGCCCGAATCGGTGTTCATCGTCGGTTCCTTATGGCTTGTCCGTCATTACGGAAAGCGAAGACAGCCCCCCGCACGACCATAGTGCCGCGCGCGGTATTACATTGTGTGACGACTTTCACATAGTTGAAAAACCAGTGAAGACGGGTGCCTGGGAGGGGCTTGGGGGACACGCATTTCGAAGATGCAAGCTGGCTGGGGACAAGCACAATCCGAAGAAGGTGTCCGGAAACCAGCCAAGGCCGTCGCTCATAGCGCAGGCGTTCGGCTCTCGCTCAGTGTGCAACTGCGCTGGATGTGTGGCCCCGCAGTGCGGCGAAATAGACGTCCTCCAGGTTGGCCCGTACCGATCGGAACTGCCCGTCTGGAGCGCCTTCGGACTGCACTCTGGCGACGGTCTTTCCGGCGCTGAGGTGGGTGGACAACAGGCCGGCCGTTTTCTGCAGCTGTGCCAGTTCAGCATCCTCCACCGGCTTCTCCCAGATGCGCCCCTCCAATTCGGCAATCAATGGCGCTGGCGCGCCCTGCAGCAGCACCTGGCCTTGATCGATGATCGCCATGGCGCCGCACAGTTCGCGCACGTCGGCGACCAGGTGAGTGGACAGGATGACCACCGTGTCCTGGCCAATTTTGGCCAGCAGATTGAGGAAGCGTCGCCGCTCCTCGGGGTCCAAGCCGTTGGTGGGTTCGTCAACGATGATCAGCTGGGGCTCGCCGAGCATGGCCTGGGCGATGCCGAAGCGCTGCTTCATGCCGCCGGAGTAGGTGCCCAGCTTCTGCTTGCGTACCTCCCACAGATTGGTCAGCCGTAGTAACGATTCCACCGCGTGGGCGCGCTCGGCCGGGCTGGTGATGCCTTTGAGGGAGGCGAAGTGATCGAGCAGGGTCAGCGCGTCGCTGCGCGGATACAGACCGAACTCCTGGGGCAGATAGCCCAAGACCTGGCGCAGCGCCTTGGGTTGATTGAGCACGTCGATGTCGCCCAGGCGCACGCTGCCGGCATCGGCCCGCTGCAGGGTGGCCAGGGTGCGCATCAGGCTGGACTTGCCGGCGCCGTTGGGCCCGAGCAGGCCGAACAAACCACACGGAATGTCCAGGCTGATGTCGCGCAGGGCACGAACGCCGTTGGGGTAGGTCTTGGACAGATTATTAATCGTTAGCATGGGACTGCTCCGGACGGGCGGCTGCAGGGAGGGTGGTGGCGGCGCTGATCGCCAGCTCGTTGTCGCTGCGATCGATTTCGACCAGGCGATGGCCAGGGTCGACGCGGGCATAGACCGGTTGCGTATCGGTGCGCAGTGCCAGCACCGTCTGCGCCGAAGCTAGGTGCCGCTGCAGGCGTGCCAGCGGCTCGCTGTCCGGATCGGAGTCGGCGTACAGGGCGACACTGATGGTGCGATTGGGAGTCACTGGGGTCAGCTCGCCGCGGCCGTCATCGCGCCACTGTTGCGCCGCCAGGGTCAGCTCGGTGCTATAGGCGCCATGGCCATCGGCGGCGGTGGCGGCGGCCAGCAGTTTCACATCGATCAGCTGCACCTGTTCCATCAGCTGGGTGATCAACGCCTCCTGCTGCGGTGCCGCCGCGCGCAGATGGCTCAGCAGCTGGCGGGTGTCGGGGTAAGGCGGGCCGGCAAAGCGGGCGCTATGCAGAAACGCCGCCAATGCCTGATTCAGCGTCGCTTCGCCGATGCTGTCGGCCAGTTGCAGCAGGGCCAGCGGCCCCTTGCCGTAGTGCACATAGGCCTGGTTTTCGACCTGGGCCAGCGGCATCTCGACTATCGTCTCGTCGCTGCGTCCGCGCAGGTAGAGATTCCGATTGAGCTCGCTGAAGCGGTCGACGCTGCGCTCATCACCAAGCTGGCGCAGGATCATCGCCGCCGCGTACTGGCAAAGCGACTCGGCGATCATGGTGGCGCCCTGGGTGTCGGCCGGCAGCAGCTGATGATTCCACCATTGATGGGCAATCTCGTGGGCCAGCACCGCGGCCAGCGGGTCGTAGTCGGCCTCGCGCAGATCCAGCGCATAGCCCCAGCTCTCGGAGAAGGCGATCACCTGCGCAAAGGAGAAGGCGATGCGGCCGTGATAGCCCGGGACCTGCGCGATCCGCAGCTGGCGGTGCGGATAGGGCCCGTAGTGTTCGCCCATGTAGTCCAGACTGGCTTTGCTGATGGTCAGGAAGTGATCGATGTTGACCGCGTGTGCGGGGTCGTAATAGACCTCGATATCGACGCCCTGGTGGGTCTCCCGTCGGACTTGGTAGCGGGCGGAGATGATCGGCAGCAGGTGGCTGATCGGCTGCTCGCTGCGGAACTGGAAGTAGCGTCGATCGCCTTGGGTCCATTCGCGCAGCAGCTCGCCCGGCGCGATCACGATCTGATCGCTGGCGGTGGAGATGGTGGCCTCCCAGCCGATCCAATCGGCATCGATGTAGCTGCGCATGGACGCCGCGGGATCGCCGCGCTCGGCCGCACGGCTTAACGGCGGTAGCAGATGGTCGTCGCGTCGCGCCGGATCCTGCAATTCATTGCCGGCGGCATAGCCCAGCACCGGCAGCAGGCTGCTGGTGGCAAAGAAGCTGCCGTTTTGCAGCAGCAGGAAGTTCTGCTCGCCGTGACGAAACTGACCGTGATCGACGGCGACTTCGAAGCTGACCTCGATGCTGGCGCCGGCCTGCAGCGGGTGCTCGGCTTGCAGCACATAGAAGCCCAGATCTTCGTCGGCAATGGCCAGCTCGTAGCCGGGCGCCTGTAGGTCGGTAAGCTCGATGCCGCCGCTGACCGGCAGGGCGCCTTCCACCCACTGCGGCGAAAGCGTGAACGGCAGGCGGCTGATCGGCTCGCTGCCGCGATTGGTCAGGCGATAGCGACCGCGCAGCTGCGCACTGCGCTGATCGGGATCGAGGGCCACTTCCAGATTCACCGCGGCCACGCTCGGCAACAGCTGAGCGGCATAGGCGCGATACTGCCGTTCGTAGCGGGCGGCGCGGTCCTGGCGTTGGCTGGAGTCCAGGTAGGCGTTGTCGACGCGCGTTGCCTGTATCCACCAGCCCGCACTGACCATGACCAGCAGCAGTGCAACGACGGGTAAGCCATAGGCGTGGCCGCGCAGCTCGCGAGCGTTTTCGCGCCAGCGGCGCAGCAGTGCCGTGTCGCGGCCGCGCGGCCACAGCAGCCATGCGCACCACAGGGCAAGCAGCGACCAGCCGATCCAGTAGGCTGCGCCGATCAGATAGGGCTTTAGATAGGGGCCGTAGCCCGCCATTGCGGAGTAGCGGAGCTCCTGGAGCGCAGCGACCCGGTAGAGCAGATCCTCCCAGCCCAGGCGCGGCAGCAGCAGCGCACTGCCGAGCAGCGCGGCGCTTGCCAGCAGCGCGGTCAGCTTGTGGCGTATCAGCACCTGCAGCGTCAACGCGATGGCCAGGACCGGGATCTGCGCCAGCAGCGCCAGGGCCAGGCCGGACAAGTATTGTCCCGGCGCCACTTCCTGGTACTCCCGTGCCGCTTGCAGCAGCAGCGTCAACACGCTGGCGCAGCACAGAAAGAGCACCGCGATCAGCAGCAGTGCAAACAGTTTGGAGGCCAGCAGGGTGAGGTTGGTCACCGGGCTGGCATCAAAGAGATCGGCGATGCGCAGCTGGCGCTGGCTGTGCGCCAGCTCGCCGGCGTAGATGATCAGCATCAACGGCAGAATCAGCTTTGCCGCCAGGCTGATCGCGCGCAGCATGTACTCGGTGCGGGGGTAGGCGGCGACGCCATCGTGGCTGCCGATGTTGAGCGCGAAAGCCAGCACGAAGATCAGGCCGAAGATGCCGAGGACCAGGAACGGTGCGCGGGCGACGACTTCGCTCAACTCCATTCGGGTTTGCACCAGCAGCTGGCGGAGCGGGTGTGGCAGCAGCGACAGACGCCGTGCCCGGTGCGCAGCCGCATCTGCCCCTGTGGGCCGCGCGGCGGTTTTGTCGCTGCGAATCTTGAGACGGCGCTTGCGCCCGACAGGTACTGCGGTGAATTTGCCGATGCTGATGGCCAGCAGCGCCAGACCCAGCCCCACCCACAGCAGTCGGTTGGCGCCTAGCGGGCCGATCAGCGGCGGCAACAGGCTCGCCTGCTCGGTGATGGTCCAGTAGCGAGTGGCCATCTCGATAGCCACCACCGATGAGGGCTCCAGCAGGCTGCTGAGCAGCGGCGTGTGCAGACCGAAGGCCAGCACCTCGGTCACATCCTGCGCCGCAATCATCAGCGCGGCGGCCAGATAGACCGCGGTTTGGCGGCGGCTCCAGACGGCGACTGCGAACAGCACGCTGCCCATGATCAGCAGATTGGGCAGGACGATCACCGCGGCGCCGTACAGGTAGCTGCCGAGGTGAACCGGGCCCAGCTTGGCGGCAGGTTGCCACGGCATGTAGCTGGCTAACCACAGCCCGGCTACTGCACACAGCAGCATGCCCAGCGACAGCAGCATGGCCCCACCGTAGCGCCCGAGCAGGTACTGTCTGGGCTCGATGGGCTTGGTCAGGAACAGGCTGATCGCGTCCAGTTCCAGATCCCGTAGCGCCGCGCCTCCGATCAACGCAGCCATCGGAAACAGGGCCAGCAGGCCGATCACCGGCATCAGCCGCATCACCACCAGCGGCGCATTGCGCAGGCCTACACCGTGGCCGCCGTGGATCTGCACGCCGATGTCGGAACTGGCCAGCGCCATCGCCACGGCCAGCGATGCCAGGCAAAGCACCCAGTACAGCGGTTGTTTGAGCTGCTGCCTGAGCTCAAAAGTCAGCACTGTGGACAACATCAGCGCTTGCCCTGGGTTGCTCGCCGCTCTACGGCGCGAAACAGGAAGCACACGCGCTGGCTGATCAGCTGCGGAAAGTCGAATCGCTCTGCAGTCAGCGACCAGGCTCTGGAGGTGCCGCTGAGCACGCTGGTAAGCAGAGCGACGAAGAAGGGAATGTCGGTATCGGCTTCAATCTCGCCGCGCGCCACGCCCAGCTCACACTGTTCGGTAAGGAACCGGTTGATCTGGCTGACCTGATGGCGGGTCGCTTCCAACAGCAGCGGTGTGCTGTTGTTGCGCGAAGTGACAATCATCAGCTCCGGCGAGGCCGTGGCCTGACCCGACATGTCGGCGAACAGGGCGGCAACGGCCGCCTTGGCGGTTTCCTGTGGCCGCGCTCGGGCGCTCTCGATCGCGCGCGTGGTGATCTCGTTGTACCACTCGCTGACCACATGTTCCTTGCTCGGAAAGTGGTTGAAAAAGGTGCCTTTGGCGACCCCTACCGCGTCACTGATCTGCTGCACCGTGGTGCTTTCATAGCCCTCACGCTCGAATAGCTCGATGGCCTTTTCGTAGAGCGCCTGCTTGAGTTCGAGCCTCTTGCGCTCGCGCCAGCTGTCGGCCATGGGTTTTCCTTTATGACTGCAGTCGAATAATGACCAGGGTCATTTTATGCGTCACCAGCCGCCCCTGCAAGCGGGACTGATGGCACAGCAGCGGACAGGCTATGGCCGGCATCGTGGTCGCGGCGACCCTGCCTTCGCCCGCAAGGGAAGCCATAGGCGCTGTGGCTGAACTTCGCCTGGCCGCGTCGGTCCGAGCAGGATGTCGCTGCGGTCACAGGCAGCATCCATGAGGGGTAGCGCGACCATGAGTAGGGCGTTGATACGCGCCGCGTGGCTTGCGGCACTACTGACCATCAGCTCCGCCCTGGCCGGCGCTTCGGCTATGGCCACGAATGCACCCGTCCAGTCTGGTGCTGTGGAGGCGTCCGCTGCTCCCTATGGCTATGCCATCGCAGGTCGCGAGCTGATCGTTATTGACCGACACAGCTTTGCAGTCGCACGGCGAATCGCGTTGGACGAGCGGGTTGATCATATCCTCGCTCACCCCGACGGCCGCGCCCTGTATCTACGCAGCGCCTCGGCCGTTTTGCGGATGGACCCGCGCAGCTGGACGATAGATGCGCGTATTGCCGTGCCGCAAGCGAGCGCCTGGGCGATCAGCGACGCTGGCGACTTCCTCTATGTGGGACGATCGGACGCTGAGGTCAGGCTGCTCAGCATTATCGACACGCGGAGCCTGAGCGTAGGCGAACTGGTGTTGCCCGGCTCGGCCGCAACGACGCAGATCGTTGTCGCATCGTCCACCAATCGGGTTTTCCTGCGCAATACGGCGCCCGGCTGCTGTGCCGACAGCCTGACCACTGTGGACACCGAGCGGCTTGCGGTGATCGGTGATCGGCGTCTGCCGTTGGACGGTCCGATCGCGGCCGATCCCGAAGGGCGCTGGCTCTATCTGCAATCCGGACAAGCAATGCTGGTGCTGGACATCGGCAGCGATGAGGTGCTTGCGGAGATCGCTTTGAGTCAGGATCCCTTCGGCAGCACAGTCGCCAGCGACATCGTTTTCGACCTCGCTCGGCAGACCGCGTTCATCGCTGCTGTCGACATTGGTCCAGGGTTTGGTGGGACCAACGGGCGCGTCGTGGAGCTTGCGCTGGGCGGAAGCAGCGTATTGCGAACGATACCGCTGGACCTCAACCCGATCGCCATGCAGCTGGATACACCGCGATCCCGGCTCTATGTGACCGGCCAAACCGAGGGCATCACTGCGCGCCCCAGCCAGCTACGTCCGGCCGGGATCCGGGCAGTCGATCTGATGACAGGCCTCCCGGTAGCCAGTCTGCCGCCCCTATCCGACGACCCATACGTCGTCTCCCGTGGTTCGCTGCTTTTCGATGGAGTGACCAATCAGATCTACGCCCGCGATGGCGGCGGAATCTATGTCGTCGACGGCCACGGTTTCGATGTGGCGGCGACCCTGCCGTCGGTGCTCGAGTTCGCCTTGCTGCAGCCCCTGCCGTCGGTACCTGGCGATGGCCACCATTTCGTACTGGCCTCTGCCAGTGGCGCCATGCTTGGAGGCCAATGGGGTGCGCCCGGGGATTTGCCATTGCCTGCGGACTACAGTGGCGACGGACGCGCCGACCTTGCCGTATTCCGGCCTCGCGAAGGCGGCCAACAGGGGCTGTGGTATGTGCGCAACTCGACGAATCTGAGCACCGCGCGAGTACAGTGGGGTTCGGCTGCAGTGGCGGACGTCCCGGTGCCCGCGGACTACGACGGCGATGGGCTGATCGATTTCGCGGTCTGGCGGCCCGCCGAGGGAGAGTGGTTTGTCATCGCAAGCGCCTCAGGCGGGGCGACTGGCACCCGCTTCGGTCGATTGCCCGGCAGGCCTGTTCCAGCTGATTACGACGGCGATGGACGGGCGGATCTGGCCGTATATGACAGCGGCTTCTGGCAGATATTCGCCTCGCGCGACGGTGCAATGGACCTCCGGCTAGGCGAGGGTTTGAAGCTGCCTGTGCCGGGGGACTATGACGGCGATGGTCTTGCCGATCTGGCGGTGTACTCACCGACGACCGGCTTCTGGCGCATTCGTTCGTCCGCGACCGCAGTTGAGCGCACCGTACAGTGGGGCGCGCCGGGCGATATTCCCGTGCCTGCCGACTACGATGGCGACGGCAGCACTGATGTCGCCGTCTGGCGGCCGGCAACGGGGACCTGGTGGATCGTCGAGTCGGCAAGCTCCGGCATTCGTAGCGTGCAGTGGGGCGCAGCCGGGGATCGACCGCAGCCGGCAGACTACGACGGCGATGGGATAGCCGACCCTGCGGTGTATCGGCCTTAGCGAGCACGGTGGCGGTCGCGAGGATGGGCGCATGCCGCAAACTGCTACACCGCAGTCCAGGGGACGGCTCGGTGTAGCGCTTCCAGCCCGCCACTGACGATCAGCAGCGCGGTCAGCACGTTGTAGGCCCCGTGCGCGGCGATGCTGGCCCACAGTGAGCCGTGCAGCAGGGTCAAACTGCCAAAGGCCAGGCCCATCCAGACCGCGTGCGCGGTGCCCAGCGGACCTTGATAGAAGTGCGCCAGGCCAAACACCACCGCAACCAACAGCATGGCGATCCAGCGCGCCTTGGTGGTGTCGCCGAACAGGTGGGCCAGACGGGTCATCGCATAGCCGCGCGCGGCCAGTTCCTCACCGAAGCCGGCCGAGATCACCGCGATAGGAACAAAGATCAAAAAGACCTGCCAGGCGCCGGGGACCAGACCGATGCTGGCCGCGGCGGTGGAGGGGTCTGGGATGAACAGGGCCAGCAGCGGCAGTACCACGAAGCGGTTGATAACCTGCAGACCGATGGCGATGCCCAGGCCGACCAGCAGGTGCGAGACCTTGAAGGGACGCAGGCGCAGATCGCTCGCGGTTTGCGCCGAGAGCCAGACGAACAGCAGCACAAAGGGAATCGCGATCAGCGGCTGCAGGGTCATCAGACCCAGCGCCAGGATCACCGAGATGACGATCCACAGCGGGTTGCGCCCCAGGCGCTGGCGCCAGGATTCCGGCGTCACGGAATGGCTTCGGGTGGTGTCGGACATGTTGGCCTCCTGCGGTTGTACTGAGGTCCACAGGATGGTGATGGGAGGGCGTTACGGCGACCGCGCCGGTCGGCGTTTACCCTTGACCCGATGTGCAAACCGCGTTGCCGGCGTCAGCCAGCGCGGCTGGCCCGGAACTGGGTCGGAGTCTGACCGGTTTCGGCCTTGAAGGTCTTGTTGAAGGTCGCCTTGGTGGCGAAACCAGCCTGCATCGCCGCATCCAGCACGTTCAGGTCGGTCTCGGCCAGCAGCCGCTTGGCCGCGGCCACTCGCTGCTGATTGACGTAGCGGTAGAAGGTCAGACCCAGCTGTTGATTCAGCGCCTGCGAGACCTGCTGCGGCGTGAGCCCGACGGCATCGGCCAAACGGTCCAGGGTCAGCTCGGGGTCGCTATGCAGCTCCTGCTGGCGCATTGCCGCCTCGATGCGTCGGGCGAAGGCGGCGAGGCGGTCGTCATCCAGCCCCGAGCGCGCGTAGCGCGGGGCCGGTTTGAGCGGCGGCTGCCTGGCATCGCGCAGGCTGCGAACGGCGATGGTCACGGCCAGGCCGGCGAGGATCAATGAACCGCCGTTGTTCAAGTCGTTGGCGGCCACCTGCGGAGCAACGAAGCCGACGGCCAGCGCAGCCAGCGCCGTCGCGCCCAGGGCGGCTGAGAAGCCGGCGATCCAGTGCAGTTCGGCAGCATCGAATCGCGACAGCTGGGCATTCATCCTCAGCAGCCCCTGGCGTGCGGTGGCGATGATCAGCCCGGAGTAGACCGTCAGGTGCAGCAGCTTGGCGGTGCCGATCCAGTCGGACTGACCGGAGGCCGATAGCGACAGCTCGGCCAGCTCGCGCTTCTGGCTGGCCTCCAGCGGCCACAGAAACACCGCCAGCAGGCCGGCATGAACCAGCAAGGGCAGGAATTGGGCGGCCTGCATCCAGCGGTCCATCTGCAATCCGGCCACCGCGCGCGCCTGCAGATACAAACACGGACCCAGCGCCAGCAATGCGCCATTGAACAACCCCAACAGGTGCGGCGCATTGCGGTAGGCGCCACCGACGATCAGCCAGGTCTCCCAGACCCCGGCGGTCACCGCGAACAAGGCGCCCAGCGCCCACAGCCGAGCCGGCGCGCGGCTTTCACGCAGGTGGACCAGACCATAGGCGAGGCCGAGCCCGGCCACGCCCAGCGCGGCGGCGAACAAACCAGCCCAAATCGGGTTCATTGCGGCACGCTCGAACGGCGGCACCAGGCGGGAGCTTTCATGGATAAGGTTTTGCTCGATGTCGCGCTGGCAGTATAGCCGTCACCGCCTAGCCTGCATTGATCATAATCCTTCTACTGCGGAATCCTCGCCACGAACGTTGATGAATAATCCAGGGCCGTTCCTGGCGCTGTTTGGACTAGCAGGGAGGATTGCGAATGAACAGCGACCGTATCGGCGGACCGATCCGTTGGCGGCTCCACCTGAGTGCATCGCCGGAGACGGTCTATGCGGCGCTGGCGACCGCAGCCGGCCGCGCTGCCTTTTGGGCCGAATCGGCGCAGGAGCGTGGCGACCAGATCGAGTTCTGCTTTGTCAATGGCGAGCGTCACCTGGGCCGCGTGCTGGAGCGCTCCCCGCACAATCGATTCGTACTCGACTACCTGGGCGGACCGGCCGCCTTCGAATTGACGCCGGACGGCAACGGTGGGACCGATCTGCTGCTCAGCCACGACGGCGTTGCCAATGAGGAGTGGATCGAAACTCACGCCGGATGGCTGAACGTGCTGTTTCCACTCAAGGCCTGGCTTGAGCATGGCGTGGACCTGCGCAATCACGATCCGCAGCGGAGCTGGGAGCAGGGCTACGTCGATCAGTAGCGTCAGCCGACGGCTGCAGATGTTCGCTTTGCGTCGAATACTGTGCGTTGGCGAACGAATACACCGGGTTTGGCGTTCCAAGAATCAAGCGCTTAGCGCCCTCCAGGGGTTGGCAAGAAACTTGCTCACCTGGGGTGGCGGCTTGCCGCTTCCCTAAGAACCGGGCCCAGATACATGCTTACCACGCTGCACACCGCCTTGCGCCAGATCTCCAACGCCCCCGGCTTCTCGCTGTTGGCGATCGTCATGTTGGCCTTGGGCATCGGCGCTTCCACCGCCATGTTCAGCGTGGTCTACACCGTGCTGGTCAAACCCTTGCCTTTCGCCGAGCCGGAGCGGCTGGTATTCATCGAGAACAACGGCACTGGCGGGGGGCTGTCCGATCGCACTTCGCAGGTCGAGAACTTCCTGCAGTGGCGAAAGTCGCAAGCCTTTGCCGAAATCGCCGCCTACTACGCCTTCTACGAATACTCCCAGTACACCCTGTCGACGGGCAGCGAATCGATGCGCCTGACCGCGGTGCCGGTCAGTGAGAATTTCCTGCGCGTCCTCGGCGTGGAGCCGGCGCTGGGCAGAAGCTTTGTCGAAGCCGAGATGGCATGGAATGACTACCGTGCGCCGGCGACGATACTGAGCCATGAGTTCTGGCAGCAGCAGTTTGCCGGCGACCCGGAGATCGTGGGTCAGACCCTGACCATCGATGGCGCACCGGTCAACGTGGTTGGCGTGCTGCCGGCCAGCTTCGACTTCGACTCGGTGCTGGCGCCGCAGTCCAGCGTGCAGATGCTGGTGCCCTTCCCGCTGGTTGAGCAGATGCAGAACGAGGGCAACACCCTGTTTGCCATTGGCCGGCTGGCGGCGGGGGCATCCGCCGAGCAGGCGCAGACCGAGCTCGAAGCCATCAGCGAGCGCACCCAGCAGGCGCATCCGGAGCGTGGCGCCTTCGGCGCGGTGCTGACCCCGCTAGACGATCACATCCGTGGCGCCTTCAGACCCGCCTTCACCACCTTGTTCGCGGCGGTGCTCAGCCTGCTGCTGATCGTTTGCCTGAATCTGTCCAACCTGCTGCTGGCGCGGGCTCAGGTGCGACGCAAGGAATGGGTGACGCGCATCGCGCTGGGCGCCAGCCGCTGGCAGCTGATCCGCCTGCCGCTGAGCGAAAGCCTGCTGCTGGCGGCGATCAGCGCGGTGGCGGCACTGCTGGTGGCCGAGTTGGCCATGCGCGGTCTGGCCCTGCTGCAGATATTCAACGTGCCACTGCTGGCCGGCGCGCGCATCGATCCGAATTCGGTGGCCTTCAGCGTCGCCGTGGCCGCGGTTGCCGGCATCGTATGCGGCACCTTTCCGGCGCTGCATCTGTGGCGCACCAGCCCCAGCGTCGCCCTCAACGACGGCAGCAGCCGCGGCAGTGCCGGCCCGGCGGCGGCCCGGGTGCGCAAGGCGCTGGTGGTTTCGCAGATCGCGCTGGCCTGCGCGCTGCTGATCAACGCCGGACTGCTGATCAAGAGCTTTGCCGAGGTTCTGGCCGTCGACATCGGCTTTGATCCGGAAAACGTGGTGGCCTGGCGAGTGGACGGCGCGCGCTCGTTTGCAGATGAAGCCGAGCGGGTGGGCTATTACCGCAATCTGCTGGAACAGGTGGCAGTGCTTCCGGGAGTCCAGTCGGTGGGCCTGAGCGACACCTTGCCATTCGGCCGCAATCGCGGCTGGGGCGCGGCCGCCAAGGGTGAGAGTTACCCGGAAGGCACCTACCCGGTGTCCTCGCCGCGGATCGTCGACAGCGGCTATCTGCAGACCCTGGATGTGAAGCTGCTCAAGGGCCGCTACTTCGACCAGCGCGACTATGACGTGGTCGAGCCGCCGCCGATGATCATCAACCAGACCATGGCCAACATGCTTTGGCCGGGCCGGGAGGCGCTGGGCCAGGTGGTGGTGAACGGCGACTTCGAGATGGGCACGGTGGTCGGCGTGGTGGCCGACATTCCGCGCAGTCTGGAGCAGGTGCCCAGCGCCGAGATGTATCTGCACGTGGCGCAGACCGGCGATTGGAGCGCGGTGGAAATGGTGGTGCGCTCGGAACGTCCCAGCAGTGAGCTGATTCCCCTGGTGCGCGAGGTCATCCGCCGCCACGATCCGGCGCTGCCCGCTGGCGATGTGCATACCCTCAACCAGGTCGTTGACCGCGCGCTTGCGCCGCGTCGGCTGACCACCTCGGTGCTCGGTGGCTTCTCGGCGCTGGCGCTGCTGTTGGCCGGCCTGGGCGTGTATGGGGTGGTCAGCTACTCGGTGGGTCAGCGCGACAGGGAGCTGGCGATTCGCAAGGCGCTCGGCGGGCAGTCAGCGCATGTTGCGCGTTTGATCCTGCGCGAGGGTGCCTTGGTGGCAGTCGTTGGCGTCGCGCTGGGCGTCAGCATCGCCATCGCCAGCGCCGGGCTGCTGCGCGGCTTACTGTTCGGCGTCGGCTTCCTTGATCCGCTGGTGCTGACCAGCAACGTCGTGCTGGTCGCGGTCATCGCCCTGCTGGCGACAGCGGTCCCCGCGCTGCGCGCGGCGCAGGCCAATCCGGTGGTAGCGCTGCGCTGAATCGCCCGGACTAGTCCGCTTCGTCGGGCCAATGAAAGGCGCGGAAGGGATGCAGCTGGTACTGGAAGGTGCCGGCGGCGAAGGACGGGTCGGCATCCAACAGGGCCTGCGCAGCCGCCTGGTCGGCCGCGCGCAGAATCAGCAGTCCCTTGTCGGCATAGCGACCGCCCATGCGCAGGTTGCCGTCTTCGCGCAGCTTGCGGATGTTCGCCGAGTGCTCGGCGAAATAGGCCTGCTCGTTGGGCGGCAGCGACGTGTCCCAGTTCTCTCCGACGCTGATTTCGACGGCGTATAGGGGCTGCGCGTCCTGGGCCTCGACCTTGCCGGCCAGAGACAGCGCAAAGACGATCATCAAGGCCGCGGCAAGCATACGAATCATCGGCGTTTCCCCCTCCGGCGGGCATCAATGCTTGCCGATTTCTGTATTTCGGCAGGCGACGTGGATTTCGGCAAGACCGACGGTCGATTCCTGCCCAATCCTCCGCCTCAGCTTAACTGATGCGATGAAGGAGAATTCATGCGAACGCTATTGATGACTTTGCTGCTGGGCTTGTCAACCGCGGCACCGGTGCACGCTGAACTGGCCAGGGCGGCCGACAGCAGCGATGAGCGCTATCCCGGTATTGCGGTGGAATACGGCAGCGTCGAGGTGGCGCCGGAGGTGCGCCTGCGCACGATCCTGAGCAAACCCGAAGGCGTCGCCAAGCCACCGGTGATCGTGTTCGTGCAGTGGCTGTCGTGTAGCAGCGTGGAACTGCCCAGTGACCCCAAGAGCGGCTGGTCGAGGATGCTGCGCGGCATGGTCGTGGAGTCCGGCTGGGCCGTGCTGCGCAGCGACAAGCGCGGCGTGGGCGATTCGCAAGGCGGCCCCTGCACCGAACTGGATTACGACACCGAGCTGGCCGACCACCGCCAGATTCTCGCCGCGCTGAAACGGCGCGATGATTTGGACACGGGGCGGATCGTGATCTACGGCGCCAGCATGGGCTCGCGGATGGCGCCGCAGCTGGCCGCCGGCGATCGTGATGTGGTCGGCGTGCTGACCTGGGGCGGCGGATCGCGGACCTGGTACGAGCGCATGCTGGCTTTCGACCGCCACGCGCTGGAGCTGGGCGGCACGGATCCGGCGCAGATCGCGCAGACCATGGTCGCCCGCGCCGATTTCCAACGTCGCTATCTGATCGAGGGCATGGCCCCGCCCGAGCTGATCGCCGCCGAGCCGGCGCTGCAGTCGGTCTGGGAAAGCGTGGTCGGCACCAGCCCCAGCGACCACTACGGTCGGCCTTTTGCCTTCCATCAGCAGGCGCAGCGGTCCAACTGGGCGGCGGCCTGGGCCGGGGTGAATGCGCCCGTGCTGCTGGTGATGGGTGAGTACGACTGGTTCGAGTCCAGCGGCGGTCACCTGAGCTCTTTGCGGGCGATCAACCACGGCGGCCGGCAGCTCGGTGAGTTCGGACTGCTGCCCGGCATCGACCATCACTTCACCCGCTGGGATAGCGCCGAGGCGGCTTTTGCCGAAGCCGAGGGTGAGGGCGTGGCCGACGAGCGGGCCTTTCTGGATGTGGCGCTGCCGTGGCTGCGGGCGAGGCTGTAGAAGGTAGGCCGTAGTGACCCGCACCGGATCTCGCCGATGCGCGGGTAGGTCGGCGGGTCTCTGCGGCGCTTTTTGGCCGGGCAAACCAGGAGCGCCGCTGAATCTGATCGTGTGAGCATTCGGCGCGTGAACGATCCGGATC
>JAUIFV010000067.1 GCA_030430155.1 Gammaproteobacteria bacterium
TGATTTTACAACAAACATCTTAATATGATTGAACTGATTGATTTCCTGCAAACCGGCCTGCTCAACCTGAGTGGTTGGCAACTGGTGTTATACACCTTCATAGTGGTACAACTCACCCTCTCAGGCGTGAGTCTGTTTCTGCACCGCGAACAAACCCACCGCGGCATCAAAATGCACCCTGTGATTCAGCACTTTTACCGTTTCTGGACCTGGTTCACCACCGGTATGCTGACCAAAGAATGGGTGGCCATCCACCGCAAACATCACGCCAAATGCGAAACCAATGACGATCCGCACAGCCCGGTCGCACACGGCATCGGCACCGTGGTGCTGCACGGCGTGGCGCTGTATCAGCGCTGTCTGAGCGATCGCGAGATGATCGATCAGTACGGCTTGAATTGCCCCAACGATTGGATCGAGCGCAACCTCTACACGCGCTTTTCGACGCTCGGGGTCGCCCTGCTGTTGGTACTTAGCGTTACCGCCTTCGGCGCCATCGGACTGACCGTGTGGGCGCTGCAGATGCTGGCCATGCCGGTGCTGGCTGCGGGCATCATCAACGGTCTGGGTCACTGGTGGGGCTACCGCAACTACGAGACCAACGACTGCTCCACCAATCTCACCCCGTGGGCAGTGCTGCTGGGCGGTGAGGAGCTACACAACAACCATCACGCCTTCCCCTCCTCGGCGCGCTTTGCGATGCGCAAGGCCGAGTTCGACATCGGCTGGAGCATGATCCAGCTGGCTCAGCGTCTGAAGCTGGCGACGGTGCTGCGAGTGGCGCCGGGTCTGGACATCGGACCGGCACGCGAGCCGGATACCGACACCCTGCGCGCGCTGGTGTCACATCGCTATCAGGTGCTCAAGCACTACTTCAAGGAAGTCACTCTGCCGGTGATGCGCAGCGAGGTGGACAAGGCTTCGCGCTCGGCGTCGCGGCTGGGACGGCGACTGCGCCGCGCGCTGGCCAACGACGGCCGCTGGCTGGACGCCGACGCCCAGGCCCGGCTGCGCGGCTGGGTCGCCGAACACCCCAGCACGGCCACCGTGGTCGAGTATCGCCGCCGGCTGGCCGATTTGATGGCCCGCTCCGGCAAGTCCTCGCAGGCCATGCTGGAAGCGCTGCGCCAGTGGTGCGCCGAGGCCGAAGCCTCCGGCATCGAGGCGCTGGAGGAGTTCTCGCGGAAGCTGCGCAGCTACGCCTTGCCCCAAGCGGCGGCGGCTTGAGCGACACGGCGCGGGCTGCGCTAACCTGTAGCCCGCCAAGGCTGGACCAATCGTCATGTTGAGAATTGACACCCACACCCACGTGCTGCCATCCAGCTGGCCGGATCTGGCTGCCAGTCACGGCGACCTGCGCTTTCCGGTGCTGAAGCTGGAAGACGGTCGTCACCGGATTTACCGCGACGGCAAGTTCTTCCGCGAGATCAAGCCCAACACCTGGGACGCCGCCCTTCGCATTGAGCAATATGCACAGTTCGGGATCAGTGTGCAGGTGCTGTCGACGGTGCCGGTGATGTTCTGCTACTGGGCTGACGGGGCGCAGGCGCTGCAGCTGCACCGCGCACTCAATAACCATCTGGCCGAACTGGGTCGCAGCCATCCCAAAAACTATCTGGGTTTGGCCACGGTGCCGCTGCAGGCGCCCGATCTGGCCGTTGCCGAGTTGGAACGCTCGGTGACCGAGCTGGGCCTGGCCGGGGTGCAGATCGGATCCCACTGCGAACCGTGGAATCTGGACGCGCCGGAGCTGGCCGAGTTCTTCGCCGCTGCCGAAGCCCTGGACGCCTGCGTGCTGGTCCACCCTTGGGACATGATGGGCGCGGCGAGCATGCCCAAGTACTGGATGCCTTGGCTGGTGGGTATGCCGGCCGAGCAGAGCCGCGCCGCCTGCGCGTTGATCTTTGGCGGGGTGCTGGAGCGCCATCCCAAGCTGCGCGTGGCATTCGCCCACGGCGGCGGCAGCTTTCCTTACACCCTGGGCCGCATCGAACACGGCTTCAACATGCGCCCGGATCTGGTCGCGATAGACAACCAGCGGCCGCCGCGCGAATACCTGTCGCGACTGTATTTCGACTGCTGCGTGCACGACGATCAGGCGCTGCGCTATTTGCTGGAAACGGTTGGCCACAGCCAGGTGATGCTCGGCACTGACTACCCCTTCCCGCTCGGCGAGCAGGAGCCCGGCAGCAGCATCGAGCGACTGGGCCTGGACGACGCGACGCGGGCGCAGCTGTTCAACGGCACCGCGCTGCGCTGGCTGGGCGCGCGCGCGCAGCGACAGCTTGGCGTCTGATCAGGGCGACTCGAACTGATCGGCGAACAGATTGCCGATGATCACGCTGTAGGCCCGCCCCTCCTGCGGATTGATCACGGCCTTGAACGGCGCGCCGGCAAAGCCGATCTCGCCATCGCAGGCCACCGCCAATCCCAAGCCTTCCAGTGCGCCACCATCCGGAGTGAGAAAACGCGGCAAAGGCTGCCAAAGCCCAGCGCGGTCGGCCCATACATACGCCGCGCCCTGGGAAGACTCGCCGTTGTTGTCGACGCCGGGCGCGCCGGCTAGCAAGCGCGAGCCGCACATCGCCAGCTGGCTACCCAAGCGATCGCCGGCCAGCGCATCAACAGCAACCAACCGCCGGAACAATCCGGCCGCATCGCGGGTATAGATCGCGCCAGCCACCGGCTGCGAGCCAACAGTCTCCTGCGACGCACTGATCGCGATGCGATCACCCTGCACCGCCACCGCCTGCCCAAACAGCGCGGCCTCGCTGGGTTGAGGCGCGGTCAGGCGTTCGGCCAGCTGCCAGTTCGGTGATGCTCGGAAATGGGTAACTGCGCCGGCCTGATTGATCCCGTTGATGGTCGCCCCTGGACCGCCCAGCAGCACCCTGTCGCCATCCATCGCCACGGCGCTGCCGTAGTTGGCATTGGGTTCGGTCTGATCGCTCTGCAGCGTCGCGACCAGCGACCAGATTCCGCCCTGGCGACGAAACACGTGGCCTGCGCCTTGATTGGCAGCGGGGCTGTTGGCGCCGGGTTCGCCCACAACCAGACTGTTATCGCTGCGATTGAGCGCCACTGCGAAGCCGAAGTTACCCTCGGCCTGCGGCTTGGGCGGATACAGACTCTGCGTCGGCTGCCAGGTATCGCCGACCAGTTCAAACAGATAGGCCGCGCCGGCGTCGATGGTGCCCAGGCTGGCATCCCAGTAGGCACCGACCAGCAGACGCTGCCCGACCAACGACAGCGATATCCCGAAGCGCTGCTCAACCGCCGGCTGCGGCGATTGCAGCCGCTGATGGCGCAGCCACTGTCCGCCCACGCGGCGATACAGATAGACAGCGCCAGCCTCGGCACCGCCGTCGACGGTGCGCTCTAGGAAGCTGCCGACTGCCGCCCACTGCCGATCGACGCTGACCGACGATCCGAAGCGTTCCAGATAGGCACCATCGCCACGAGTGATCCGTTCCGGCGCTGCATAGCCCTGTCCCGCCACTCGGAACAGCGACAGCGAGCCCTGCGCATTGTTCGGACCAACCCGATCCAGATCCGCCCCGATCAGCAGATCGCCGCTGCCGTCGACGGCAATGGCTTTGCCCAGGCGGCCCGACAGCCCGGGGAAAGGATTGCTCAACGCGCCTTGGAACAGCGCAGCGACACCGCTGACGTCGAAATACTCCACCATCCCTTCGTCAAAGCCCGGCGCCACGTCAGCCTGCGGCGCACCGACCAGCAATCGCGTAGCGTCTACCCATAACGCTTCGCCGAATCGCGCCTGGGCCTCGACCATCTGCGCGTTGAGCAGTTCCGGCGGCAGCGCCAACGCCGGGTCGCGGTACAGCGCCACCGCGCCGGCGCCGTCGATGGCGGTCACGTTGGCGCTGGGTGCGCCAACGGCGAGCAGGCTGGCGCTGGCATGGAGGGCGAAACCAAAGTTGCCTTGCGCTGCGAATGGCGAGCTAAGCCGATCGATAGGCGTTCCCGTGGGCAGAGACAGCCGATCGACCGCGCCAGCGTTGTCGGCGCCCGCGAAGGCCACCCCGACCAACAGATCGCTGCCCCAGCGGGTCATCGCCCAGCCAAAGCGGGCACCGGCCTCGGCCGATTCGGCCACCATTCGGGACTGCTGTTGCCAGCTGGCACCATCGTAAGTGAAGCGATACACCGCACCGGCACCAAGCTCACCTCGATCGGCCTCACCGGGCGCGCTGATCAGCAGCTCGGTGGCCGACAGCAGCAGCAGCGCGTGGCCGAAGTTGCCGTCCCCTACCGGCTCGGCTGAGTCCAATCGGGATTCGAACTGCCAGACTCCACCGCCGTCGCGCCGAAAGCTGTACACCGTGCCCGCATCGTTCGGGCCGAGCACGTTCGAACGCGGTGCAGCGACGATCAACAGATCACCGGCCATGGCCAGACTGAGCCCAAAAGTGGCACCGTTGACTGCATCCGGTACGCGCAGCGTCTGAGCCAGCGACCAGCCGCCGCCGTCGCGCGCATAGAGGTAAACGCTGCCCAAACTGGCACCGGTGATGGAATTCGGATCGGGCAGCACATCCCCGGGTGCACCCACCGCCAGCCAGTCGCCATCCTGCACGACTGTGCGGCCAAAGTTGTCCCCACCGGCACCGTCACCGGTGGTCCAGGGATCCAGCTCGGCATCAAAAAGCGGTATTGCAGGCTGCGCATGAACCGCGCCGGCCAGCGACAGGGCGGCACAGACACTGACGACGACGGCCCATACAGGTAGCATCCGCATTCCTCTCATGATCTGTTTGTGCCCATGGATGCCTCCACTTTAGACCAGCAGGACGCGCTGGCCAGTTTTCGAACCCGCTTCCATATGCCGCGTACCGGCGGCAGCGAACAATACTATTTCTGCGGCAACTCGCTGGGCTTGATGCCCAAGGATGCCCGTAACCAGGTCGAGGAGGTGTTGGCACAGTGGTCGGCCGAAGGCGTGGAAGCGCACTTCAAGGGCCATAGCCAGTGGATGCCATACCACGCGTTGGTGCGCGAGGATCTGGCGCTGCTGGTCGGCGCCGAGCCCATCGAGGTGGTGGCGATGAATTCGCTGACCGTCAACCTGCACCTGCTGATGGCCAGTTTCTACAGGCCGCAGGGTCGGCGGCGCAAGATATTGCTCGAAGCCCGGGCCTTTCCCTCTGACCGCCACGCGGTCGCCTCGCAGGTGCTCTGGCACGGTGGCGACCCGAATGTGGATCTGATTGAGATTGCGCCCGAGCCCGGCGCCGACCTGATCGATCCTGACGCATTGGATGCGGCGATCAACGCCCATGGCGAGGAGATCGCCCTGGTCCTGCTGCCCGGCGTGCAGTATGTCACTGGCCAAGCCTTTGATATCGCCCGGCATACCCGTATCGCGCATCAGGTTGGCGCTACCGTAGGCTTCGATCTGGCTCACGCGGTGGGCAATCTGCCGCTCAAGTTGCACGAAGCAGGCCCGGATTTTGCGGTCTGGTGCAGCTACAAGTACCTCAACAGCGGACCCGGCGCAGTCGCCGGCGCCTTTGTCCATTCCCGCCACGCCCACGCCAATCTGCCCCGTTTGGCCGGCTGGTGGGGCCACGACGAAGCCAGTCGCTTCAAGATGGGTCCGGAGTTCGTGCCCACCCCGGGCGCCGATGGCTGGCAGCTGAGCAATCCACCGATCCTGGCTCTGGCGCCGCTGCGCGCGTCGCTGCCGATCTTCAAAGCAGCCACCATGGACGCCCTGCGGCGCAAGTCCGTCCAGCTCACCGGATACCTGGAGCGGCGGCTTACCGAGCGCCTCGGCGACCAACTGAGCATAGTCACTCCCGGTGATCCAAGTCAGCGTGGCTGCCAGCTGTCCATACGCCTGCGCCAGGGCCGCGAGCTGGGTCAGCAGCTGTATCGCACTCTGCTCGAGCAGGGGGTGATCTGTGACTGGCGTGAACCGGACATCCTGCGCGCCTCGCCGGCGCCGCTGTACAACCGCTTTGCCGACTGCGACGGGCTGGTCGATGCCCTGGCCACCGAACTGGAGCGCCACCGATGAGCAGGGAACTGACGATCGTCGGCGCTGGCCTGGCCGGTGCACTGATGGCCCGCCTGCTGGCCCAGCGCGGCTGGAAGATCGACCTCTACGAGCGCCGCGGCGATCCGCGCGGCGGACCGGCCATAGGCGGCCGTTCGATCAATCTGGCACTGTCCGAGCGGGGCTGGCACGCGCTGCGCATGGCCAAGGTGGACAAGGCGGTGGCCGAGCAGGCCATCGCCATGCGCGGCCGCGCCGTGCACAGCTTGCACGGCGAAGTCGATCTGCAGCCTTACGGCATGAACGACAGCCAGGTGATCCACTCGGTGCATCGCGCCAACCTCAACCGGCTGTTGGTCAGCGCCGCCGCCGACGCCGGCGTCCAGCTGCATTTTGATCACGCCCTGCGCGGCGTGGATTGGGAGCGCTCGCAGCTGGTCATGGACACCCCCGACGGTCCCGATCTGGTCTCTTTCCGGTCAGTGATAGGCGCCGACGGCGCCGGCTCACCGCTGCGTGCGGCGATGGTCTCGGCATTCGGGCTGGACGAGCAGATCAGCTGGGAGGAACACGGCTACAAGGAGCTGTCGATCAGGCCGCTGACCGACGCCAGTGGAGGCGACCCGCAGTTCCGTCTGGACCCGCATGCGCTGCACATCTGGCCGCGCGGCAAGTTCATGCTGATCGCCCTGCCCAACGCCGATCGCAGCTTCACGGTCACCCTGTTTCTGCCCAACGAAGGCGACAAGAGCTTTGCCAAGCTGGACAGCCGCGGCGCCGTTCGCGCGTTCTTCGCCGAGGAGTTCCCGTCGGCGGTGCCGCTGCTGGAGGA
Source organism: Gammaproteobacteria bacterium (assembly GCA_030430155.1). Taxonomy (GTDB): domain Bacteria; phylum Pseudomonadota; class Gammaproteobacteria; order Xanthomonadales; family SZUA-5; genus SZUA-5. The sequence goes on from JAUIFV010000067.1 coordinate 6,852, forward strand.
TCTGGATCAGGAGTTCGCCGACAACGCGGTCGGACCGCTGGCCACGCTGCGTCTGCAGCCCTGGCACCACGAAGGTCGCGCGCTGCTGATTGGCGATGCCGCCCACGCGGTCGTGCCTTTCCACGGCCAGGGCATGAATTGCGCCTTTGAAGACTGCGCCGAGCTGGCCGATCTGCTTTGCGATGAATGCGAGCTGGCACCGGCCTTCGCCGAGTTCTACAAGCGCCGCAAGGCCAACGCCGATGCCATCGCAGACATGGCAGTAGAGAACTACTACGAGATGCGCGATCACGTCGCCCGGGCCGACTACCAGTGGGGCAAGAAGATCGAAAGCGCGCTGGCCAGGCGCTTTCCCGATCGCTTCCTGTCCCGCTACGCACAGGTCAGCTTCACCAATCTGCCCTACGCCGAAGCCAAGGCACGCGGGGCCATCCAGGCCGAGATCATTGGCACGCTGGCCAGCGCCGACAGCTTGGAGCAAATCGATTGGCACGCCGCCGGGCGGATGGTCGAAGAACGGCTGCAAGCCCTACCTGAGCATGCGCGTCTGGGCGCACCCAAGGAGGTCAGATGAGCAAGCGCAGCGCACTGATTACCGGCGCATCGGCCGGCATCGGCGAGGAGTTCGCCCGCCAACTTGCCGCCGAAGGTTGGAATCTGATCATCAGCGCACGGCGGCTGGCGCGCTTGAATGAGCTGGCAGCCGAGCTCGGAAAGGCGCACGACGTGCAGGTGACTTGCCTGCAAAGCGATCTGGCCGAAGCCGATGCTGCCGCCCGGTTGGTCGCCGAGCTGGATCGGCGCGGCCTGGTGGTCGACATGCTGATCAACAACGCCGGCTACGGCCTGCCCGGCGATTTCACCGCCCACGACTGGGCCACCCACCAGCAGTTCCTGCAGCTGATGCTCACCGCGCCCACCGAGTTGGTGCACCGCCTGCTGCCGGGCATGCGCGAGCGCAACTTTGGCCGCATCATCAACGTGGCCAGTCTGGCCGGTCTGGTCCCGGCCCCCGCCGGCCATACTCTGTATGCGGCGGTGAAGAGCTATCTGATCAAGTTCTCGCAAGCTTTGGCGCTGGAGAATCGAGATCGCAACGTACACGTCTGCGCCCTGTGTCCGGGTTTCACCTACAGCAGCTTCCACGACGTCAACGGCACCCGCGAGATGGTCTCGAAGATGCCCAAGTTCATGTGGATGGATTCGCCTACCGTGGTCAGTCAGGGCCTGCAGGCGGTGGAACGGGGCGAGGCGGTCTACGTCAACGGCCGCTGGAATCGTTTCGTGCGGTCATTGACCAAGCACCTGCCGGACGGCGTCGCCACCGCCCTGGTCGATCGCCGTTCCAAGACTTTCCGCAAGCGGGATTGAACCGCCGGTCGCTCCAACCGCTGTACGACAACGCGATCTACCGGGTCCGCCTCGGCGTTCGCTCGCTGCGCTTGGAACTGCATCGGGACAATACGCAGCTGCAGGACCATCTGCCGCAGCCTGACGCGTGCTGGGCCCTGATCGGCGCGGTCAACCCGCTCTCCAGAACCTATCCAGCACCGCTCAATGCGCGCCGCCATCGCCACTTTGAGCGACTACTGGCGCGACGCGGCCTCCGCTTCGCCCAGGGCGAAGGCAGCGCTGCTGATGGCAGCTGGTTCGAACCCGCGCTGTGGATTGCACCGATTGCCCTGGCCCAGGCCCGCATGTACGGACACCGCTACGCGCAGGCTGCCATTCTTTATGGCAAGGGCGCGCAGCGCGCACGGCTGGTTTGGCTGGCTCGCTGACGGACCACAACCGGGGTAAATCAGCGCTGCCACGGGCGCAAAGGATTGCTGCGTCGATACGTCGCGGGACCCGAGCCGCCACCTCGCGTGCGAGAATCCGCAGTAGACCCTGACGCAGTATAGCGATGAGCTCAGCGCCCAAACTTCGCGATAGCGAGGCCGACTCCGGCGGCAGCCCCAAGGGCTATCGGGTGCTGGACAGCGCGCTGACCCTCACCGTCGTCGGCGGTCTGCTGATGCTCAGCGCCATCGCCCTGCTGCAGGGCCTGCCGGTGCGCTGGTGGCTGGCGGTGCTCATCGCCCAGGCCGCCACGCTGGCCGGTCTGCTGATGCTCGGGCTGAAGTACCGCTGGACCACCGCCCGACTGCGTGAGCAGCGCAGCGCATTGCGCGAGAGCGAAGCACGCTTGAACTGGGCACTGTGGGGCAGTGGCGACGGCTTGTGGTTCTGGGATCTGGACGACGGACAGATCCACTCCATGGGCACCGGGCGCTTCATCGGCAAGCAGACCTGGACCGAGCTGGCCGAATCGGTGTGGCGCGAGCAGGTAGTCCACCGCGATGACCGAACGCGGGTGTTCAGCGCCCTTGAAGAGCACTTGCACGGCCGCAGCGAAGCCTACGATGCCGAGTATCGGGCGCGCACGGCAAGCGGGGATTGGGTTTGGATCCGCGCTCGCGGCCGGGTGGTGGCGCGCGACAGCGAAGGCCAGCCGCAGCGCATGGCCGGGACCTACAGAGTCATCGAAGAGGAGCGCGCGCGCGAGGAGGAGCGGCGCATCTCGGTGGAAATCATCCGCCTGATGAGCGAGGCGGTCACCGTCACCTCGCCAGAGTTTCGATTCACCTATGTCAATCCGGCCTTCACCCGGATTACCGGCTACGCCGCCGAAGACGTGATCGGCGAAGACGCCGCCCTGCTCAACTCGAGCAAGACCAGCGCCGAAAGCATCGCTGCCCTGCGCCAACGCCTCGAACACAGCGGTGAATGGAACGGCGAGATGTGGCAGCGGCAAAAAAACGGTCGCGACTTCCTGGCCGCGATCGAGATCCGCGAGGTCAAGGACGCCAGCGGCACGCGCTCGCACTTCCTTGCGGTGCTGGAGGACATCACCGAGCGCAAACGCGCCGAGCAGACGCTGCGCTATCTGGCCAGCTACGACGTACTGACCGGGCTGCCCAACCGCACCCTGTTGGTCAGTCGGCTGCATCACGCGCTGGCCAGGGCACGACGCAGCCAGCTGCGCTTGGCGCTGCTGTTCATCGATCTGGACCGCTTCAAGCACATCAACGACTCGCTCGGCCATGCCGCCGGCGATGAGTTGCTCAAGCAGGTCGCCAACCGCATCGCCGCGGTGACCGGCGACAAGGAGCGCACCGCGCGGCTGGGCGGCGATGAATTCACCGTCTTCATCCCCGAGGTCTATGACATCGAGCAGGTGCAGCACGCCGCCGACAATCTCATCGACGCCTTCGCCGCGCCGATCAGCATGCGCGATCAGGACCTGACCATCTCGCCGTCGATCGGGATTGCGCTGTATCCCGACCACGGCCACAGCGTCGACGAGCTGCTCAAGAATGCCGACGCGGCGATGTACCAGGCCAAGCGGCGCGGCCGCAATATCTCGCAGATCTACTCGGTGGAACTGGCCTCCGGCTCGCTGCAGCGGACCAAGATCGAAGCCGGCCTGCGCCGTGCCCTGGATCGCGATGAATTTCGCCTGGTGTTCCAACCCAAGGTCGATCTGGGCGACCGACGCATCGTCGGCGTGGAGGCGCTGCTGCGCTGGAACAGCGCCGAACTGGGCGAGGTTGGCCCGGCGGAATTCATTCCCGTTGCCGAAGAAACCGGAATGATCCTGGCCATCGGCGAATGGGTGCTGCGCAGTGCCGTAGAACACTTGGCCCACTGGCGCGAGGATCCGGCTCTGAACCGCATCCACATGGCGGTCAACGTTTCCGCCGCGCAAACCCCGCGCGGCGATTTCTCCGGACTGGTGCAGTCGGTGCTGCACAGTCACGACGTGCCGGCCGAGCTGCTGGAGCTGGAGATCACCGAGAGCGTCTTGATGAGCGACCCGCTGCAGAGCGGATTGCTGGCCAGCGATCTGCGCAAGGCCGGCGTGCGCATCTGCATCGACGACTTCGGCACCGGCTATTCCTCGCTGAGCTATCTGCAGCGGCTGAGCATCGATCGTTTGAAGATCGACCAGTCCTTCGTCCACGCCATCGACGGCCCCGGCGACGGCGGCGTGCTGGCCTCAACCATGATCCTGATGGCCCACTCGATGGGCCTGACCGTGGTCGCCGAAGGCGTCGACAGCATTGACCAACTGCGCTACCTGGAGAGCGAGTCCTGCGACGAAATCCAGGGCTATCTGGTCAGCGAACCGCTGGAAGCCGAGCAGTGTCTGCGCTTTCTGCATCAGCACCGGGATGGGTGGCGGCTGGATCGGTAGGGCAAGACCGCTTCCCACCGCTCCTGAATTGGGCGCAGACGATTATCGGATTGGTTCTATCCCCGGCGCAGTTCCTGCTCCCACTGATAGCGCCGATCGGTGACGATCGCTTCCAGCGCTTCGATGCGCTGCTTGAGCTGCGCGATCTCTTGATCACGCCGGTCGGCGGCCACGCCACTGCGCGGCGCGCGCGGGGGCGCGGCGACGGCAGACTCACTGCCAATGCCAAGAAATGAATCCAGTTCAGGAGCAAAACGCCGCTGCAGCGCCTGCATCACTATGCACAGACCCCACACCGCCATGCCAAAACACACCCAGCCAAAGGTCGTCCACATCTTCTCAACCTCCGTTTCGAGTTGTAGATACCGTAGCGAAAGCGGCCGATGAGCGTAATTGACAGAAGTCACCGCTGAGATGTGTCAGAGCCGGATTATCGGTCCGACTCCGCCATCGCAATCGCCACAGTGAGACCAATCGCACCACGTTATCAAGGAGTCGAAATCGCGCTGTAGATCGCATTCCATGTGGTGGCGTAGAGCCCGCCAGTAGCACCGAAACGTGAGCGCAAACCGCATCCGCCGGCCAATTGCAGGCGGCCTCGGCTATGCTCTCGGTTTTGCTCGGAACGACGATGGACCGAACCAAGCTGCACCCAATGAACGCCCTGCTGCTGGCCATGGCGATGCCGCTTCACGCGGGCCCAGACGATTTCAGCGCAGGACCGCTGATCGCCGTGTTCGGCAAGACCGCCGAGGTACCCGACGCCGCCAAGCTGCCGCAATCAACCCGCTTCAAACACGCTTTCGACGTTGCTGAAGTCGGCCCCACCGACGCCCCCAACCGGCACTTCGACAGCGCCGCAAGGTTTTTGAATATGCACGCTCGCGCCGGCATACCTGCCGAGGCCATGCAGCTGGCCATCGTCGTACATGGTCCGGCGGCAATGGATCTGGTCAGTGCCGAACGACTGGGGCGAGACAACCCCAACGCCGCGCTGATTGCCGCGCTGATTGAGGCCGGCGTGTCCATCTCCCTGTGCAGTCAGACCGCCGCCTACCGGGACATTAAAGCCCGCGATCTGCTTCCGGGCGTCGAGCTGGCGCTGTCAGCGATGACCAAACATGCGCTGCTGCAGCAGCAGGGGTATACCTTGAATCCGTGGTAGCCGCTTGCTTGGAGCTGGACCTGTGGTATCGCCCTAAACCACAGCGCCATCGGGCACCGCTCAAGGGCAGATTTCCATCACCTGCACATCAACTCAATGGCAACAACGCCTCCAGCTGCTCGGCCTCTTCGGCCTGCAGCAGCGACTGGCGAAGCTTGCCCAGTTCGGTGATGTCGGCGCTGCGCAGGACTTCCTTGACCTCCAGCAGCACGCGCGGGTGCATGCTGAAGTCGCGCAGGCCGAGCGCCAGCAGCAGGCCTGTGTAGCGCGGTTCGCCGGCCATCTCGCCGCACAGGCTGACCGACTTGCCCTGCGCATCGCCGCATTCGATGACTCGGGCGATCAGCTTCAGTACGGCCGGGTGCAGCGGGTCGTGGAGGCTACCCAGGGCCTGGTTGGTGCGATCGATGGCCAGGGTGTATTGGATCAAATCATTGGTGCCGATGGACAGAAAGTCCAGGTGGCGGAGGAACTGGTCGACCAGCAGCGCGGCAGCGGGTACTTCGATCATCCCGCCGATGGGAATGTCGCTGGCGTCCAGCTCCAGCTCCTCGGCGCACTGGGCGAGCAGCTCGCGGGCGGCGCGGATCTCGCTGACCCGGCTCAGCATCGGCAGCAGCAGGCGGATGGGGCCGTGCTGGTGGGCACGCAGGACGGCGCGCAGCTGGGTCTTGAGCAAATGCGGGAAGCGCAGCGACAGGCGGATCCCGCGCAACCCCAGCGCCGGGTTGGGCTCGTTCGGATCCTGGCCCAGCGGCGCCTGCTTGTCGGCGCCCACATCCAGCGTGCGCAGGGTCAGCGGGCGCCCTTCCAGATGTTCCAACGCGGCGCGGAAGTGCTCGTACTGTTCGTCTTCTTCGGGCGGCTCGGCGCGGCCCATAAACAAGAACTCGGTTCGATACAGGCCGATGCCGACCGCGCCATAGCTGATCGCCAGATCCACTTCTTTTTCGCTTTCGCCGTTGGCCCAAAGGCGAATCGGGGTGCCGTCGGAGGTCACCGCTGCCTCTCCGCGCAGCGCCTCCAGGCGCTGGTGACGACGCTGCTGCTCCTGCTGGCGATCGCGATAGCGTCCCAGCCGCTCGCCGTCGGGGTCGATCAGGGTGATGCCGCGGTCGGCATCGACGATCAACAGCATGCCCTCGTTGATCATCTCGCTGGCCTGGCGTATGCCGGCGATGTAGGGCATCCCCAGAGCGCGACAGAGGATGGAGCAGTGCGATAGCGCGCCGCCGGTTTCGGTAATCAGCGCACGAACGCCGCGCTCGGCCAGATCGGCGACCTCGCTGGGAGACAGATCGTCAGCCACAACCACCGCATCATCGAGCCGATCTTCGCCCAGATGGTCGCGGTCCTTGCGCTGCGCCAGCGCGCTTTGTATCCGCGCCACCACGTGATCGACATCGTCCACGCGCGAGCGCAGGTATTCATCGTCCATCGCGGTGAAGGCGGCGATCAAGCCGTCGCGGGTCTGCTTCAGCGCCCATTCGGCGTTGCAGGAGCGGCTGCGGATGTACTCCAGGGGGCCTTCGGCCAGCATGTCGTCTTCGAGCATCAGCAGATGGGCGTCGATGAACTCGCGCAGCTCGGTGGCCAGCTGACCGCGCACCCGCTGGGCCACATCGGCCAGTTCGGTGCGGGCAAAGGCCACCGCCTGTCTGTAGCGCTCGATTTCCGGGCCGATCTGATCGCCTTCCAGCAAATACTCCGGCACTTCCGGGCTGCCGGCGACGATGACTCTCGCACGGCCGATACCGATCCCCTTGGACGCTGAAATGCCAGAGAGGACCAGTGCGGTCATTGCTCAGCCGCTCCCGTTGCAGTGCGGGGAGCCGCCATGGCTGCGTCCAGCCGGATCAGACTGGGCCGGGCAGCGTGCTGGTCGCAGCGACAGACTATTCCTCATCAAAACGCCGCCCAAACAGACTTTCCAGCGCATCGACCGCCTCCTCGGCGTCGACCCCGTCGGCGCAGACCTGCAGCACGGTGCCCTTGCCTGCGGCGAGCATCATCACGCCGAGGATGCTCTTGGCGTTGACGTGGCGCTCGCCGTGGACGATCTCTACAGTCGATTGATAGCGTCCGGCGGTGTGCACCAGCTTCGCCGCCGCGCGCGCGTGCAGCCCCAACTTGTTGCTCACCGTTACCATACGCTCAGCCATCGTCTGTGATTACCCCCGTGCGTCCGCCCTCCACGGCGACCTCGGCCAGTTCGTTCAAGTCCAGCTGCGGATAGTTCAGCACCCGCAGCAGCATCGGCAGATTGACCCCATAGACCCGCCGTACCTGGCGGCCAGGCTCAACCTGACGGGCCACATTGGCCGGAGTCGACCCGTACAAATCTACCAGGATCAGTACCCCTTGGCCTTCATCCAGTTCGCGCAGCAGCGAGCGCAGGCTGGAGGCCAGAATCTCAGGCGCCTGACCCTCCCAAGGTACCTGCAGATAATCCACCTTCAGCGGCATGATCGGCAGCACCCGACTGGCGCACTTGAGCAGATCCGGGCCCACTCCGTTGTGGGTGACCAGCAGCACGCCGACGCTCATGCCAGCTCCCGATGATAGACCAACACATCGCCGCGGCTGGCGCGAAAGCGTTCGGCCAGCGCCTCGATCAGATACACCGAGCGATGGCGCCCGCCAGTACAGCCGATGGCCACGGTCAGATAGCTGCGCTCGCTCTGATCCAGGCCAGGCAGCCAGCGATCCAGAAAACGGGCGATGTCGGCCAGATACTCCAGCACTTCGCCGTGGCCGGAGAAAAAGTGGCGTATGGCGGTGTCGCGGCCGGATAGCGGGCGCAATTCCGCCTGCCAATGCGGATTGGGCAGAAAGCGCGCATCGAATACGAAATCGGCATCGCTGGGTACGCCGTGCTTGAAGGCAAAAGACTCCAGCATCAGCACCATCTTGCCCGGCACCAATCCCATGGTCAGGGCGATCTGCCGGCGCAACTCGTGGATGTTCAACTTGGAGGTGTCGATGACCTGATCAGCGATACGACGCAGCGGCTTGAGCAGCTTGCGTTCGCGATCGATGGCTTCCGGCAGGGACACGCCGGCGCTGCTCAGCGGATGCCGCCGGCGGGTTTCGGAATAGCGCTTGAGCAGGACCTCATTGTCGGCTTCCAGATAGAGCACGCCACCGGGCAGCCCCATCCGCGCCAGCTCTGCCAAGGTCTTGGGAATGGCGTCCAGATCAGCTAGCGGGCTGCGCGCATCGACGCCTACCGCCACCTTGGGATACAGCCCCTCGGCGTCGGCCAGGGTGCGCTGGGCGAAGGCCGAGAGCAGCGCGGCGGGGAGATTGTCGATGCAGAAGTAGCCCAGATCCTCCAGACTGCGCAGGGCCACGGTCTTGCCCGAGCCGGACAAGCCGCTGACCACCAGCACCCGATGGCTGTGCAGCGGTGGCAGATCCTCAATGCGGTTGGCGTCAACCATTCCTTAGCCCTTCCACTGCTTCACACGGCGCATCTGGTGAGCCTGGCGATCGACAAAGATCTGCGCCGCGTCGATGCCGCCGGACTTGAGCACGTGATTGCGCACCGCGGCCTCCACCAGCACCGCCAGATTGCGACCGGCAGCCACCGGAATCGCCATCTGTGGCACCTCTACGCCCAGCACGGAGCGCGAGGAAATGCTGCCAAACAGTCGGCTTTCCGGATCATTGTTGTTTGCCTCATCCTCCAGTGCCAGATGAAGTATAAGCCGCAAATACTTGTTTTTCTTAACAGCTGTATCGCCAAACATGTTGCGCACGTTGAGCACGCCCAGCCCACGCACCTCCAGGCAGTCGCGCAGCAGCTCTGGACAGGTGCCATCGATCACATCCGGCGCGATCAGGGTGAACTCGGCCGCATCGTCGGCAATCAAGCGATGGCCGCGGGTGATCAGCTCCAGCGCCAGCTCGCTCTTGCCCGAACCGCTGGCGCCGGTGAGCAGTACGCCGATGGAATAGACCTCCAGGAACACGCCGTGCAGGGTGATGCGCTCGGCCAGCGACCGGGCCAGGTGATACTGCACGTAGGTGAGCAGCTCATGGCCGCGCAGCGGTGAGGTCCAGACCGCCACCCCGGCTCGTTTGGCCACGCGCTGCAGATCCTCGGGCACCGCCTGACCGCGCGAAACCAGGATCACCGCCGGCTTGAGTTCGATCACCGTCTTCAGGGTGCGCTTGCGGGTGCGCTCGGCCTGATTGTCCAGATAGTTGATCTCTTCGCGGCCGAAGATCTGGATCTTGTTGGGGTGGATCAGGTTCAGATAGCCGACCAGCGTCGGCCGCTTGGCGCGATGCTCGCTGGCATCGATGAAGGTCGCCCCGCCGATGTCGGGCTTGCTCCAGCTCAGTTTCAGGCGGCCGCTCAGATCATCGAACAGGCTGGCTACTGAAACCTTGCGCATCACCCCCCGCTCCGCTTCGGCCGCCAGTCGGCCAGCACCTTGTACAGGCTGTGGTCGTCGCCTGCGCTGCGTAGCTGGGCGACCACATCGCCCTGATCAAACATCTCCGCCACCATCGCCAACAGCTTCAGATGCTGATCGGTGAAATGCTCCGGTACCACCATCGCCAGCACCAGATCGACGCCGTCGCCGTCGGCCGAATCAAAAGGGATGCGGTCGCGCAGCCGCACGAATGCGGCCACCGGGGCGATGTCGGCACTGATCCGACCGTGGGGAATGGCGATGCCGTGGCCGAGCCCGGTCGAGCCCATCTTTTCGCGGGCAAACAGCCCGTCGAAAATGATCCGGGTGAGATCGGGATCGCCGTCTTCGGCGAGCATCCTTGCCAGATGTTCGAGCAGCCGCTTCTTGCTGGCGATGGCGAGGCCGGCCTGGGTGCGACCGGGGCTCAATAAATCAACCAATTGCACGTTGCCAGACCTCGCCTTTGGATAATCAGCAGTGAATGCGGCGCGGCCGCCGCAGCGGCGCAAAGCCGTTGGGATAGGGCCTACAGGGCTGCCGACTTTTGCGCTTCGGCGCGATGATGATCGGTGGCCCGCTCCTTGTGCTTGAGCACCTGACGATCGAGCTTGTCGGCGAGCAGATCGATAGCAGCATACATATCCACGCCTTCGGCGTCGGCATGCACAGTCTTGCCGCGCAGGTGGGCAGTGGCTTCGGCACGATGATTAAGCTTCTCGACTTCCAGCACGACCTGCACGGTGAACACATCATCGGAATGACGGGAGAGGCGGTCAAACTTGCTGTGGACGTAGTCGTTCAACGCTGCGGTGACGTCGATCTGGCGGCCGGTCAGCACGATCTTCATAGACTTCCTCCTGCGAAACGCCGGTAGCCTGATTGCCAGCCGGCGGCTGTCCCCTACGCGAGGGGCAGTGGTCCCCTACGCTAGGGGCAGTGAACGGGATTGGCAAGCGTCAGTGGGAATGTACGGTGGTCGCGGCGATTCATGACTCCAGCCTGCATTGTTCACGAACCTCCTACTGCGAACCCGCAGTCACGCCACGGCACGGTCTGCTCCCTCCGGTCACGCCGGGCGCGCTCGTTCATGAGAGGGGGGAATGCGCATGGCTTCCCGATATTTTGCCACGGTACGGCGTGCTACCAGGATGCCCTTGGCCTTGAGCAGCGCGGAAAGTTTACTGTCCGACAGCGGCTTGGACGCAGGCTCCTCTTCCACCAGTCGCTTGATCATGGCCTGGATCGCGGTACTGGAAGCTTCACCGCCGTCCTTGGTGGCCACGTGCGATGAGAAGAAGTGCTTGAACTCGAAGGTGCCACGAGGCGTATGCAGGTACTTGCGCGTGGTCACCCGCGACACCGTCGACTCATGCACCCCGACATCCTCGGCGATCTCGCGCATCACCATTGGCTTCATGGCCTCAGCACCGCGGTCCAAAAAGCCCTGCTGGCGCAGCACGATGGCCTGCGCCACCTTGAGCACGGTGTCATCGCGCTGCTCCAGGCTGCGGATCAGCCAACGGGCCTCCTGGAGGCGTCCGCGCAGGTAGCTGGCATCGTCGCGGGACACGCTGCGCACCAGATCGGCATAGGTGCGGTTGATCCGCAGTCGCGGCATCAACTCGTGATTGAGCCGCACCTGCCACTGCCCTTCGCGACGCACGACCACCGCGTCGGGCACCACGTATTCCGGCGTTTCGGTCGCAAATGCCGCACCGGGCTTGGGATCCAGCGCGCGAATCAGGGCAACCGATTCGCTCAGTTGCTCGCTGCTCACCTGCAGTAACTGCGCCAGCTTGGCCAAGGCCTGTTCACCGCCGGCCAGCTCACTGAGGTGATCGGTGACCAAGCGTCGGGACAGCACCACCGATTCGCTTTGTGGCGCCTCGCTCAGCTGCACATCCAAGCACTCGGACAGATCGCGACAGGCCACGCCGATGGGGTCAAAACGCTGCACGCGATGGCGTACCGCGTCGATCTCGTCGGCCTCGATCTCGAACTCCGGCCGCATCGATTCGATCAGGCTTTGATCGTCGCCACGCCAGTAGCCGTCGTGATCGAGCGACTCGATCAGCGCAACCCCGATGGCCTGATCCCGATCACTCAGCGGCGCCAGATGCAACTGCCAAAGCAGATGTGCGCAAAGGTCCTCGGCTTCGGTCATCCGCGCCTCGGCGCCTTCACCCTCGCCGCTGCCGCTGCCGCTGCCCGCGGACGGACCGCTATCCAGCGACCAGCTGTCGTCTTCGCTCTGCTGGTAGTCGCTTTGCTCTTCGGCCGCGCGCTCCTCTTCGCTCTTGCTGGCCTTTTCTTCCGGACCCTCGACGCTGCGTTCCTCGGCCGACTCCGGCGTCTCGTTGCCGCCGCCCTCGTCAAACTCCAACAGCGGATTGGTTTCCACCGCGTCGACCAGCTCGCCCTTGAGCTCCAACGTCGACAGGGCCAGCAATCGTATCGCCTGGCGCAGCTGCGGGGTGAGCGCCAGATGTTGGCCGAGCTGCAGGGACAGTGCCGGTTTCATGACTACGATTCTGCTGAAGAGGCGGCTGGGTTTCCAGCATCCCGAGCTACGCATGACCTACCGACAGCGTCGAATTGGCTCGCAGTTGTCCGCTTCACAGGGTGAACTGACTGCCGAGATAGACTTCTCGCACGCGCTGATCGGCCAGCAGCGCGGCCGGATCGCCTTCGGCCAGGACCGAGCCATGCGCCAAGACGTAGGCGCGATCGCAGATCCCCAGAGTCTCGCGCACATTGTGATCGGTGATCAGCACGCCCAGACCCCGCGCCTTGAGCAGTCGGATCAGCCGCTGGATCTCGCCAACGGTGATCGGATCAACGCCGGCAAAGGGCTCGTCCAGAAGCATGTAGCGGGGATTACCAGCCAAGGCGCGAGCGATCTCCACTCGCCGTCTTTCACCGCCCGACAGGCTCACGCCCAGCTGATCGCGCAGATGGGTGATCTGCAGCTCGCTCATCAGCTTCTCCGCCTCCAGCTGGCGGTCCTTGGCAGCCAGGTCGCGGCGCAGCTCCAGCACGGCGAGCAGGTTGTTCTCCACGCTGAGACGTCGAAAAATCGACGGTTCCTGGGGTAAGTAGCCCAGACCGGCGCGAGACCTGGAGGCCATCGGCAGCCCGCTCAAGTCGCGTCCATCCAAATGGATACTGCCGCGATCGGCCTCGACCAGGCCCACAACCATGTAGAAGCAGGTCGTTTTGCCAGCGCCGTTGGGACCCAGCAAACCGACGATCTGCCCAGGAGCGAGCTCAAAGCTGAATTCGTGCACCACCTCGCGTCGACCATAGGACTTGGCCAGATTGACGCCAGCCAGTCCGTTTCGCGCGGGCATTGCTGCTGGACTCCCAGCGGCCGATGAACTCATTGAGCGCTGTCGGCCGGCGGCGAATGCACGTCCGCGTCGGCGGCTTTGGGCACGATGCGGAACTTCACCCGGCCGCCGTCGCCGCCCGCGTCAAGTTGGCCGCTATCCACGCGATAGACCACCCGTTCGGACTCCATCACCCCCTGCGGCCGCTCCAAGCGGACTGCGCCGGTCAAGGTGATGCGGTCGGCTTTGAGCTCGTAATCGATGCGCTGAGCGTGGCCATTCATTCGACCCTGGCCGTCATCGAGCTGCTGGCTCAGACGCGCCGGCGACCCGGTCAGTACGACCCGGCTCACCGCGCCGTCAGCCTGGGTGACCTCGGCTCGGGCCGCGTTGGCCTGCAGGCTGCCCTGGCTGATCTCCACGGCGCCGATCAATATCGTGGTGGAGCCGTCCAGGTTGCTCTCCGAGCGATCAGCAGCAACGTCCAGCGGCTGCTGGCGATCGCTCTTCAGCGCCCACAGAGGCTGAGTGGCGAAAGCCAGGATCAGTCCGGCAATGATCGGCTGGATGGCGTGTATCCTGCCGTGGCGCTGCTCTTCCATCCTTCCCTGCACTGCTACCGGCTCCTGTGTCTGTCTGACGCAGGTCCTATCGTTGCGCGTCGAAGCGCCCGCGGACCTGACCCTCCAAGCTTACCTGCTCGGCGTTCAAATCTACGCTGAACTGACCGCTTTCCACCACCGAACCCGGTCGCTTCAGCTGCACCGGCTGCTCGCCCCAGGCGCGCCGCTGCTGCGGGTCCAGCGACATCGCTTCAGTGTGCAGCGTGCTCTTGGACTGCGGCCTTTCCAGCAGCACACCGCCAAGCATCTGCACCGCGCTGCCGTCGTTGCTGATCAGCGCCGTCGGCGCCTGACCGTGCCAGCTGTCGGTGCTGTCGCTATCGGCGAGGACGAAATTGGCATCCAGCAGGGTCAATGCGTCTTCGGCGCGCTGCCGTTCTGCCCGCGGCGCCCAGAGTTCGAATCCCGGCGCACCTTCGGGATCGTAGCGCTTCACGCTCAGGTCTCGCGCTTCAAAATCCATATTCGCCAGCGTTGGTTGATCGTCGCCTTGGCGCTCCGGCTGCCAGTACTGGCGCAGCACAAAGGTACCGATAAACAGCGCCAAACCAAGCACCACAGAGCCATAACCGAAGCGAGTGGGCGGTCTCATTGCGAGCCCGATTCCCTGCCGACCGCGGTTCGCGCATTGAGCAGCAGCTGGCAGACTTCGCGGGCAGCACCCTGACCGCCCTTACGACGACTGATCCAGTGCGCGGCCTGATGCGCCTCAATGGTCCCGTCAGCGACGCTGCAGGCCAGGCCCACCGCGCCCATACATTCCACGTCTGGCGCATCATCGCCGGTGTAGCAGACTTCGCTCAGCTTCACGCCCAGGCGCTCGCACAAACCGCGCAGGCAGCCCAACTTGTGGGCCTCGCCCTGATAAACGTGGGCGACGCCCAGTTCAGCCATTCGCAAGGCAACCACCTCGCTGCGCCTGGCGGTGATCACCGCCACATCTAAGCCGGCGCTGATCAGCCGTTTCAGACCAAGCCCGTCGTGAACGTGGAAGCGTTTACTCTCCGAACCATCACGGTGGTAATAAAGGCCACCGTCGGTGAGTACGCCATCCACGTCGAAAACGGCCAGGCGGATTCCCGCGGCGCGCTGTTTGAGTTGATCGGCGTCGATGGTCAGAGGCATGGATTGCATGGCTGTGGATGCTTACACGCCAGAGCTTGCCCTAAATCACCCGCGCGCGCAGCAGGTCGTGGAAGTTCAGCGCACCAACCAGGCGGCCTTCCTGATCGGCGACCAGAATGGCGTTGATCTTGTGGTGTTCCATCATCTGCGCCGCCTCAATCGCCAGACGGTCAGCACGGATGGTCTTGCCGCCCGGCGTCATCACCTGAGTGACCGGCGTGGCGCGTATGTCCAGCGCCTGATCGTCCAGCGTTCGACGCAAATCGCCGTCGGTGAACACGCCAAGCAGCTGGTCGTTGTCGTCAACGATGGCGGTCATGCCCAGATTCTTGTTGGTGACTTCCATCATCGCCTGTGCCACGGTGGCATTGGCGCCCACGCGCGGGATCTCTACACCGCTGTGCATGACGTCGTAGATGTGCACCAGCAGGCGACGGCCGAGCTGGCCAGCGGGATGGCTGGCGGCGAAGTCGTCAGCGGTGAATCCGCGCGACTCCAGCATCGCGATGGCCAGGGCATCGCCCATTACCAGCGCCGCCGTGGTGCTGGCGGTCGGCGCCAATCCGAGCGGGCAGGCTTCCTCGCTGACCCCAACGTTCAAGTGAACGTCGGCCAATCGGGCCAGCGTACTTTGCGCATTGCCGGTCATCGCCACCAGCGGCACCCCCTTGCGCTTGACCACCGGCAGGATGGTCAGCAGCTCGTCGGTTTCGCCGGAGTTGGACAGCGCCACCACCACGTCCTTGGCGGTGATCATGCCCAGATCGCCGTGACTGGCCTCGGCCGGATGGACGAAGAAGGCCGGCGTGCCGGTCGAGGCCAAGGTGGCCGCGATCTTGCGGGCAATGTGTCCGGATTTGCCGATGCCAGACACCACCACTCGCCCGCTGCAGCCGATCAGCAGGTGACAGGCGTGAACGAAGGCGGCATCAATACGATCACTGAGCGCCGAGATCGCCTGCGCCTCGATTTCGACTACCTTGCGGCCCGCATCCCGAATCAAATTGTCGTCGAGCACGGCGTCGGCGGACGGTACAGGCAGCGGGGACACGGCAGCATTCATGGTCTAGGCGCTTTACTTTGTGAGGAGGGAAGCAATTGGTTATGATGTTCGGCTTGCCGCAAGTGCGCCAAGCGCTGGTTAACGGCACATTCTAGCATTCCCGATGCTGTAGCCGTTGAAGGCGCCCGCGCCGCGGCAGTCCCGACAACCGCTTACGCTAGAGCACACACAGCGTAACGCCACAAACAGTAGATATTGATGAATCCAAGCATCATCCGAGAGCTCATCCTTGCTGGACTAGGCGACGCCGAGGTCAGCGTAGCAGGCGACGACGGGGTCCATTTCGAAGCCCTGGTCGTCTCCGCTCAGTTCGAAGGCCTGCGTCCGCTGCAGCGCCACCGCATGGTTTACGCCACCCTGGGTGAGAAGCTGGGCGGCGAAATCCACGCCCTGGCGCTGAAGACCCTGACCCCGGCCGAGGCCGCTGAGCGAGGAGTGGGCTGATGGCGCGGATCGTTATCGAAGGCGGAATCCCGCTCAACGGTGAGGTTTGGATCTCCGGCGCAAAGAACGCCGTGCTGCCGATTCTCTCGGCCTGTTTGCTGGCTGACGAGCCGTGCGTGATCGGCAATGTGCCGCACCTGCACGACGTCACTACCACCATGGAGCTGCTCGGCCAGATGGGCGTGCAGCTGGTGGTCGATGAGCGGATGCGGATCGAAATGGACCCGCGCCTGACCCACACCTATTTCGCGCCTTATGATCTGGTCAAGACCATGCGCGCGTCGATCCTGGTCCTGGGCCCACTGCTGGCGCGCTACGGCGAAGCG
>JAUIFV010000068.1 GCA_030430155.1 Gammaproteobacteria bacterium
GTTCGGCAGTCGGGCGATTTCGGGATTGGCGAGCACCATAATGTCGCGGTCAATGGTCATCTCATTGCGCTCATCCTTGGCGTAGAACATGCGGCCGTCGCCGTTCTTGTCCTCCCAGCTGATCAAACCGGTCTTCTCCCAGTTGTTGATCCAGGTCGGCGCCTCGGTGTAAAGCGTGCCGCTGCCGTCCTTGCCGTTGATGGTCTCAATCATGTTGACCCGGGCGAAGCTGGCCACCGCCGGCGCGGTGGTGTAGAGAATGGCGATAAAGGCCAGCGCCCAACCGGCCGAGCGGCGCGCATCGCGGACCTTGGGCACGGTGAAGAAGCGCACGATCACGTGCGGCAGGCCGGCGGTACCAACCATCAGCGCCATGGTGATGAAGAACACATCGATGGTGCCCTTGGACCCGTCTGTATAGGCGGCAAAGCCCAGCTCTTGACTCAAGCCGTCAAGCTTGTCGAGCAAATAAACTCCCGAACCGTCAGCCAGTTGCGCGCCAAATCCCAACTGCGGCAGGAAATGGCCGGTGAGCAGGATGGAGATGAAGAAGGCCGGCACCATGTAGGCGAAGATCAGCACGCAGTATTGCGCCACCTGGGTGTAGGTGATGCCCTTCATCCCGCCCATGACGGCATAGACGAAGACGATGCCCATGCCGATCACCACGCCGTACTCGACTTCGACATGCAAGAAGCGCGAGAACACCACGCCGACGCCGCGCATCTGTCCGGCTACATAGGTGAAGGACACGAAGATCGCACAGATCACCGCCACCAAACGGGCGGTATCGGAGTAGTAGCGGTCGCCGACGAAGTCGGGCACGGTGAACTTGCCGAATTTGCGCAGATAGGGCGCCAGCAGCAGGGCCAGCAGCACGTAGCCGCCGGTCCAACCCATCAGATAGACCGCGCCGTCGCGACCCATGAAGGAGATCAAGCCGGCCATCGAAATAAACGACGCCGCGCTCATCCAGTCGGCCGCCGTTGCCATGCCGTTGACCACCGGATGTACGCCGCCGCCGGCGACGTAGAAATCCTTGGTGCTGCCAACGCGGGCCCAGATGGCGATGCCGATGTACAGCCCGAAGGAGAGGATGACCAGGGCCCAGGTCCAGGTATCCAGTGTGGTCCAGTTCTCAAAAATTCCCATGATCGTCTCCTAGTCCTCGTGGACGTCAAATTCGCGCTCTATCCGATTCATCCGCCACACGTAGTAGAAGATCAGCAGCACGAAGACATAGATCGATCCCTGCTGGGCGAAGAAAAAGCCCAGCTTGAAACCGAACAGACGGAACTGGTCCAGCCAATCGGCGAGCAGCACGCCAAAGCCGAAGGAAACGATGAACCAGATGGAAAGCAGGGCAGCCAGCAGGCGCAGATTGGCGCGCCAGTAGCCGTCGGTGTCACCTTGCTTGGACATTTCATTCCTCCCTTTAGAACGAGTACTTGAAGGCGACGTGGAAGCGGGTCAGATCGCCGTCGCGACCGTCTGCCACTTCGCGCTCACCAAAGGTCAGCTCGGCGCCCACATCCAGCTTGGGCAGCGGTGAGTAGATCAAATTGGCGTGGATGCTCTGCGCGCTGTCGTTGGCGCCGGCGCCCTGCGCTGCGATGTTGGTGTCGTAGTCGGCCAGCGAATACATCAGGTTGCCACGCAGCTTGGGACTGAATACATGGCGGTACGCGACGAAGCCGGCCCAGCCGTCAATCGCGTCCAGGTCGCCGTTGGCGTCCAGGGTCGCGTCATTGGAGAAGCCCAGTCCGATGTATCGACCCAGACCGGAACCGCCGGTAACCATGTAGCGGATGTCATTGGCGCCGAGCATGTACTTACCGGAAACGCTGATGCCGCCGCCGAACTCGTCGGTGCTGTCGCCACCGGGCAGCTCATACTTGAGCTGGCGCAAGATGCCGGCAATGGTGAAATGACCCCAATCGCCCTTGGCCATGTAGCGCACGGTGGCGTCCGGGACGTTGTTGTCGTCGCTGGAGATGCGCCCACCGCCGCCGAAGGGGTTGAGTGTAGTTTCAGGATTCTCCAAAGAGATCGACCATGGGCCGCTGGTATAACGAACTTGCGCCTGGCGGACGAAGGTGGTGCCCTCGGTGGGACCGACGAAGTCGACTGCATCCGGTAGCGCGCCCACATCCTGGAAGTTTGACCAGGTCTGACCGGCCAACCAGTTGTTCCAACCGACGAAGGCATGGCGGATGGTGGCGCCGTAGGTATTGGTGGACTGCTCGTTGCCCAGCGCGTTGCCGAAGAAGTCCAGTTCCACATAGCTGCGCAGCTTATCGCCAGAGTCCAGCTCTGTATCGGTGCCGAACCAGATCCGTGAGAACTGCGCGTGCACGTCCAGATCGGTGCCTTCGTCGTCACCGCCGACCGGAATGGTCTGCGGGATGTAGAACAAACGACCGACCGAGCCGTCCGCCAGCTCGCCGCTGTCGGTGCTGGTCCACATCGCATCGGTCTTGATAAAGCCGCCGAAACTGAACTTGGTGCCGGCGTTGGCCTTGGTACTGATGGTGGTGTCCTGGATGGGATTGGCCGGCGGCGCCGCTGGCGCGGCCGCGGCAACCCGCTGAACTTCGGCCTGCTGCACTTCCAGTGCGCTGGCCAGGCGCTTGACGGTGGCTTCCAATTCGGCGATCCGAGCTTCCAGCTCGGCTTCTTTGGCGGTCTCGGCAAAGCTGTTGACTGCGCCCAGGCCCAACCCCAGTGCCAGCGCCACGCTCAGTGCCGTACGTTTCGATCGATGTCGCATGCGGTGCCCCTCCCTACACGTTGATTCCCGGCACCAGGCCGAGTGCGCTCCGATCGTGCGCCCGCAGCGCGCGTGGCGCCCATACGACTTTGGTCGAGTTTTGGCGACTTCTACGACCAAAGTCGAAGGCACGCAGTGCGCGCTGCGGCTAAGCTTGCAGGCAACGCTACAAGCAGCCTCTGGGAGGAGTTCCGATGGCCACTCGCCACCCCGTAACCGACGAATTCGCCGCTGCCGCGCGAGTCAACGCGGCCAGCTACGAGCGCCTCTACGCCGAATCGATCTCCAACCCCGATGCCTTTTGGGGCGACGTCGGCAAGCGACTGGACTGGATCAAGCCCTACAGCAAGGTCAAGGACACCAGCTACCGCCTGGAGGATTTCCGCATCCGCTGGTTTGAGGACGGTCAGCTGAACGTTTCGGCCAACTGCCTGGATCGACATCTGGCTACTCGCGGCGACAAGACCGCGATCATTTTCGAGGGCGACGACCCAAACGATTCCTGCAAGGTCAGCTATCGCGAGCTGCATCAGCGCGTTTGCCAGTGCGCCAATGCGCTGAAGGCGCTGGGCGTGCAGCGCGGCGATCGGGTCACCATTTACTTGCCGATGATTGTTGAGGCGGCGGTGGCGATGCTGGCCTGTACCCGGATCGGTGCCATTCACTCCATCGTCTTTGGTGGCTTTTCCCCGGAGGCGCTGGCCGGTCGCATCATCGACTGTCAGTCGGAGCTGGTGATCACCGCCGATGCGGCGGTGCGCGGCGGCAAGACCGTGCCGCTGAAGGCCAACGTCGACGAAGCGCTGCGCAACCCGGCGGTAGCCTGCGTGGAGAAGGTGCTGGTGGTGCGGCGCACCGGCAAGCCGGTGAACTGGACCGAGCGCGACTGCTGGTGGCACGAGCAGATGGAGGGGCAGGCTAGCGAGTGCGAGCCAGAGGCGATGAACGCCGAGGATCCGCTGTTCATCCTCTACACCTCCGGCTCGACCGGCAAGCCCAAGGGGGTGCTGCACACCACAGGCGGTTATCTGGTCTATGCGTCCTACACCCACGAGAGCGTTTTTGACGTGCGCGAAGACGACATCTATTGGTGCACTGCCGACGTCGGCTGGGTCACAGGGCACAGCTATGTGGTCTATGGTCCGCTGGCCAACGGTGCGACCACGGTGATGTTCGAAGGCGTACCCAATTATCCCGACGTCAGCCGCTTCTGGCAGGTGGTGGACAAGCATCAGGTGAGCCTGTTCTACACCGCGCCCACCGCCATCCGGGCACTGATGCGCGAGGGCGACGAGCCGGTCACGCGCTGTTCGCGCGCCAGCCTGCGCGTGCTCGGATCAGTGGGCGAACCGATCAATCCTGAGGCCTGGGAGTGGTACTACCGCGTGGTGGGCGACAGCCGCTGCCCTATCGTCGATACCTGGTGGCAGACCGAAACCGGCGGCATCCTGATCACTCCGTTGCCTGGCGCCACTGATCTCAAGCCGGGGTCGGCAACCAGGCCCTTCTTCGGCGTGCAGCCGGCCATCGTCGACAACGAAGGTCAGGTCCTGGACGGCGCTTGCGAGGGTAATCTGGTCCTGCTGGACAGCTGGCCGGGGCAGATGCGCACCATCTACGGTGATCCGCAGCGCTTCATCGAAACCTACTTCACTACCTTCAAGGGCACCTATTGCACCGGCGATGGTGCACGGCGCGATGAGGAGGGCTACTACTGGATCACCGGTCGCGTCGATGATGTGATCAATGTCTCCGGCCACCGCATGGGTACGGCCGAAGTCGAGAGTGCGCTGGTGGCGCACCACGACGTGGCCGAAGCTGCGGTGGTTGGCTGCCCCCATGACATCAAGGGGCAGGGCATTTATGCCTACGTCACCTTGAACAGTGACGTGGAGCCGAGTGAAGAGCTGCGGTTGGCGCTGCGCAACTGGGTGCGCAAGGAAATCGGACCGATCGCCACGCCGGATTACATCCAGTGGGCGCCTGGGTTACCGAAGACCCGTTCGGGCAAGATCATGCGCCGCATACTGCGCAAGATTGCCGCCAACGAGCACGATCAGCTGGGTGATACTTCCACTCTGGCCGATCCGGCGGTGGTGCCTGCGCTGGTTGACCAGCGGATGAATCGATGAACGGGTGGTGATGAGAGCAGACCTATGCCCACCATCCTGATCGCTGACGACCATCCGCTGTTCCGGCAGGCGCTGGTGAGTGCGGTGGAGCAGGCTTTGGGCGAATGCGAGATCGGTCAGGCCGCCGATGTGGCACAGATGTACGAGCTGATTGAGTGCCACCCTGAGGCCGACCTGCTGCTGCTCGACCTGCAAATGCCGGGTGCGCAGGGTCTGAGCGCGCTGGTGCAGGTGCGCGGCATGCGCCCGGGGCTGCCGGTGGTGGTGGTTTCGGGGCGCGAAGACGCGCGCACCATCAGCCGTGTGCTTGCCCACGGTGCGGCCGGGTTCATTCCCAAATCCACCGATTCGGCGACCATGAAGAGCGCGCTGCTAGCGGTGTTGGACGGCGACATCTGGGCGCCTCAAGATCTGCAGCCGGCAGCACTGGATGCCGAAGAAACCGACCTGGCCCGTCGTCTGGCCGAACTCACGCCGCAGCAGTTCCGGGTCCTGGGCATGGTCTGTAGCGGCCTGCTAAACAAGCAGATCGCCTACGAGCTGGGCGTGTCCGAGGCCACCATCAAGGCGCACATGACCGCCATCCTGCGCAAGCTGGGGGTCAATAATCGGACTCAGGTGGTGATGATGGCCAATCGGTTGCAGTTGGAGGATTAGAGAGAAGATAGGGCCCAGGGCACAGGGCTCAGGGCCCAGGAGATCAACAGCAGTTCCCGGTTTCGGTCGTGGCTCCTTTGCTTGCTGGTCCGTTCTCGACGTTGGTCGAGATTTAGGTTCGAGAGGGTGCGCGGCATGCGCGCAGTCCATGGTGAATCCGGGCTAGCTTCAATGGCGGGCACGCTGCGCTTTGCCCACCCGACGCCCAGGATTCGTAGGTCGGGCAAAGCGCAGCGTGCCCGACTACTTGCGCAGATATTCAATGGGCGACCAAGACTCAGAGAGCCGAAAGGCTTCGGATCAGCAACCTGGGCCCTAACGCTCCGCTCGTACCTTTCCTCTGATTGCAAGTCAGCAACTGAGGCACAGGACCCAGGGGCGCCTCGGGCGAGCAACCTGAGCCCTAATCCCGGGTCCCTGGGCCCTCCGCCTTGCTAGCCCATGCACTCAGCAGCGCCCGCAATGCGGCTGGCTTAACCGGTTTGGAGAGCACTTCAACGCTGCTGCGTTGCGCCGCTTCGCGCAGGGCGTCGCTGCGGTCGGCGGTGATCAGGGCGGCGTGCAGCGGTTGTCCCAACTGCTCGCGCAGCAGCTCAATGACCTCCAGGCCATCATCGCCGTCGTCCAAATGGAAGTCGGCCAAAACGATGTCTGGAACGGTCTTGTTGGCCTCGTCCAGCGCCTGTACGCGACTGCCGACCAATACCGGCGCACAACCCCATCGCCGCAGCAGCGCGGCCATGGCATCCAGGACTGCCGGCTCATTGTCGATGCACAGCACCCGCAACGCGCTCAGATCGTGCGTGGTTCGGGTCACTACAGGCGTCGCGAGCGGCGCAGGCGCGGTAATGGGCACGCTCACACTGAACACGCTGCCGCGGCCTAGTCTAGAGCGCAGGGATATCTCGTGGCCGAGCGCGCGTGCGGCGTGGTCGACAATCGCCAGACCTAGTCCCAGGCCCTGCTCGCTGCCGTGGTGTACGCCATCGACGCGCTGGAACTCCTCGAAGATTCGCGCTTGCTGGTCCTTGGCGATGCCCGGTCCGGTATCCCAGACCGACAGCTTCACGTAGTCACCCCGACGCTGTGCCGAAAGCAGCACGGCACCGCGCGGCGTATAGCGAATCGCATTGGACAAAAAATTCTGCAGTATCCGTCGCAGCAGTTGACGGTCGCTGCGCACCCAAAGTGGCCGCGATCGCACTCGCAGCGACAGGTTGTGCTGTTCGGCGATGGGCGCACACTGCTCGGCGAGACTGGCAAACAGCCTTTCGGTGTCGATGGCGACCAGATCCGGCTTGAGCTTGCCACGCTCCAATCGGGAGATGTCCAGCAGCGCCGAGAGCAACTCCTCGGCAGCGCTCAGCGAAGAATCGATACGCGAGGCCAGCTGGCTGGATGGCTCGCTACCCTCGGGCTCGGTGCGCAGTGCCGCGGTGAACAAGCGCGCTGCGTTCAGCGGCTGCAGCAGGTCATGGCTGGCGGCGGCCAGGAAGCGGCTCTTCGATGCATTGGCTGCCAGCGCTTCGCGCTTGGCCAGGCGCTGCGCCTCCAGGGCCTGGGTCAGTGCGTCGGTGCGCTGGTTGACCCGTTGCTCCAATTCGCCGGTGAGGTCGCGCAGTTCGGCCTCGACGCGCTTGTACTCGGTGATGTCGCTGAAGGTGGTTACAAAGCCGCCGCCGGGCATCGGGCGGCCGCGCATCTCCAGCACCATGCCGTTCGGGCGTAGGCGCTCGGCGACGTGCTCAGTGCCGCGCTCCATGTGGGCGATACGCTTGGCCACGTGTTCATCGACCTCGCCCGGGCCGCATTCGCCGCGTTCGGCATTGAGCCGGATCAGTTCGGCGATGGGCTTGCCGACGTAGACCAGACTCTCGGGAAAATCGAACAGTTCCAGATAGCGCTGGTTCCAAGCCACCAGGCGCATTTGCGCGTCGACCACGCTGATCCCTTGCGACACATTCTCCATCGTCGCGTGCAGCAGTTCGCGATTGAAGCGCAGCTCCTGGCTGGTCTGGTCGAGCAGCGAAACCACCTCACCCAGCTCCAGCCCGCTGCCGCGCAGCGCCGAGGTAAGCATGATCCGCGCTGACGCCGTGCCCACCGCGCCGGCCAGCAGGCGCTCGGTGAATACGAGCGTCTGCCGGTCGGCCGGGGCGGTCGGGTTGAAATCACGGCCTTGCTCACGCGCATGCTGGGCGAAGGCCAGTCTGGCGTTCTGGGCACCCAGCAGGCGGGTGGCCAGATCCAGCAATTCGCCTTGCTGCACGCGCTGTATGGCTTGATCCGGAAGCGCCAGGCGAGCGGCGAAGGGATCCAGATAACGTGCCGCCTGCAGGCGCTGACCCAGGCTGGGCGGATGGCGTAGGGACACCACTACCAGCACGCCGACATTCAAAGCCAGCGACCACAGCGTGCCGTGAGTGATCAAATCCAGACCCTGAAGGCCGAGCAGGGCGGTCGGTGCCAGCGGCTGGATGGCGAAGGGCCCGACGGCGATCCAGTCTTGATCCAGCCAGCCGGCCTGGGCCAGCGTCGGCAGCAAGATGGTATACAGCCAGATCGCAAAGCCAGCGAGCAAGCCGGCGCGCACGCCGGCTGCCGATGCGAAACGCAGGTACAGGGCGGCGATCAATCCAGGCGCAAACTGAGCCACCGCGCTGAAGGCGACCAGGCCGATGGCGCTGAGCTGACTGCCGTTGTCGGTGAGCCTATAAAACAGCAGCGAAACGATGCCCAGGCCAAGGATCGACGCGCGGCGCACGCCCAGCACCCATCCGGACAGATCGGCGCGCTGCTGCAGGCCCAGCCAGCGCAGCCGCATCAAGGCCGGCATCAACAGGTCATTGCTGACCATCGTCGATAGCGCCACAGAGGCGACAATGACCATGCCCGTTCCCGCCGACAGTCCGCCGATGAATGCGAGCAGGGCCAGCGCCGGCTGGTCCATGCTGAGCGGCAGCCACAGTACATAGGTGTCGGCGGCGATGCCGGGTGGATTGAGCTCGGCCATGCACCAGGTGATGGGCAGTACCGCCAAGCTGACCAGCAGCAGGTAGCCGATGAAGATAGATCTTGCCGGGCGCAAATCGGACGGGTCCGGACACTCCACCACCGTGACATGAAACTGTCTGGGCAGGCATACGATGGCGCAGGCAGCCAGCAGTG
This sequence comes from Gammaproteobacteria bacterium, assembly GCA_030430155.1. Lineage (GTDB taxonomy): Bacteria > Pseudomonadota > Gammaproteobacteria > Xanthomonadales > SZUA-5 > SZUA-5. The sequence goes on from JAUIFV010000068.1 coordinate 8,728, forward strand.
TTTGCGAAAGGAAGGCCAGCGTAAGCATCTGCTGCGGGTCCCATGCGCTGCCAACGGTTGGGACCTTCAGCTCCGCGCCGCTGTACATCAGCGCCAGCAGAGCAACCGCCAGCAGGCCTACCAGCTTGACCACCGATTCCACTGCAATGGCCAGGATCAGGCCCGGTCGATGCACGGCTGCGCTGACCTGTCGAGTTCCGAAGAGCACCGCGAAGGCCGACAGGATCAAGGCCACGTAGAAGGCTCCATCCTCGAGCAGCGGGGCGTCGGCGCCGTAGCGTAGTTCCGGCAACATCACCCCCAGGCTGGTGGAAATGGCCTTGAATTGCAGAGCAATGTAGGGAACTGCGGCAAGCAGGGCGATGGCCGAAATCAGCGCTGCCAGCCCCGGCGAGCGGCCAAAGCGAGCGGAGATCAGATCGGCGATGGAGGCGATGTTCTGTTGCCTGGCGATTAGCACCAGGCGCTCGAACAGGGAAGGGAGCAACAGCCAAATCAACAGTGGGCCCAGATAGATCGGCAGATAAGCCCAGCCCTGATTGGTGGCCGTTCCGACTGCGCCGTAGACGGTCCAGGTGGTGCAATAGACCGCCAACGCCAGACTGTAGACCCAGCGCCGCAAGCGCGGCTGTTCCAACAGTCGCGGGCGCCGGTCACCCCATTGGGCGACGTAGAACAGCGCGCCCAGATAAAGCAAAGAGATCGCGATGACCAAAGCAGGCGAGTTCATGGCGCCGAACGGGTACTCCTTGAGCATGCCGATCGCGCGAGCATACTCCGGGATCGCCGGGCTATGATTGCCGCCATGGCCAAGCTGCTGCTCAACCTGCGTCACGTCCCGGACGATGAAGCCGATGAGATTCGCGCCTGGCTGCGAGACGACGGCTATGCGTGGTACGAAACCAAGCCCAGCCGCTGGGGTGTGTCCGCCGGCGGGCTATGGTTGCGTGAAGATGCCGACTATCCGCGCGCCAGAGCGCAAATGGACCAGTATCAGCAGCAGCGCGCCGAGCGCGCTCGGACGGAGCGCGCGCAGGCATTGGCCGACGGCACCGCGGAGACCTTTTTCGATGCCCTGCGCGCTCGCCCGCTGGCCATGTTGACCACCGCGCTGGCGATCATCCTGCTGCTGGGGCTGATGGCGCTGGTGCCGCTGACGCTGATTGGCTAGGGACTCCCTGAACAATGCACGCGGCCGCGACGGCACCTGAGAAGTTCGCCAGTAAGGCGGGCGTCGCAGGTCATAGCCTGCGCTCTGGGCAAGACGCCCAACGTAGCTGGCGAGCTTCTCAGGCGTCGTCCCGAAGGGTTGCGGCCCAAATCGCCTGCTGCGGCGTTGCAGCCCTCGGGCATAGAATGACTATGCCTTTCGGACTGCGCCTACCAGCAGACGATTTGGACTCGCAACGCGGCTCGCGTGCATTGTTCAGGGAGTCCCTGGGGACTGCCCCTTGCAACGTCCCTGGACCACCCCAACTACAACGGTGTCACTGTCATTGCCGTTGGAATATGCAGAACCCACTCGATCCGCGCGCCAGCAAGCTGCTGCACGATCTGGTGCAGCACTACATCCGCGGCGGTGAACCTGTAGGCTCGGCCACATTGGCCCGCGAGTGCGGTCTGGAGCTGAGCTCAGCGACGGTGCGCAACGTGCTGGCTCAGCTCGAAGAGCAGGGTCTGGTCAGCGCACCGCATGCTTCAGCCGGCAAGGTGCCGACCACGCAGGGCTTTCGGCTTTTCGTCGATGCCCTGGTGCAGATGGAGCCGGTCCCTGAACCGCTACTGGAGCGCATCGATGCCACCTTGCAGCGCTGCACCGAGCCGCGTCAGGCCCTACGCACCGCCGCCGAGATGCTTTCCGGATTGACCCACTGTGTCAGTCTGGTGCGCTGCCCGCGGCGCGAAGAGCAGGCATTGGCGCAGGTCGAATTCCTGCCGTTGGGGCAGCAGCGGGTGCTGGTGGTGTTGGTGTTTCGCAACGGTGAGGTACAAAACCGCATCGCCCGCACCGACCGTGAATTCAGCGCGCGGGATTTGTCGCGCGCGGCCCGAGCACTCAATCGCGAACTCTCCGGGCTGACCCTGCCCGAAGCGCGCAAGCGCTTGATCGGCGATCTCAAGGCGACACGCAGTGCCATCGATGAGGCGATGAACGTCGTCGTCGGCGCTGCCGAGAGCGTGATGAGCGATGAAGGCGCCGAACCGATGATGCTGGCCGGTGAGCAAACCCTGCTGGAGCATCGCGACATGGATGATCTGCAGCACGTCCGCGAACTGTTCCAGACCTTCCATGAAAAGCACGCGCTGCTGCATCTGCTGGAACGCAGCAACAGCGCCGAGCGGGTGCGCTTGTTCATAGGCGAGGAAAGCGGGCTGAACGCCTTGGGTCCTTGCTCGGTGGTCACCGCGCCCTATCGCGTCGGCGAACAGCTCGGCGTGCTGGGGGTGATCGGGCCACGCCGGATGCCCTATGAGCGGGTGATCCCCATAGTCGAAGCCACCGCTGCGTCCCTGGGCCGGGCCCTCAACGTCGATTTGCGCCGCGCCTGAGTCTGGCCAGATCCATCGCCCACACTTGAAAAAGCCGTCAGGCGACCACATCGCAGCGGTCGAAGCTGCAACTGTCAGGAATAACCATGCATTCCCCGGAAACCCCCGAAGAAGAGATCCAGTCCGAAGCACAGGCGACCTCCAGCGCCGAACTGGACGCCGAAGAGCTCGATATTGCCGCCGATAGGCTGGTGTTGGCCGAGCGGGTCAAGAGTCTGGAAGAAGAGCTACTGCGCACGCGTGCGGAGATGGAGAACCAGCGCAAGCGCAGCCTGCGCGATTTGGAGCAGGCGCGCCGTTTTGGTTTGGAAAAGGTGCTTGCCGATCTGGTCCAGGTCGCCGACAACTTGGAGCGCGGTCTGGAGGCGGCCGAGCAATCCACCGCTACCGTGGAATCGATCCGCGAGGGCAAGGCGCTGACCTTGACCCAGCTCAACAAGGTGCTCAAGAGCCAGGGCGTGGAGGAAGTCGACCCCATGGACAAGCCCTTCGATCCGCAGCTGCATCAAGCGATGGCGACCGAAGTCAGCACCAAGCAGCCTCCGGGTACCGTGATCCGGGTCTTTCAAAAAGGCTATCGGCTGCACGAGCGCCTGCTGCGTCCGGCGATGGTGGTGGTCAGCAAGGCGCCGGAAGGCTGAACGAAGCGCGCAGCAATTTGCCACGCAGGGATTGTGAAGCGGCGCTTCCGACCCCAATTAGCAGCACATCAGGGCGATGCAGCCCATCCAGATTAGCAATGAGTGAGAGGGTTTAGACATGGGCAAGATTATTGGTATCGACTTGGGGACCACCAATTCCTGCGTAGCAGTAATGGAAGGGACCTCGATCAAGGTCATTGAGAATGCCGAGGGTGATCGCACCACCCCGTCGGTAGTCGCCTTCACCAACGATGGCGAAGTGCTGGTTGGCGCCTCGGCCAAGCGTCAGGCTGTGACCAATCCCAAGAACACCCTGCATGCAGTCAAGCGCCTGATTGGGCGCAAGTTCAGCGAGCAGGTGGTGCAGAAGGATATCGGCCTGGTGCCCTACGGCATTGTTGAGCACGAGAACGGCGACGCCTGGGTGGAAGCGGGCGGCAAGCGCGTGTCGCCGCCGGAGATCTCGGCCAAGGTGCTGATGAAGATGAAGAAGACTGCCGAAGACTATCTCGGCGACAAGGTCACCGAAGCGGTGATCACCGTGCCGGCCTACTTCAACGATTCGCAGCGCCAGGCGACCAAGGACGCCGGCCGTATCGCCGGTCTGGAGGTCAAGCGCATCATCAACGAGCCCACCGCGGCGGCGCTGGCCTACGGGCTGGACAAGAAGGGCAGCGGCGATCGCAAGGTCGCGGTCTACGATCTGGGCGGCGGCACCTTCGACGTCTCGATCATCGAGATCGCCGATGTCGACGGTGAGAAGCAGTTCGAAGTGCTGGCCACCAACGGCGACACCTTCCTGGGCGGTGAAGACTTCGATTTCCGCATCATCGATTGGCTGGTCGAGGAGTTCAAGAAGGAGCAGGGCATCGACCTGCGTCAGGATCCGCTGGCGCTGCAGCGTCTCAAGGACGCCGCCGAGCGGGCCAAGATCGAACTCAGCTCCTCGCAGCAGACCGATGTCAACCTGCCCTATGTGACCGCCGACGCCACCGGGCCGAAGCATCTGAATCTGAAGCTGACCCGGGCCAAGCTGGAATCGCTGGTGGAGGATCTGGTCAAGCGCACCGTGGAGCCCTGCCGTACCGCCATCAACGACGCTGGCGTGCGCGTGGGTGATATCTCCGAGGTGATCCTGGTCGGCGGCATGACCCGCATGCCGGCGGTGCAGCGCGCGGTGGCCGAGTTCTTCGGCAAGGATCCACGCAAGGACGTCAACCCGGACGAGGCCGTGGCCATCGGCGCGGCGATTCAGGGCGGCGTGCTGGCCGGCGACGTCAAGGACGTGCTGCTGCTGGACGTGACCCCGCTGTCCCTGGGCATCGAGACCATGGGCGGGGTGATGACCAAGCTCATCGAGAAGAACACCACCATCCCGACCCGGGCCAGTCAGGTCTTCTCAACGGCCGAAGACAACCAGACCGCGGTGACCGTGCACGTGCTGCAGGGCGAGCGTGAGCAGGCCCGCTTCAACAAGTCGCTGGAGAAGTTCGATCTGGCCGGAATCGAGGGCGCGCCGCGCGGCATGCCGCAGATCGAGGTGACCTTCGACATCGACGCCAACGGCATCCTGCACGTCTCGGCCAAGGACAAGAAGACCGGCAAGGAGCAGCGCATCGAGATCAAGGCCGGTTCGGGTCTGAGCGAGGACGAGATCAAGCGCATGGTCGACGATGCCGAGCTGCATCGCGAAGAGGACAAGAAGTTCCACGAGCTGGTCGCCGCGCGCGACCAGCTCGACCAGCTGCTGCACGCCACCAAGTCGGCGCTCAAGGAGGCCGGCGACAAGGTCGACGGCAGCCAGATCGCCGCCATCGAAACCGCCATTGCCGAGCTGGAGGGCGTGCTCAAGGGTGACGACAAGGCCAAGATCGATGCCAAGGCGCAGGCCCTGGCCGAGGCCGCGCAGAGCCTGCATGCGGCCCAGGCCCAGGCGGCCCAGGGCGAGCAGCCCGGCGCGGACGGCGAGACCAGCGGCAGCGCCGGTGCCCAGGACGACGTGGTGGACGCCGAGTTCACCGAAGTCGACGACAAGAAGTAGGACGGTCCGGGATACCCGGACGGCAACAGGGGTCCGGAGCGGCAGCGCTCCGGGCCCCTTGAGCATTCGAAATGGCGGCGCAGGGGTTGCGTCGCGCAACGCGAGATCAGGGGTTTGGCAATGAGCAAGCGGGATTACTACGAGGTACTGGGCGTTGACCGCGGCGCCAACGAGGAAACCCTGAAGAAGGCTTTTCGTCGCCTGGCGATGAAGTACCACCCTGATCGCAATCCCGGTCCAGACGCTCAGGAGCATTTCAAGGAGGCCAAGGAGGCCTATGAGGTGCTCGGCGACCCGGCCAAGCGCCAGGCCTATGACCGCCATGGCCATGCTGCCTTCGCCAACGGTGGCGGCGCCGGGCCCGGTCCGGGCTTTGCCGACGTCGGCGATCTGTTCGGCGATTTGTTTGGCGACATCTTTGGTGGCGGTGGTGGCCGCGGTAGGGCCCGGCGCGGCTCCGATCTGCGCTACGTGCTGGAAATGGAGTTGGAGGAGGCGGTCGCCGGCCTCGACAAGGACATCGCCATCCCCACTCTGGTGGGCTGCATACACTGCGGTGGTTCCGGCTCCACCAGCGGCCGTACCGAATCCTGCAAGACCTGCGGCGGCCACGGCCGGGTGCGGGTGCAGAACGGTATCTTTTCCATTCAGCAGACCTGTCCACACTGCGGCGGCGCCGGCAAGACCATCGCTGACCCCTGCGAGAAGTGCGAAGGGCAGGGTCGGGTGGAGACCGAGCGCGAGCTGCGGGTGAAGATACCGGCCGGCGTCGACAGCGGCGATCGCATTCGTCTGGCCGGCGAGGGCGAGGCCGGGCCCAGCGGTGCACCGGCAGGCGACCTCTACGTCGAGGTGCGGGTGCGCGAGCACGAGATCTTCAAGCGCGAGGGCGACGATCTGTACTGCGACATCCCGATCCGCATGACCACCGCGGCGCTGGGCGGCGAACTCACGGTGCCCACCCTGGGCGGCAGCGCGGTGCTGAAGATTCCCGCCGAAACCCAAAGCGGCAAGATCTTCCGCATGCGCGGCAAGGGCGTGCAGTCGGTGCGCAGCCACCGCACCGGCGACCTGCTCTGCCGGGTCTCGGTCGAGACCCCGGTCAAGCTGAGCAAGAAGCAGAAGGAGCTGATGGCCGAACTGGAGGCCACCTTCACCGGCGACGAAACCGCCGCCACCCACAGTCCGCAGAGTCAGTCCTGGATGGATGGGGTGAAGAGCTTTTTTGAGCGGATGACGGGTTAGGGGCGCAGGGCCCAGTGCAGTAGGGCCCAGGGGTTTCCCGGCCGGCTACTGACGCATTGGCTTTTGTGCGAGGATCGCGGTTTCTCTTTGATCCTCGGCAGGTCCGGCTATGAGTGATGCGGCGGCGAAAGCGGCGCAGAAGCTGACTCGGCACATCCTCTGGGCGCTGGTGCTGGGCGCTGTTTTTGGCGTGCTGCTGCACTTCCTGGCGCCGGGTAATCCCTGGATCCAGACCTATATCGTCGGCGGCGTGCTAAAGCTGATTGGCGGGTTGTTCAAGAACGGGCTGCAGCTGCTGGTGGTGCCGCTGGTGTTCTTCTCGCTGGTGGCCGGCACGGCAGCCTTGCGCGATCCGGCCAGTCTGGGCCGGCTGGGCTGGAAGACCCTGGCGATGTATATGGGCACCACGCTGATTGCGGTGAGCGTGGCCTTGACCCTGGCCACCCTGGTTCAGCCCGGCGCCGGTGTGGAAACGCAGGGCGCGGCTGAATTCGTTCCGCCCGAGTCGCCACCGCTGATCACCGTACTGCTCAACATGGTGACCACCAATCCGGTCGCCTCACTCGCCTCCGGCAGCATGCTGCAAATCATCATCTTCGCCATCCTCCTCGGCATCGCCATGGTGATGGCCGGTCAGGCCGGTGAGCGGGTCGCCGACTTCGTCAATGACTGCAATGAAGTCGTGCTGCAGCTGGTGACCATCGTGATGAAGCTGGCCCCGCTGGGTGTGTTCGCACTGCTCGCCAGCGCGGTGGCGGAACTGGGTTTTGCGACGCTGCTGAGCCTGTTCAAGTACGTGCTGCTGCTAGCCTTCTGTCTGCTGCTGCACCTTTTCGTCACCATGCCGCTGCTGCTGCGCTTCATCGGCGGACTCAACCCGCTGCCGTGGCTGCGCAAGATGCGGCAGGTGTGGATGTTCGCCTTCTCCACCTCCAGCTCCAACGCCACCATTCCGGTGACGATGCGGGTGGCCGAGGAGCGCCTGGGGGCGAACAACAAGGTGGCGGCCTTTACGGTGCCGCTGGGCGCCACTATCAACATGGACGGCACGGTGATGATGCAGGGCGTGGCCACCGCCTTCATCGCCCAGCTCTACGGCATTGATCTGAGCCTGGTGCAGCTGCTCACCGTGGTCGGCATGGCCACCCTGGCCTCCATCGGCACCGCCGGCGTGCCCAGCGCCGGGATGATCATGCTCACTTCGGTGCTGGCCCAGGTCGGCCTGCCGCTGGAAGGCATCGCCATCGTCCTCAGCGTCGACCGTCTGCTCGACATGCTCCGCACCATGGTCAACGTCTCCGGCGACGTCGCGGTGACTTGCATTGTCGCGAACTCGGAGGGGCAGTTGGATCGGGACGTCTACGACGGCGACTAAGGATTCTGCTTTAGGGAACAGGGCCCAGGGCCCAGGGCCTAGGGCCCAGTTGCCGCGTCAACCCTCTGGGCCTCGGACCCGATGCTGGGCCCTTGCAACAGGCGGCCTGGAGTAGTGCGTGGGGCGGAGTTGCTGCGCCAGCCGACCTGGGCCCTGGGCCCTTAAGAGAAGTAGCCTCTACGAGCGAAAAATCCCGACTTCTTCGGTGCGAGGCCAAGCCCTCGGTGTCAACTTGTGGCATCCTCCCGCGCCTTACCGACCCAACAACCGCGGAGCATTCCATGTCCAGCCATGACCATCGCAGCGCCGAGCGCCCGGCCGCTGACCAACCACTCGTCGATATCGCCGACTACGTCATTGACTATCAGATCGATTCCGCCGAGGCGGTGGATACGGCGCGGTTGTGTTTGATGGACTCACTGGCCTGCGCCATCCTCGCGCTGCGCTTTCCCGAATGCACCAAGCTGCTCGGGCCCATCGTGCCCGGCGCCAACATGCCCGGCGGTTCGCGGGTGCCGTTCACCAACTACGAGCTGGATCCCGCCCAGGCTGCCTTCAATATCGGCGCGCTGATTCGCTGGCTGGACTTCAACGACACCTGGCTGGCCGCCGAGTGGGGTCACCCGTCGGACAATCTGGGCGCGATCCTGGCCGTTGCCGACTATGTGTCGCGGCGCAATTTGCGCGACGGCAAGCCGGGTTTGACCGTCAACGACGTGCTCACCGCGGCGATCAAGGCGCATGAGATCCAGGGCTGCTACGCCCTGGAGAACGCCTACAACGGCGTCGGTCTGGATCACGTGATTTTGGTCCGCCTGGCCTCCACTGCGGTGACCACGGCGATGCTGGGCGGCGGTAAGGACGAGGTGATCAACGCTGTTTCCAACAGCTGGATCGATGGCGGCGCGTTGCGCACCTATCGCCACGCGCCGAATACCGGCTCGCGCAAGAGCTGGGCAGCCGGCGATGCCTGCCGCCGTGCGGTGACCCATGCGCTGATGGCCAACCGCGGCGAGATGGGCTATCCGTCGGCGCTCAGCGCCAAACGTTGGGGCTTCTACGATGTCGCCTTCGGTGGCAAACCGTTCCGCTTCCAGCGCCCCTTCGGCAGCTACGTGATGGAGAACGTGCTGTTCAAGATCAGCTACCCGGCAGAGTTCCACGCCCAGACCGCGGTGGAATGCGCGCTGCAGCTGCATTCACAGGTCGGCGACAAGCTGGACCAGATCGAGCGCATCGTCATCGAAACGCAAGAAGCCGGCGCACGAATCATCGATAAGACCGGTCCGCTGGCCAACCCGGCCGATCGCGATCACTGCATTCAGTACATGGTCGCCATCCCGTTGATCCACGGCGCGCTGACCGCCGAGCATTACGAGGACGAGGTCGCCGCCGATCCGCGCGTGGACGCGCTGCGCAACTGCATGGAGGTCAAGGAGAATCCCGAGTTCACTCGCGACTACTTCGATCCTGACAAGCGCTTCATCGGCAACGCGATACAAGTCTTCTTCAAGGATGGGAGTAAAACCGAGCGGGTCTGCGTGGATTATCCGATCGGTCACCGGCGCCGCCGCGCCGAGGGTATACCGGTCATGTTGAGGAAGTTCGACGCCGCTCTGGCGCAGGTTTATCCGCGCGCCAGGGTTGAGAAATTGCGTCAATTGTTTGCCGATCCCAAGACCCTGGCGGATACTCCAATTAACGAATTTATGACATACTTCGCGCCGTAAAACGATCAGGTGCCCGGCCGACGGCGCGGGGCTTGAGGGGCTTGTACATCAAATGCAAGGAGTTTCATTATGAAGAAGGCGCTGCATCTAGCGCTGATCGGGGCAATCTTTGGCAGCGCTTCGGCGTATGCCCAAGAATACGACGATCGGATCTACTTCTCGCCGCGCGCCGGTGGGGTACTTGCCGCGGACAGCCGTGAAGCCGACGATGCGCTGATCACTGGCATCAGTTTCGGCCGTTTCCTGTCGCCGAACTGGGCGGTGGAAATCGAAGTCACCAACGACGACATGGAGTTGGACAACTTCAACAAGGAGTGGGAGCACCTCGGGTTGGCTCTTGCCGGGCGCTACTTCTTCAATAGTCCGGACGATCAATTCCGTCCGTACCTGATGGCCAGTGCTGGTGGTCTGCGCCACGATCGCTGGATGGGCCCGCGTGGCTGGAAGCCGATGCTCAATCTGGGCGGCGGTGTGCAGTACATGTGGAACGATGATTTCGGTATCCGCGGCGAGTTGGCCTATCGCCTTGATGCGGACAACGAGTCGGTGCCCGGTGACAGCGAGTACGGCGATTTCCTCGCCACCGTTGGTCTGGTTGTGATGCTGGGCGACAAGCCGGCTCCGCCGCCGCCGCCTCCGCCGCCGCCGCCGCCACCCCCGCCGCCTCCGCCGCCTCCGCCGCCGCCGCCTCCGCCGCCGCCGGAAGTGATCGATCTGCGTGGGGTCAACTTCGACTTCGACAAGTGCAACCTGCGTCCTGACGCCGTCGCCATCCTCAACGAGGCCGTGGCTGTGGTGAACCGGATGAAGATCACCGTCGACGTCGCTGGTCACACCGATTCCATCGGTACCGACCAGTACAACCAGAAGCTGTCCGAGTGTCGCGCCCAGGTTGTGGCCGACTACCTGACCAGCAATGGTGTGTCTTCCGGCTCGATCGGCTCGGTGACCGGCTACGGCGAATCTCGCCCGATTGCCAGCAACGAGACCCGCGAAGGTCGCGCGCAAAACCGTCGTACGGAGCTGGTGGTCAAGTAGACCTCAGCGTAGTTCGATGGAACAGAAACCCGGCCTGGTGCCGGGTTTCTGCTTTTTGGGATCTGGGAAGGGTCAGCGCACAGGGCTCAGGGCCCAGGGCCCAGGGCACAGACGAGCTCGGGTATCTGAGTAGTGCCAGCATTCTTTGCTCTTGCTGTTGGGTCAGGGGCATGCCGGCGAGACGCCGGGTGCTCCCCCCGAAACGCTCAAGTCCTACCGCTCGCGCGCCGACCGCGGCGGATTCGCGTGGTCGATACTCCTCACCTAGCGCTTGTGGTTGCGCGTGATCTGCTTTGAGGAGCGCCGGCATCCTGCCGGCATTCTTTGCTTTTGCTGTTGGATCAGGGGCATACCGGCGAGACGCTGGCGCTCCTCGGATTCGGCTAGGCCCGACCCCTTGCGCGCCGGCTGTGGCGGATTCGCGTTGCCAACACTCCACACGTAGCGCTCGCGGCTGCGCCGGATCTGCTCTGAGGAGCGCCGGCATGCTTTTGCTCTGGATGCTGGATCAGGGGCATACCGGCGAGACGCCGGCGCTCCTCCGGGTTGGTCGAGTGGGACCTTTCCCGCGCTATCCGCGGCGGATTCACTCCGTGTCGCGCTTGCGGAGCCAAGGACCAGGTCCTGCTGTAGGTAGGAGCGTGCTCGCACGCGACCCGGATCGACCACCTCACCGCCAGTTGTGTATAGCCGCACAGCCTCGACCCACCACGCTTTCGCTCAGCCCTCAGCCCTCAGCCCTCAGTCCCAAGATGCACCAGAGCCCGGCTAATCCTCCAGCAGCATCCGCGGATCCAGCTTGACCTCAAACCAGTTCAGTCCCCAGTGCAGATGCGGCCCGGAGGCCCGCCCGGTGGCGCCGATGCTGCCGATGCGCTCGCCGCGTTTGACCGCCTGGCCTTCGGCGACGGCGATCTCGCTCATGTGGATGTACACCGTGCTGACCCCCTGACCGTGGTCGATCAGCACGGTCTTGCCGGAAAGAACCATGTCCTGGTGGACCAGGCTGACCTGACCGTCGGCCGCCGCAAGCACCGGATCACCCGTGGGCGCGGCGATGTCCAGACCCAGATGGGTGGAGCCGGGCACTCCATTGAGGATGCGCTGGCTGCCGTAGATGCCGCTGATGCGGCCGCTGGCCGGTTGTTGCCAGGGACCAAGGAATCCTCTGCCTGTGCTGCTGACCCTTCGCGCCTCGACCACCAGTGCGGCCTCACGGGCAATGCGCGCGGCGGTTTCCGGGTCTGGCGTGACCGTTTTGGGAGGTAGTCCATTAACCCGCTCGATACGCCATTTGCCAGGCTGCACTGCGCGGGTCTCGCAGCGTTGCTTGGAAGCAGGGCCAATGCAGATCTGCACCTCCTTCTGGTCCCTGCCCAGCCCGAAAACGATTGCGCCATCGGCACCGATCGGCAGCTCGCGGCCGTCGATACGCAGCGGACGCAGCTCTGCCGTGCCGCTGATCAAAGCGCCCTGGCGGAGCTCATCAGACAGCTGAGGGAAGCCAGGGGAGGCTGTAGGCGCCGCCCAGGCCGCTGTTGCAGTATCGAATAGGGCTAGCGTCAGCAGGCAGAACGCCGCCGCGGCGTGGGGTTGCTGCGCTTCATTGGCAGGGCTGTCGTGGTTCATCGGAGCTTCCATGTTCAGGATTGCACTCGCCACACGGTGTATCGGTCAGCTCGACGGCTGGTCCTCGCCACCAGTGGAAACGAACGGGCAATGGATCATAGCCACCCTTGCTTAGCGGACTGCAGCGCAGCAGTCGGGTCAGCGTCATCCAACCGCCTGCGATCACGCCAAAACGGTCTACAGCCTGCTGCGCATAGCTGGAGCAGGTTGGATGAAAGCGACAGTGCGGTCCCAGAGCCGGACTGATCCAGCGCTTGTAGTAGGCCAGGAGTTTGATCACCAGGATACGCAGCAGTCATGCTCCTTGGGTTTGATCTTGAGTGTGCATGTGGCCGCGACGGCGGCCAAGGGCTCAGCGGCGAATGCCTTCATTGCGCATCGGCAGCGGCTCCTCTGCCGCCAGATCGAATTGTAACAAGCTTGCTCTACGCTACCAGTTTGGGCTATAAAGCCCGGCTGATTTTGCAGGCGCGGCTTTCGCGCTCCCGCAACCATCATGTGGAGGTGATACAACGTGGCAGTGACCGCGACTCGTAAAAAATCCGCGCTGGACAGCTCCAAGCGCGGCGCCAATCAGGTATCGATTGCCGATTTGCCGCTGCCTGACGGCTACACCGCAAAAGTCGACCTCCCGAAGGGCTACAGGCCCAATGCCAAGGAAGAGTACATGTCCGGCGAGCAGCTGGAGTACTTCCGCCGCAAGCTGATTTTCTGGCGCCAGGAATTGGTGGAAGAATCCCAGCAGACCATCGAGAACCTCAAGGAAGAAGTGCGCGATGTCGGCGACGAGGCCGAACGCGCCACTCGTGAAACCGAGAATTCCCTGGAACTGCGTACCCGCGACCGCTATCGCAAGCTGATCAACAAGATTGACAAGGCGCTGCGGCGGATTGAAGACGGTCTCTACGGTTATTGCGAAGAGACCGACGAAGAGATCGGTATCGACCGACTGGAAGCGCGCCCCATCGCCAGCCTTTGTCTGGACGCGCAGGAGCGCTGGGAGCACCGTCAGCGCCTGATCGGCGATTGACGCAGTCGCGTTTTGAAACATCCCGCTGCGGCCCTAGGCTGGCCGCAGTCCGGATTGATCAGCCTTTGACCAAGCGTGCTGCCGCCTCGGCGCGGATGCGCTGATACAGCGCACCCAGCCCGTTGTTGCGGGTGGCCGACAGATGCTTGTGCAGGCCGATTTGTTCAATGAACACGGGTTCGCTGGCCAATATGGCCTCGGCACTGCGCCCGCTGTAGACCTTTAACATCAGCGCGATCAGCCCGGACACGATTGCCGCATCCGATTCGGCTTTGAACTGGACCTGCTCGGCGTCGCCGCTGGCAATCACCCACACTTGCGACTGGCAGCCGTGCAGCAAGTTCTGCTCAACGCGCTGATCGCTTTCGAGTTTTTCCAACTGCCGGCCCAGATCAATCAGGAACTGGTAGCGCTCACTCCAGTCGCCGAGCAGGGCGAAGTCATCGATGATGGCCTTCTGGGCGTCTTCGATGGCGGCAATGTCGGCGCCGCTACTCATGCCGATCCGGCCTTGCTCTCGACCCGCCAACGCGGACCCTGTGGCGTGTCCTCGATCTGAATGCCGTCGGCGGCGAGCTGTTCGCGAATCGCATCTGCGCGGGCGAAATCGCGCGACTGCTTGGCCGCTTGGCGCTCGTCCAGCAGGTACTGGATGTGCGCTTCATCGATCTGGCTGTCGCCCTGAAACCACTGCTCCGGCGGCTGCTGCAGCAGACCGAGCAGCTTGCCCGCGCCGCGCAGTCGGTTGCTGGCCAGCTGTTTGGCTTGTGCGCCTTCGGCCTTGTTCAGCTCGCGCACGTACTGCGACAGCAGCGCCAATGCCTGCGGAGTGTTCAGGTCCTCGCTCAGCGCCGCCTCCATGTCCTCTGGCTCGTCATCGGCAGCGCCCGGTGCCGGTGGGTGGTCGCGCAAGGCCCCGTACATCCGGTCCAGGGTCGCCTTGGCCTGAGCCAGGGCGGATTCGGACCAGTCCATCGGCTGCCGGTAGTGCGCATTGAGCAGCACGAAGCGCAGCGCCTCGGCCGAGTGCTGGCGGCGCAGCTCGTCGACCAGCAGCACATTGCCCAGCGACTTGGACATCTTGCGGCCCTCGACGGTGACGAAGCCGTTGTGCAGCCAATAGCGGGCGAACTGCTGGTGATCGTGAGCGCAGGTGCTTTGCGCGACCTCGTTTTCGTGGTGCGGGAAGAGCAGATCGACGCCGCCGGCATGGATGTCGATGGTGTCGCCCAGGTGAGTCTCGGCCATCGCCGAGCACTCGATATGCCAGCCCGGGCGTCCGCTGCCCCAGGGGCTGTCCCAGCCCGGCAGATCGGCGCTAGAGGGCTTCCACAGCACAAAGTCGCCGGGATTGCGCTTGTACGGCGCCACCTCAATGCGGGCGCCGGCGATCATCTCGTCGGTGGAGCGTCCAGACAGATTGCCGTACTCGGGAAAGCTGGCCACGTCAAGGGCCGGCATCAGCGTCTCGGCAGTCGGCAGCTCGGCAACCATCGTCCGGGCGGCGTCGGAGTCGAGCCCCCCGGCGATCAATTCCGTTTGCGATGCCAGGGA
>JAUIFV010000268.1 GCA_030430155.1 Gammaproteobacteria bacterium
GCGGCCATCTTCTCCGATTCCACCAGCTGGTTCTGGGCCAGACGCAGCTCGTCCAGGGTGAACTCCAACTCGTGGTTGCTTTGCTTCAGCGCCTTGGTGCGCTCCTCTACGCGCTTCTCCAGCTCACCCTTGATCGCGGTCAAATCCTGATTCAAGCGCTCCAGCTCGGCATCGCGGGCGAGGATCTCGGTGACGTCGCGATTGGTGCCGACGATGCGCAGCGCGCGACCCTTGGCGTCACGGGACACCACCTTGCCGCGCGACAGCACCCAGTGAAAGGCCCCGCCAACGCGCCCGCGCAGGCGGTAGCTGACCTCATAGAAATCGGATTCCCCTTTGAGATGGGCGACAAACAGGCCGGCCATTCGATCGCGGTCCTCCGGGTGCACCCACATCAGGTAGTCATCCAGAGACTGAAAACGAACTTCCGGGGCCAGCTCGATCTCGGTGAGGGCGTTGACCCGGGTCAGATGGCCATCGCGCAGATCCAGATCCCACAGCTCATCACGGCTGCTACGCAGCGCCAACAGCAAGCGTGCCTCGCTGCTGCGCAAGTCGGCGAGGGTGTCCTGTTGGCGCCGCCACCAGGCCCGAGCGCGCAGCCAGGCGATGGCGCCCAACAGACCGAGGATGACCACCGTGGCGGTGAACAGCTCGACTGTCAGCCAAGCCATCGGTTCGACGCCTGGCTCCGCCTCTGCGGCCTGCAGGCTGCCCACCACGGCGAGCGCGGGCCAAGCGCGAATCCGCCGAGTGATCCCGGAGTATTCGCAGAGCCTGCGCCTGTGCCGCCGTCTGTGCACGATCATGTCCGAACCCAGTTGCTGCCGATCATAGCGGATAGCTTCACCACCATAGGCTCGAAGCTTGCAAAGCGATCTCGACACCCCACATCAAGCTGCTCAGGACACGACTCGACAGCACGAAGTAGGCATATGGAAGACTTTCACGGCACCACGATCGTATCGCTACGACGCAACGGTCAGGTGGTGATGGGCGGCGACGGCCAGGTTTCGCTGGGCAACACGGTGGTCAAAGGCAACGCGCGCAAGGTGCGGCGCCTGTGGAAGGGCCAGGTGCTGGCCGGATTTGCCGGCGCCACCGCCGATGCCTTCACTCTGTTTGAGCTGTTCGAAGGCAAGCTGGAGAAGCATTCCGGCCATCTGGTCCGGGCTGCGGTGGAAATGGCCAAGGATTGGCGCACCGAGCGCCGACTGGGTCGGCTGGAAGCACTGCTGGCGGTCGCCGACAAGGAAGCCAGCCTGCTGATCACCGGCAACGGCGACGTGCTGGAGCCCGAAGAAGGCCTGATCGCGATCGGCTCCGGCGGCAACTTCGCCCTGGCCGCGGCCAAATCCCTGCTCGCCGCCACCGACCTCTCCGCCCGCGAAATCGTCGAGCGCAGTCTCGCCATCGCCGCGGAGATCTGTGTTTATACGAATGATCAGGTGACGGTTGAGGAGTTGGGCGAGGAGGGCCCAGGGCCCAGGGCCTAGGGCCCAGCGCTACCCGATACCTCAGTCCGGGCCTGGGCCCTGTGCCCTGGGCCCTGTGCCCTTAAGCAGTTTCAATGGACCCGAAGCATGAACCTCTCCCCCCAACAAATCGTCGAATCCCTCGATCGCTACATCATCGGACAGCAGTCGGCCAAGCGCGCGGTGGCCATTGCCCTGCGCAACCGCTGGCGGCGGATGCAGCTGGATCCGGAGATGCGTGAGGAGGTGATGCCGAAG
This sequence comes from Gammaproteobacteria bacterium, assembly GCA_030430155.1. Lineage (GTDB taxonomy): Bacteria > Pseudomonadota > Gammaproteobacteria > Xanthomonadales > SZUA-5 > SZUA-5. The sequence goes on from JAUIFV010000268.1 coordinate 1,734, forward strand.
AACATCCTGATGATCGGTCCCACCGGGGTCGGCAAGACCGAGATTGCGCGGCGTCTGGCCGGATTGGCCAATGCGCCTTTCGTCAAGGTCGAGGCGACCAAATTCACCGAGGTCGGCTATGTCGGCAAGGACGTCGAAACCATCATCCGCGATCTGGTCGACGGTTCGGTCAAACTGACCCGCGACAACGCGGTGGCCGAGGTGCGCGAGACCGCCGAGCGCAACGCCGAAGGGCGGATCCTCGATGCGCTGGTCCCGCGGCGCAAGGGCATGGCCTTTGATCACCAGCCGGCCGATGCCGAAGAGCGCGACAACGCCACCCGCGAGAAGCTGCGCGAGCGGCTGCGCAACGGCGCGATGGAGAACACCGAGATCGAGATCGATCTGCGCCAGATCCAGGGCGTGGAGATCATGGCGCCGCCGGGCATGGAGGAGATGACCCAGCAGCTCAAGGGGATGTTCCAGTCGCTGAGCAACCAGCAGCCCAAGAAGCGCAAGCTGACCATTGCCCAGGCCCGACCTTTGCTGATCGAGGAAGAGGCCTCCAAGCTGATCAACGAAGAAGAGATCAAACAGCAGGCCGTGGCCAACGCCGAACAGAACGGCATCGTCTTCATCGACGAGATCGACAAGGTCTGCCAGCGCTCCGAATGGGGCGGCGCCGGCGTCTCCCGCGAAGGCGTGCAGCGCGATCTGCTGCCACTGATCGAAGGTTCAACCGTGTCGACCAAGTACGGCCCGGTAAAGACCGACCACATCCTGTTCATCGCCTCAGGCGCCTTTCATCTGGCCAAGCCGGCCGATCTGATACCGGAAATGCAGGGCCGCTTCCCGATCCGGGTCGAACTCAAGGCGCTCAATACCGATGACTTCGAACGCATCCTGAGCGAACCCTCCAATGCGCTGACCCGTCAGTACGAGGCCCTGCTCGGCACCGAAGGCCTACGCCTGCAGTTCACCGCCGACGGCATCCGCCGCCTCGCCGAGATCGCCTTCCAGGTCAACGAACGCCAGGAGAACATCGGCGCCCGCCGCCTGCACACCGTGCTCGAACGCCTGGTCGAGGAGCTCTCCTTCGAAGCCAGCAACCGCAGCGGCGACGAAGTGCAAATCGATGCAGAGTTTGTCGACAGTCAGCTGAAGACGCTGGCGGGGGATGAGGATTTGAGTCGATACATACTGTGATAGGGCCCAGAGACTAGGGCCCAGGGCCCAGGAAAGCGCGGCCGCCGCTGGGCCCTGGGCCCTCTACCCTGGGCCCTGCGTTCTTTTTCCTTTGACACCACCCCCAATCCGAACTACTATTCCGCTCCTTTTTTCCCGCGCCTTGCCGGAGTTCGCTATGAAGCGCACCTTTCAACCCAGTAATCTCAGAAAAGCCCGTGTCCACGGCTTCCGCGCGCGGATGGCTACGCGCAGCGGTCGTGCGATCGTCAATGCCCGTCGCGCCAAGGGCCGCAAGCGGCTGACCCACTAATCGTCGGTGCCGGGCAAGGCGTCGTTTCCGCGCTCGGCCCGGATTACGCGGGGAGCAGATTACGGTCAGGTATTCGGTTCCGGCTCACGACTGAGTTCGGCGCACCTGTCACTACGGGCGCGTTTGCGGACCGAACCGGGGGCCCAGGCTCGATTGGGCATGGCGCTATCGAAGCGCAATGCCCGTACCGCGGTGCTGCGTAATCGTATCAAGCGCATACTGCGGGACCGTTTCCGCCATCTGCGTCTGCAGCTACCGCCGGTGGACCTGGTTGTGCAGCTGCGTGGCCCGATAGCCATGGATCAGTGCGCTGAACTCGCGACCGAGTTCATCGACCTGGTGGCTCGCGCCTGCCGCCGCCTCACCCGTCCCCAGCCGCATTCCAGCGCCGCTCCCGCCGATCGCTCCAGCAAGGACGCTTCCTGATGGATACCCGCACCTTTTTCATCATTGGTCTGGCCATCCTCGGCTACTTCATCTGGCAGGCCTGGCAGGAGGATTACGCCAGACCGCCGGCCCCGGTGGCGATGGAGATCAGCGCCCAGGGGAGCGCAGATAACGGCGCTGGCGAGATCATCGAAGCCGCAGCCGACACCAGCACCGCGCCGACCACCGAAGCACCCGCGGCGATGTCTGATACCGCCGCGCAGCCGACCGAGCAGGGCGCGCTGGCCGAGGTGGTTCTGGAAAGCGACCTGCTGCGTGTCCACCTCAACGAGCGCGGCGCGCGTATCGACCGCGTCGAACTGCTCGACTACTCCCAATCGCTGGAAGACAGCGAGCCGGTACAGCTGCTGATCAATCGCGGCGAGCGCTACTTCATTGCCGAATCTGGACTGGCCGCCGGGCCGGACAGCGTCGCCCCGGATCACACCGCGGCCTTCAAGCTGGTGGCCGAGGAAAGCCGGCTCAACGGTGGCGCCGAGGAACTGCGTGCGGTGTTCGAGTGGGTGCAGAGCGGCGTCAGCGTGCGCAAGATC
>JAUIFV010000069.1 GCA_030430155.1 Gammaproteobacteria bacterium
CTTGGCGCTGATTGACGATGGATTGTACGTCGGTGGGGAATTCACTGAGGTTTTCAGCGACCCCAACGTGCCCATCGCGGCCAATAACATCGCCCGTTGGGACACCACAGCACAGTCTTGGTCGGCGCTTGGCAGCAACGGCGGCAATGGCCTGGGCGGACGCGTCGACGAGTTGCACGCAGTCGGCAGCGATCTCTATGTGAGCGGCTTCTTCTTTGAGGTCAATATCGGCGCTGCCCTGAGTGCGCACAGGCTTGCACGCTGGGACGGCGTGCAATGGTCGACGGTAGGCTCCGGGGCCGGTGAGGGGGTCAACCGGCAAATACTAGGTTTCGCCCACGACGACGAGTATCTCTACGTAGCTGGCAACTTTACCGTGGTCAATGTGGGTGCGGACATACCCGCGGCCAGGGTGGCGCGCTGGCATTTTGGCAGTCAGCAGTGGAGTACTCTGGGTGGCGGCATCGGTTGGCATCCGGACGATATCGTTTGGACCTTGGCTCTGGTAGGCAACGAGCTCTACGCCGGTGGCGACTTTAGCGAGGTCGAAGGGGCATCCGGTACACCAGTCAGCAAGATAGCCCGATGGAACACGCAAAGCGAACAGTGGCGGGCACTGGGACAGGGCGTGATCGGGTCCGCGGGATTTCCGGAAGTCATACTCAGCATGGCAGGTGACGCCTCCGACTACCTCTATGTGGGTGGCAAATTCAGGCAGTCGGGAGATAAGTCCGCACAGAATATTGGTCGCTACGTCACCCGAGGCAACCTGACCATCGATATACAAGGCAACGGTCGGGGGCGAGTGACCAGTAGTACCGGCGATATCCAGTGCGCCAGTCATTGCCAAAGCCGTCAGGAATGGGACCAAACGATTACTCTCACGGCCACTCCAATGCCGGGTTCGGTCTCGCAATTTGAAGGCTGGGGCGGCGCCTGCGGCGGGCAGGGCGTGTGTACGCTGATGTTTGATCAAGACACGGTCGTCACTGCGAATTTCAGCTCAGTGGTTGACTTGCACGCCGACGGTTTCGAGTAAGCGGGTCTGCACGTTCGGTATCCCGGCCGGCTCAAACGCAACGCCAGCTGAATCGAGCGCGAAGCGTCCGCCTTGCCCGAGTTCCGCCCTGAGTTGGCCCGATCGTCGGCTCGCCGGAATGCTTAGCTAGACATGACACCAACCACGGGAGTCATCAGCATGCGCCAGTTCGTACCGTTAACCGACGAAGAGTTTGAGCTGCTTTTGAGCCGGGGCCAGATGGATCTGATCAAGCCCTATCAGGCCGGCGTGATCAGCTGTCATCGCGAATGCGAAGAGGCGCCAAAGCTTCCCGATCCCAAGCCCTACGAGCACTGGTGGTGGAAGGTAGCCTCATGAGGAGGGCCCAGGGAAAAGGGCCCTGGGCTCAGGAAGGCGACGGCCCCGCGGGCTGTTGATCTTCTGGGCCCTGGGCCCTGAGCCCCGGGCCCTTTCTACTAGTCAAAATCCTCCGCCAAAGCCGCAACAACCGCCGCCGGCAAATCCACCGTCACCGCATATGCCGAATGATCCACCCCGACCTGCACGGCGGCGCCGGAGCGGATCGCGGCGATGGTGGCGGGTTCGAATTCGAAGCGCAGAAAGTGCACCGCGGCGGTCTTGCTGTCGTCGCTGCGCTCCATGTCCTCATCGGCGATGGCGTAGACCCGCGGCTGCGCCGCCACCTGGACGTAGATTTGATCCTCGACGCCGCGCAGCTGGGCCAGCTTCTGGCGGCGTTCTTGCTCGTCCGGGTATTCGATCAAACAGGTCGCCTTCCAATTGCTGCCGTCGGGAATCAGCGGGTTGTAGGCCTCCAACTCCTCTTCGATGCCGGCCGCTTCGAAGATCCGCTCGATCCGCAGCATCTCCTGGATCTGCATCTGGATAGTGCGCCGGTCCTCAAACAACAGCGTCAAATGCTCCCCTACCGCCACCTGCCGACGCCGCTTGTGAGCCAGCGTCTCGGCACGAAACTGCGGCCTGGCCTGCGCATAAGCTTCCAGCGTCATCAGATCAGCGCGGGTGAGTTTGTCCATTCGGTAGCGTCCAGCTGTCAACTTGATCGAAAACTCGCCTGGGCCCTGGGCCCTCTTTCCCTGGGCCCTGTCTATATTCCGTAGGCCTTACGCAACAACGACACCGGATGCGCGGCAACGCCGCCGTCATCGAGACTGTTGGCAATATGATCGGCAGCCATCGGGCAGTCGCTGGCCACGTGGTCGGGATTGGCCCGCTTGATCCGATTGACCACCGGTTTGACGATCTTCAGCGACTGCTCGTAGGTGGCCTGGCGCACACCGTAGGTGCCGTCATGCCCCGAGCAACGTTCGATCAGCTCGATCTCGGTTTCGGGTATCAGCGCCAGCACGTCGCGGGTCTTCGGGCCGATGTTCTGCACCCGCTGATGACAGGGTGCGTGATAACTGATCCTGCCCAAGGGCTGGGCGAACTCGGTGTTCAGCATCCCGGCCTTGTGGCGCAGCATCAAATACTCGAAGGGATCGAAAAAGGCCGCCTTGATGCGCTGTACATCGGCGTTGTCGGGAAACAGCAGCGGCAGCTGCTGCTTGTACATCAGCACGCAGGAGGGGATCGCCGCGGTCAGGTCGAAGCCGGCATCGACCAGCCGCAGCAGCGGTGGCAGGTTGCGCCGCAGCAGAGCCTCTACTGCCTCCAAATCACCCAGCTCCATCTTTGGCATGCCGCAGCAGGCGTTGGCCTGGGCGATCTGGGTAGGAATCTGGTTGTGGCGCAGCACCTCGACCAGATCCTCGACCATCTGCGGCCGGTTGTATTCGCCGTAGCAGGTTACAAATACCGCCACCTTGCCGGTGGTGCGCCCGGCCGCCTTGGCCACGCCCACCGCCGGCAGGGTGCCGATACGCTTGCTGGCGCCCGGGCGGTGATAGCTGGGTAAGGCGGCGCGGCGGTCCACCCCCAGGGTCTGCTCCAGCACGCCGCGCAGCTTGGGGCTGCGGTTGGCCGCGTTTACCGCCTGCACCACCACCGGCAGGCTGGCCAGTTTGCCCACCGCGGTGGTTGCGCTGAGCAGCCGATGCGCCCGGCCAACTTCGCCCTTGCGATGCTTGATCGCCTTGGCCCGCAGCATCAGGTGCGGATAGTCGACATTCCACTCGTGCGGCGGCACGTACGGGCACTTGGTCTGGTAGCACAAATCGCATAGATAGCACTGATCGACCACTTTCCAGTAGTCGGCCTTGGCCACCCCATCGACTTCCATGGTGGTCGATTCATCGATCAGGTCGAACAGGGTCGGAAAGCTCTGGCACAGCGAAACGCAGCGTCTGCAGGTGTGGCAGATGTCGAAGACCCGCTCCAACTCGGCCTCAAGCAGGGTCTGGTCCCAGTAGTCGGCCGACTTCCACTCGATAGGATGCCGAGTGGGTGCTTCCAGACTGCCCTCACGGACGGTGGATGGGCTCACGACGTAGACTCCGGCTTGGGCTGTGCAGACTCGATAGCGAACTCGCGCTCGCCAGCATTATTCATGAACGTTCGTAGCGAGGGTTTCGAAGGCGTGCTGTGGTGCGGATCGCGGACCGGAGTCGATAAAGGCGTACTTGCAGTACGTCGAGTCGATAGCAGGGAGCAAGCCGTGCCACGGCGCGTCTGCGGAAGCCGCAGTAGAAGGTTCATGAATGATGCTGGCTAGTCCAACTCGCCTAGCGCCTTGGTGAAGCGGTTGGCGTGCGAGCGCTCGGCCTTGGCCAGGGTTTCAAACCAGTCGGCGATCTCGTCGAAGCCCTCGTCGCGAGCGGCCTTGGCCATGCCCGGATACATGTCGGTGTATTCATGGGTTTCGCCGTGGATCGCGGTTTTCAGATTATTCTCGGTGCTGCCGAAGGGCATGCCGGTGGCCGGATCGCCGCACTGCTCCAGATACTCCAAGTGGCCGTGGGCATGCCCGGTTTCGCCTTCGGCGGTGGAACGAAACACGACGGCGACGTCGTTATAGCCCTCGATGTCGGCCTTTTGGGCGAAGTACAGATAGCGGCGATTGGCCTGCGATTCGCCGGCGAAGGCCGCTTTCAGATTCTCCTCGGTCTTGCTGCCTTTCAAGCTCATGGGGTGCTCCTGGTACTGATCTCAGAAGGGGAGCGGGGGTACAGATGCGGCACATTGACCCTCCGCCAATGGCCAAAAGCTTAACTCGGATTGCAGCCGGTACGCCTCAACTGCGTGCCGCAACCAGCGCCATCGACGTGCAGGCTATAGCGCGAACTCGGCAAATCCCGATAATGGGGCGATTCATTGCCAACCGACCCTGGCCATGTCCTCGCTGTGGCGCCTCGACCAACACACCGCCTTGATCACCGGCGCCAGCAAAGGCATCGGCGCCGCCTGTGCACGGGAGCTGGCCGGTCTTGGTGCCGATCTGCTGCTGGTGGCCCGCGACATGGGGTCGCTGGAAGAGCTGCAGTACGAGTTGGAAGCGACCCATGTCGATCAGCAGGTCCGCGTTTTCGCCGCCGATCTGAGCGAGCATGAGGAACGTCTGGCGCTGCTCGACTGGGTGGTGGATCTGGGCACCGATCTGCATCTGCTGATCAACAACGCCGGCGGCAACGTCACTCGCGATGCGTTGGACTATCAGCGCGACGAGATCCAGTCGCTAATCGAACTCAATCTACTCAGCGCCTTCGAGCTGTCGCGTCTGCTGCATTCGCGGCTGGCCAGTCACGGCCGCGGCGCCATCGTCAACGTGGGCTCGGTGTCCGGAATGGTCCACGTGCGCAGCGGTGCCCCCTACGGCATGACCAAGGCGGCGCTGCATCAACTGACCCGCAATCTGGCCTGTGAATGGGCCGCGGACGGGATCCGGGTCAACGCGGTGGCGCCCTGGTATATCCGCACCCGGCGCACCGAGGACGTGCTCGCTGATCCAGCCTACCTGGAGGAAGTGCTGGAGCACACGCCGATGGGGCGTGTCGGCGAACCCGCCGAGGTGGCCGCGGCGGTGGCCTTTCTGTGCATGCCCGCGGCCAGCTACGTCAGCGGTGAGTGCATCGCGGTGGACGGCGGTTTCTTGAGATACGGATTCTGATGGACCAGCAGCGTCCGCCGCGTCGCCCCAAGGCCAACTGCGGCTTGCTGGCGATGCTGCTCGGCACGCTGTGCAGTGCTTGCGCGGTGACCGTGGACAACAGCGATCTGCCAACCGCCGTCCGCGCCGGCGCCGACGAGGCCGTGGCGCTGGGATCACAGCTGTTTTATTTCGATCGCATGACTGCGCTGGCCGAGGCGATCTACCACGCCGAGCTGAGTCGGTCGCGGGTGCCTGAGGCGAGCACCCTGGACTGGGCGATTTCTCCATTGGAGGACGGCGGCTATGTGGTCGCGTTCATCATTGACGTGGAGGAGGACGGCTTTGTAGATGGCGAGGTCTTCTTCGCCGTCGGTGCCGATCCCGACCGCTGCCTGCGCGGCGGCAGTGACCCGGCCGACTACGCCGACAATTGCGATGGCATCAGCGTGGCTCGGGTGGTCCGCCCGGCCAGTCCCGGCGAGCTGGCCTGGGCCGCCGCCCGCCGCACCATGTTTGCCGATCCGCAGCTGCAGCTGTGCACCGACGACGCGCCGCGCTTCACTTTGATCGAGGAAGGCCAACGCACCCTGGGCTATGTGCTCAGCGCATCAGCCGACCCGGACCTGGCCGTGCTCAGCGGTCACACCCGCTATCTGCTCAGCAGCGACGGCAAACAGATCCAGGCGCGCACCCCGCTGTTTCAGGACTGCCTGGTGGTGCGCAACCAGAACACTGCCTCAACCACGGCGATGATCATGAACACTGTGGGCTGGGATCTGTTCAACGAAGGCCACGTCTACATGACCCTGGAACGCCGATTGCGGGTGATCGTGGCCGGCGAGCTGGGCTTCCGGGTGGCGCTGGACAAGCAGGGCGAGACGGTGAGCTGGCGGCGAGTGCGGTAGAGCCCGCATTATTCATGAATGTTCGTAGCGAGGGTTTCGCAGGCGTGCTGTGGTGCGGATCGCGGACCGAAGATCGATGAAGGCGTACTTGCAGTACGTCGAGTCGATCGGAGGGAGCAAGCCGCGCCACAGTGCGCCTGCGGAAGCCGCAGTAGAAGGTTCATGAATAATGCGGGCTAAAGGGCCCAGGGAACACACGGAAAAGGGCCCAGGGCCCAGTGAGAGCGGCGGGCCACCGCAGCCCTCCCGGGTGGCGGGCACGCTGCGCTTTGCCCACCCTACGAAAGCCAATCGACGCGCCCCTGAGCCCTGGGCCCTGAGCCCTGGGCCCTGAGCCCTGGGCCCTGAGCCCTGAGCCCTCAACCCACCAACAACGAAACATCCGCCGTCCGCAAAAACAGCGCCTGCAGCTGGCGCAGCTGGCCCAGCCGGTTGGCGCGCAGCGCGAGGTCGTCGGCCATCACCATCACCGCATCGAAATAGGCGTCCACCGGCGCCTGCAGCGCGGCCAGCTCGGTGAGTCCTTCGACATAGCGCTGCTCGGCGAACAGCGGCTCGGCCTTGGCGCTGGCCTGACTCAGGGCCATGGCCAAGTCGTGCTCGGCGGGGTGCTCGAACAGCTGCGCGTCGATCTGCTCGGCAACCGCCTCATCGCCCTCGGCGGCCTTGCGCAGCAGATTGCTGATGCGCTTGTTGGCGGCGGCCAGTGACTGACAGGCCGGCAGCGCCTTGAAGGCCAGCACCGCTTTCAGGCGCCGATCCAGATCGAGCAGATCGTGCGGTCGGCGACTGGCCACGGCCTCGAAGACGTCGGCGGTGATGCCGCTGTCCAGGTAGTAGGCGCGGGTGCGGTCGAGGATGAATTCGTACAGCTCCAGCACGTGGCCGACTGGATCGGTGACCAGATCCTGGACCTCCACCTTGCCCGTCGCCCGCTTCGGCTTGTCTACCGACAGCGGCACTCCGTCCTGCCAGCGCGCGGTCAGCTCGGCGTGCAAGCCATCGGCGTCGAAACGGGCAAAATTGCCAGTGGCCACGGCCAGTGCGGCACGCAGGTCGAGAGGGAGACCACCCTCGATCAAAGTCCGGGCCAGACCCAGCGCGGCGCGGCGCAGGGCGAAGGGATCCTTGCTGCCGGTGGGCTTCATGCCGACCGCGAAGATGCCGACCAGGGTGTCCAGGCGCTCGGCGATGGCCAGCACCTGGCCCAGCGATGAGGCGGCGATAGCCGCACCGGCCTGGCGCGGCGCGTAGACCTCGTCCAGAGCCATAGCGACCGCCTCAGGCTGACCCTGAGCCAGCGCATAGGTGCGGCCCATGGATCCCTGCAACTCGGGAAACTCGCCAACCATCAGGCTCATCAGATCGCACTTGGCCAATCTGGCCGCCTGCGCTGCCGCGTCCGCATCGGCACCGATCTCCGCGGCGATGGCCTGGGCCAGACCAACCACCCGCTCGGTCTTGTCCAGCATCGAGCCCAGCTGGGCCTGATAGGTGACCCGCTCCAGATCATCCAGATTGTTCTGCAGCGGGGTTTTCAGATCCTGATCGTAGAAGAAGGCGGCGTCGGCCAGTCGCGGCCGCACCACCCGCTCATAGCCGAGCTTGATCTGCGCCGGATCGCGGCTGACCAGGTTGGCCACCCCGACAAAGGCCGGCAGCAGCTTGCCGTCGCCATCGACCACCGGGAAGAAGCGCTGATGGGTCTCGATGGTGGTGACGATCACCGCATCGGGCAGGCGCATGTACTCATCGGGAATGGCGCAGCTGATCGCGCTGGGCCACTCGGTGAGGTTCATCACCTCATCGAGCAGGCCGTCGTCGATGCGCGCGTTGCCGCCCGCCTGCTTTGCTGCGGCCAGCACCTGCTCGCGGATCTGCACGCGGCGCTGGCAGGGATCGACCTGCACCTGCGCGTCCAGCAGCGCCGACGCGTAGCGCTCGGGGCTATCCAGTTCGATCGCGGCCGGGGCGTGGAAACGATGGCCATAGGTGGTCCGACCGGCTTTGTGGCCGAACAGCTCAACTTCCAGCACCTCGTTGCCGAGCAGCGCCACCACCCAATGCACCGGGCGCAGGAAGCCCTGATCGCGGTCGCCCCAGCGCATCGGCTTGGGTAGGGGCAGCCCTTCCACAGCGTCGCTGATCAGCTCCGGCAGCACTTCGGCGCTGCGCGCGCCGGGTTTGATCTGCCGGTGCACGAACCACTCGCCCTTGTCGGTAGCCAGACGCTCCAACTCGTTCCATTCCACCCCGCAGGAGCGGGCAAAGCCCTCCAGCGCCCGCGTCGGCTTGCCGTCGCCGTCGAGCCCGGCCTGCACCGCCGGACCGCGTCGCTCGCTGGCCTGATCGGGCTGCTGCAGGGCGATGCCCGGCACCAGCACGGTCAGCCTCCGCGGCGTCCACAGCGCCTGGCTATCGGCGCCACGGTGTTCGATCCCGGCCTTCTCCAAGCGCGCCAGCAAGCCATCGCGCAGGGCGCTGGCCAGGTCGGTCAATCCGGCAGCGGGCAGCTCTTCGCAGCCCAGTTCAAACAGCAAGTCGGCAGTGGTGGTCATTGGATTCTTCGCAAACTGGTGGTGCGTGGCGCGACGAGCGGGTTCAGGCGGCTTTGCGCAGCCCAGGGAAACCGAGCTTCTCGCGCTGGGCGTAGTAGGCCTCGGCCACGGCCTTGGCGATGGTGCGCACGCGGAGGATGTAGCGCTGCCGTTCGGTGACGGATATCGCCCGCCGCGCATCAAGCAGATTGAAGCTATGCGAGGCTTTGCAGACCTGATCGTAAGCCGGCAGCGGCAGGCCGCGTTCGACCAGCTTCAGCGCCTCGCCTTCGCAGACGTCGAACCACTGCAGCAGGGCCTGCACGTTGGCCTCTTCGAAGTTGTAGGTCGACTGCTCCACCTCGTTCTGGTGGAACACATCGCCATAGCGGATTTCGCCCTGCGGACCGCTGGTCCAGATCAGATCGTAGACGTTCTCCACGTTCTGCAGATACATCGCCAGCCGTTCCAGGCCGTAGGTGATCTCGCCGGTCACCGGCTTGCACTCGATCCCGCCGGCCTGCTGGAAGTAGGTGAACTGGGTCACCTCCATGCCGTTCAGCCAGACCTCCCAGCCCAGCCCCCAGGCGCCCAGGGTGGGCGATTCCCAGTTGTCCTCGACCAGACGCAGGTCGTGCACCAGCGGATCGATGCCCAGCGCCTTGAGCGAGCCGCAGTACAGCTCGACGATGTTCTCCGGCGACGGCTTGAGCACCACCTGATATTGGTAGTAATGCTGCAGCCGATTGGGGTTGTCGCCATAGCGACCGTCGGTGGGCCGCCGCGAGGGCTGCACATAGGCCGCATTCCACGGCTCCGGCCCCAGGCTGCGCAAAAAGGTGGCCGGATGAAAGGTGCCCGCACCGACCTCGGTATCCAGCGGCTGGATCAACACGCAGCCCTGCTCGGCCCAGTAGTGATTGAGGGTCAGGATCAGGTCCTGGAAATTCAGTCCGGTGCTCATGGTGCGGTGCAGCGTGGTTGGCGGGTCGGCGATGGTGGCATGAAGAGCGGGGCAGTGCCAGCTACAGCATCAGGGCCCAGGGCACCGGGCCCAGGAAATCAACAGCGTGCCGAATGCCGCTCTCCTGGGCCCTAGGCCCTGGGCCCTGGGCCCTAAAGCGGAGGCCCTCAGCCCTAAAACCGCCCATCCCGGCGCTATACTCCCCGCCCTACTTCCTTCCCAGCTCCCCACGAGGTTTCCAATGAGTATCGAGCAACTGGAATCGGTCGCGCAGATGATGGTCGCGCCCGGCAAGGGCATCCTGGCCATAGACGAGTCCAGCAACACCATCGCCAAGCGCTTCAAGGCGGTCAACGTCGAATGCACCGAGGAGAGTCGCCGCGATTACCGTCAGATGCTGCTGACCACCCCGCGGCTGGGCGAGCACATCTCCGGTGCGATCCTGTTCGATGAAACGATTCGCCAGAGCGCGCGCAACGGTCGCAAGTTTGTCGACATCATGCGCAGCGCCGATGTGCTGCCGGGAATCAAGGTGGACATGGGCACCACCGCGCTGGCCGGATTCCCCGGCGAGCTGGTCACCCAGGGCCTGGACGGCCTGCGCGAGCGGCTCAAGGAATACGTGTCGCTGGGCGCCACCTTCTGTAAGTGGCGGGCGGTGATCACCATCGCCGAAGACAGCCCCTCCAGTGCCTGCATCGAGGCCAACACCCACGCACTGGCCCGCTATGCGGCGCTGTGTCAGGAAGCCGGGCTGGTGCCGATGGTGGAGCCGGAAGTGCTGATGGACGGCGATCACGACATCGACGTCTGCTACGACGTCACCGAGGCCACCCTGCGCTCGCTGTTTGGCGCGCTGTATGAGCAGAACGTGCTGCTGGAAGGCACCATCCTCAAGGCATCGATGGTGATTCCGGGCAAGAGCTGCGCGCAGCAGGTCAGCATCGAAGAGGTCGCTGACGCCACCGTGCGCTGCCTGCGCGCCTCGGTCCCGGCGGCGCTGCCCGGCATCGTCTTCCTCTCCGGCGGTCAGTCCGACGAAGACGCAACCGCGCACCTGGACGCAATGAACAAGATGGGTCAGCACGCCTGGCCGCTGAGCTTCAGCTACGGCCGCGCGCTGCAGCACGCGGCGCAGAAGAAGTGGGCCGAAAACCCCGCCGGCAACGTCGAAGAAGCCCAAGCCATCCTCGCCAAACGCGCCCGCCTCAACGGCCTGGCCTCCCTGGGCGAATACGAGCCGGGGATGGAGGAAGACTGAGCACTAGCCCATGGCGGCAAAGCCGCCATGGGCTTGTAGGGCACAGGGACCAGGGCCCAGGGCCCAGGAAGAGCGCAGATCGTCGTACTTGCGCCGCTCTCCTGGGCCCTGGGCCCTTTCTTTGACTCTTTCCCGGATCCTGAAGGAATCCGACCCGTCTGAAGAAGCTACGCGCACCCGCCGCTCTTAGCTTTTCCTGGGCCCTGTGCCCTGGGCCCTCAAAAAATCTGACTCCTGTCACATTCGCCCCATGCCAGCCCGCACTAAGCGGACTACACGGCGCCGCGCAAACTTGGTCCATCACACTGGATGGTCACGTGCACGATGGAAACGGTGGCAAGTTGGCAGGGGGTCGCGCACCGCTACGGGGCGATCACCGCGCTGGAGGAGTTTTCGCTGGATCTGGCTGCCGGCCAGATCGTCGGCCTGCTCGGCCCCAATGGCGCCGGCAAGAGCACCGCAATCAAGCTGCTGGTGGGGCTGCTGCGCTGTCAACAGGGCAGCGTGCAGCTGTTCGGTCAGCCGCCGCAGCAGCGCGCCGCGCGGCTGGGGCTGGGGGCGATGCTGCAGGTCACGGCGCTACCGGACACCCTGAGCCTGGTCGAGCAGCTGACCCTGTTCGCCAGCTGCTACCCCGATCCGCTGACCCCGGACCAGGCGCTGCAGCGGGTCGGTCTGAGCGATCTCGGCAGTCGCCGCTATGCGGCGCTGTCCGGCGGTCAGCAGCGGCGTGCGCAGCTGGCTCTGGCACTGGTCGGCAAGCCGCGCCTGCTGGTGCTGGACGAACCCACCACCGGGATGGATCTAGAGTCGCGCCAGGCCTTTCGCCAGACCCTGCTCGCCGCCCGCGAAGAAGGCTGCGCGGTACTGCTGGCCAGCCACGACCTGCCTGAAGTCGAAGCCCTGGCCGACCGCGTCGCGCTGATTGGCCACGGTCGGCTACTGGCTGACGACACCCCGGCGCGGATCCGGGCCCGAGTCGCGGTACGGCGGCTGCGCTGCCGCAGCGCGCTGAGCGCCGAGCAGCTGCGCGACTGGCCGCAGGTGCAGCAGATCCACGCCGAGAACGGCTTTCTGCACATCCTCAGCCAGCAGCCCGAAGCGCTGCTGCGCCGGCTGCTGGCCGAGGACGCTCAGCTCAGCGAACTGGAGGTGCGCGGCGCCGATCTGGAGCAGGCGTTGGAAACCCTCAAAGCCAACGTCGACAGCGGAGCCGCCGCATGAGCACGATCAATCCCTATCTGGCGGAAATCCACGCCGAACTGGTGAAAACCTTCAGACAACCCGGTTTCGTGCTGCCGTCGCTGCTGTTTCCGATCTGCTTCTATCTGCTGTTCGGCATCCTGATGCCGCACCGCGGTCAGTTCGACGCGGCCAGCTGGTTCTACGCCAGCTACAGCGCCTTCGGGGTGATCGGCCCGGCGCTGTTCGGCTTTGGGGCGGCGCTGGCGGTGGAGCGCGAGGCCGGCTGGCTGGATCTGAAACGCGTCGCGCCGATGCCGGTGGGCGCGCCTTTGCTGGCAAAGATGGCGCTCAGCCTGGTGTTCGCGCTGTTGATCTACATCGCCCTGAGCGTGCTGGCCCTGGTCGTGGGCAAGGTACAGATGGCGCCCTCCCGCTGGCTGGCCAGTGGCGTGGTGCTGGTGCTGGGCACCCTGCCCTTCTGCGCGCTGGGTCTGTTGATCGGCGCCTATGTCCGGGCGCGCAGCGCGGCAGGCGTGGTCAATCTGATCTACCTGCCGATGAGTGCGCTCTCCGGCCTGTGGTTTCCGCTGTTCCTGATGCCCGAAGCGGTACAGAAGGTGGCCCTGCTGATGCCCGCCTACCATCTCGGCCAGCTCAACTTCATTGCCACCGGCCACGCTGATGGCAGCGTCACGGGCCATATTCTGGCCCTGGTGGTCTTTAGCGTTATCTTTATGGCGCTGGCCGCCCGCGGGCTGGCCCGGAGCGAGGTCCGATGAACAAGCTGCCTGCCAATCTGTCGCCACACCATCGCTCCAGCCCGGCGCCGCGCTGGACCGGGCGCGGGGTGCTGTATCCCGACGACCCGGACATCGGCTACATGCCGCTGTATCTGCTCGGTCATCTGGCCTTCCTGGGCATGCCCTGGCTGTTCAACAAGCAGATCAGCGCGGTGTGGCCGACGCTGGTGGCGGTGGTCGCCTTCCTGCCGATCTATTTCCGCTGCTGGTGGCTGTCCGGACGCGATCTGCTGCCGCCGGTGGCGCTGATCGCGCTGATCGGCATGCTTACGATTCCATTCAACTGGGGCGCCAACGTTTTCATCATCTACGCCTGCGCCTTCGCCGGGCTGATGCCCAAGTCGCGCGACTACATGGTCTGCGTGGCGCTGATCCTGGTCATCTTCATTACCCAGTGTCGCTTGCTGGGCTTTCCGCCGATCGTCGATGCGGTCACCGTCATCGTCGCCACCATCGTCGCCGCCTCCAATCACGCCGAGCATCAGCTGCGCCGCCGTAACGCGGTGCTGCGGCGCAGTCAGGACGAGGTGGAGCGACTGGCCAGACTGGCAGAGCGCGAACGCATCGCCCGCGACTTGCACGACCTGCTCGGCCACACCCTGAGCGTGGTGGCGCTGAAGAGCGATCTGGCGCGGCGTCTGTGTGACGTCGATCCGCAGCGCGCGCGCAACGAGATTGCCGAGGTGGAATCGGTCGCCCGTGAGGCGCTGGCCCAGGTGCGTGGCGCCGTGGCCGGGATCCGCGCCGCCGGTCTGCGCACCGAGATCGCCCGGGTTCGGCTGATGCTGGAGGCGGCCGATCTGGAGTTCGAGGTCGAGATCAGCGACGAGCCGCTGCCGGTGGCGGTGGAGACCGCGCTGGCCTTCGCGCTGCGCGAGGCCTGCACCAACATTGTCCGCCACGCCCGCGCGCGCCGCGTGCAGGTCAGCCTGACGGTCGGCGCCAACGCCCGCCTGCGGATCCGCGACGACGGCCGCGGCGGCGCCAGCGACCGCGCCGGCAGCAACGGCTTGCGCGGCATGCGCGAACGCATCGAGCAGCTCTCCGGCGTGCTCAGCGTGGATTCCAAGGCCGGCCGCGGCACCGATCTGCTGATCGAGGTGCCGGTGGATGAACAGCCGCGTAGCGACGCACTGCACTTGCGGGTCCGTCCGGGATGAGCATACGCATCTATCTGGCCGAGGATCAGGGCATGCTGCGCGGCGCGCTGGCGGCCCTGCTGGCGCTGGAGACCGACTTCGACATCGTTGGCCAGGCGGCCGACGGCGAAAGCGCCTGGCGGGAGATCCGCGAGGCGCCGCCGGACGTGCTGGTAGCCGACATCGAAATGCCCAATTGGACCGGACTGGAGCTGGCCCAGCACGTGCAGCAGGCTGATCTGCCAACCCGGGTGCTGATCCTGACCACCTTCGCCCGACCCGGCTATCTGCGCCGCGCCCTGGATGCCGGCGCTCGCGGCTATCTGCTCAAGGACTCGCCCAGCGAGGACCTGGCTGCGGCGATCCGCAACGTCCACGCCGGCGGCAAGGTGATCGCGCCGGAGCTGGCCCTGGAGGCCTGGGGCCAGGCCGACCCCTTGAGCGACCGTGAACGCCAGGTCTTGCGCCTGGCCGGCGAAGGCCTGTCCGCCCCCGACATCGGCGAACGCCTGCACTTAAGCCACGGCACGGTGCGGAACTATCTGTCTGAGGCGATTTCCAAGCTCGGGGTGAGCAATCGGATTGAGGCTTATCGGATGGCGCGCGACCGCGGGTGGCTGTGAGTTCAGAGCCATTCTGGGCCCTGGGCCCTATTCCCTGTGCCCTCGCTCTCAAACTTTTAGATCCCAAGCTCCAACCCGCCCCGTTACACTTGCCGACATGAACGCCCCGAACGACCTCTCCGAGATGAGTCTGCAGCCTGCCGATGAGGCAGTACGGGTGCGTTGGTGGCGCTATTGCTATCGCTCGCCGGCCTTGCTTTGGCATCTGGTGGTGCATCTGCCGCTGACCCTGGCCTGGATCAGCCTGCCGGGCGCGACGCGGGTGCGTGAGGACGGCAGCACCCACGCCGAGAAGGCGATCCGCTGGTGGTCGGGCGGATTGCTGCGGGTCTTTGGGATGCGCAGCAAACGCATCGGCGAGCCGGCGCGCGAGCCGGTGCTGGTGGTCGCCAATCACATCAGCTGGCTGGACATCGAGCTGATCCACAGCCAGCGGGCGGTGCACTTCGTTGCCAAGAGCGAGATTGCCGGCTGGCCGCTGATCGGCTGGCTGGCCAAGCGCGGCGGCACCATCTATCACCGCCGCGGCAGCACCGAATCGCTGAAGACGGTGAGCGAGGAGATGGTGCAGCGGCTCAAGCTGGGGCATCCGGTCGGAGTCTTCCCCGAAGGCGGCACCGGTGACGGCAGCGGCGTGCGCACCTTTCACGCCAGGATCTTTCAAACCGCGCTGGACGGTGGTGTGCAGATTCAACCCGTGGCGCTGCGCTATCGCATCCATGGTCGCTACAGCCCCTTCGTCGCCTTCGCCGACGGTGAGGGCTTTCTGCCCAATTTCCTGCGCCTGCTGGGCGGGCCGGTGATCGAGGCCGAAACCCACTTCCTGCCGCCGCTGGCCGATGCCGGCGAGGGTAGACGACGGCTGGCAGAGCGCTGCCGCACGGCGATCGCGGAGATCATCGAGCGGCCATGAGTCAGAGCGCCGGCCAACCCTTTGCGCCGCGCTGGCCATTCACCGACCCCCACCTGCAGTCGGTACTGGCCTCCAGTGGACTGCGCCGCTGGTCGGCACGGCGCCGTTTTCCCGATCTGGTCGCGCAGGCCCAGCCCGTCTTGCTGGACTGCGGCGACGACGTACGTCTGCTCGGTTTTCATTCCGCACAGCGACAGTTTCCGCAGCCGCGCGGACTAGTGGTGCTGATCCACGGCTGGGAGGGCTGCGCCGATTCCAGCTATCTGCTCGCCACCGGCGGGCGGCTGCTGCAGGCCGGCTTCGATGTGTTCAGGCTGCAGCTGCGCGATCACGGCGATACCCACCACCTCAACGAAGAGCTTTTCCACTCCTGCCGCTTGCCCGAAGTGCTCGGCGCGATGGCCGACATCGCGCGGCGCTTTGCCACCCGCCCGCTGCTGGTCGGCGGCTTCTCGCTGGGCGGCAACTTCGCCCTGCGCGTGGGCCTGCACGGCCCAGCCCATGGGCTGCCGCTGGCCGGCGTGGTCGCGGTGTGTCCGCCGATCAACCCCAAGCACAGCATGGAGGCAATCGAGCGCGCGCCCTATGTCTACCAGTGGTATTTCATCCGCAAGTGGACCCGCTCGCTGCGCCGCAAGCAGTCGCTGTTCCCCGAGCGCTACCGCTTTGACGACTGGCTGCGCAAACCGACCCTGCGCAGCCTCACCGATCAGCTGGTGACCGAATACACCGACTTCGGTCATATCGACCGCTACCTGGACGGCTATTCGGTGGAGGGCGACCGTCTGACGCCGATGAGCGTGCCGACCACCATCCTTGCAGCCACCGACGACCCGGTAATCCCGATCAGCGATTTCCACCAGCTGCAGCTGTCCCCGCAAACCGACCTGGAGCTCACCCCACACGGCGGCCACTGCGGCTATCTGACCGGCCCCAGCCTGCGCAGCTGGGTGGAGGAGCGCTTTCTGGCGCAGGTCCAGCGCTATGCTGGTGGAGCCTAGTTCCAGTAGCTAGCTGGAGCCGAGTTCCAGTAGCCAGTTCCAGTAGCCAGTTCCAGTAGCCAGTACGAGCGAAAGCGCGCGCCGGTCCGAGTGCATCCTGCGCGCATTGCTCCTGATCTCAACTAGCCCGCATTATTCATGAACGTTTGTAGCGAGGGTTTCGCAGGCGCACCGTGGTGCGGATCGCGGACCGGAAATCGATGAAGGCGTACTTGCTGTACGTCGATTCGATTGGAGGGAGCAAGCCGCGCCACGGTGCGCCTGCGGAAGCCGCAGTAGAAGGTTCATGAATAATGCGGGCTAGTGTGCGGGACGCCCGCACGCCCGGGTCCAGGCTCTTCTGGGCCCTGGGCCCTGAGCCCTGAGCCCTTCGCCCCTCGCCATTAGCAGCAACCGGCTATCCTTGGGCCCTCCGCATTCAGGACCCCAGCCATGGCCCTCACCCACACTCCCGCCCAGGTCGAGCTGGGCAGCGCAGCGCTGCCGTTTGATCTGCCGGCCACCGACGGCAGCCGCTGGAATCTGAATCGGGCGCGCGGGCCCAAGGGCCTGCTGGTGGCCTTCATTTGCAACCACTGCCCCTACGTGCAGGCGATCAAGACACGCTTGGGAAGCGATTGCGCACAGCTGCAGGCGCTGGGCTATGGGGTGGTGGCGATCAGCAGCAACGATGCCTCTCGCTATCCCGCCGACGGCTTCGAAGCGATGACCAAGCTGGCCGCCGCCGAAGGCTGGTCGTTTCCCTATCTCTACGATGAATCGCAGGACGTTGCGCGTGCCTACGGCGCACTTTGCACGCCGGACTTTTTTGCCTATGACGCCGACCTGAAGTTGGTCTATCGCGGTCGACTGGACACCGCCAGCCTCGGACCTCGGCCAGCGGAGATGCGCGCCGAACTGGTCGAGGCGCTGAGCGCCGTGGCCAACGGCGAGGAACCGCCGGCAGCGCAGCCGAGCATGGGCTGTTCGATCAAGTGGCGGAGTGATTGATGCCCCTTGCGACGCTGCTGCAGCGCCTTGTCCGGGGCATTCTCGGCTCAGGTGAGGTGCAGAGGGCCCAGGGCACAGGGCCCAGGGCCCAGGGAGGCAGGAGCAGGGCAAAGGGCACAGGGCCCAGGGCCCAGAAAGGCCTCGCGGCTGCTCTTCTGGGCCCTGCTCCTGCTTTTCTGGGCCCTGGGCCCTTGGCCGCCGTTCTTGCAGGCCTGGCAATATTTGGCAGCGCCTATGCGGTCGAAATCGAGGAGGATTCGGTCCCAGCTGGCGGCCTGATCGTGATTCCGGCGCAAACCGAAACCCAGCGCGGCCGCGCGCTGGCCGAGTCGCTGACCGCGGCGGACGTGCTCGGCGATTTTGCCGATGAAATCAATCGCCGCCTGCAGTTGCCGCAGCTGGTCAGCCTGGGCTTTGTGGAATGCGGCCAGGCCAACGCCTGGTATCTGAATCAAAGCCAGGAAGTGGCAATCTGCATCGAGCTGGTCGACTACTACTACGAGTTGCTCGGGCCCTACCACCGCCGCGGCACGGCGCTGGATGAGGCGGTGGCGGCGGCCTTCAGCTTCATCGTCCTGCACGAGATCGGTCACGCCCTGGTCGACGTACTCGATTTGCCGGTGACCGGCCGCGAAGAGGATGCGGTCGATCAGCTGGCGGTATGGCTGCTGCTGCAGGAGGCCGGCGGCGACCAGGCGGTGGTCGACGTCGCCTTCAGCTTTCTCGCCCACCGGCCCTGGGAAGACGGCGGCCGCAGCGCCAACCCGGGCGACGAGCACGCGCTGGATGAGCAGCGCTTCTTCAACCTGCTGTGCTGGGTCTACGGCAGCAACCCACAGGCGCACCGCCGCCTGGTCCGCGACTCCGCCCTGCCACCGCGCCGACGCGCTCAATGCCAGCGCGAGTATCAGCGGATGGCGCGTTCGTGGGAGCGGCTATTGGCGTCGGCGAGTCGTAGATGAAGCAGGGCATAGGGCCCAGGAGATCAATAGCGGCTAGCGGCACGGCTGTTGCTCTTCTGGGCCCTGGGCCCTGGGCCCTGAGCCCTAGAGGCAGCACCCCCCGCCGCAAACTGGTACAACACTTCCCGAACTGAGCGGAGAGCCCAACCATGTTCGAGTCGGCGGAAATCGGTCACCGCATCGACAAGGCGGAGTACCGCGAGTTGGAGCCGGAGCTGCGCAAGAATCTGCTCGACGCGCAGGCCGAGCTGCGCGAACGGGCCGAGTTTCCGCTGCTGATCCTGATCGCCGGTGTCGACGGTGCCGGCAAGGGTGAGACCGTCAACCTGCTCAACGCGTGGATGGATCCGCGTCACATCCACACCCGCGCCTTTGCCGAACCCAACGATCTGGAGGCGCAACGGCCGCCGATGTGGCGCTACTGGCAGGCACTGCCGCCGAAGGGCAAGATCGGCATCTTCTTTGGCTCCTGGTACACCCAGCCGATTCTCGATCGGGCCTACAAGCGCAGTCGAAATGCCGATCTGATCGCCTCCATCGAAGAGATCCGCCACTTTGAGAAGATGTTGGTGGCCGAGGGCGCGCTGCTGCTGAAATTCTGGTTTCATCTGTCCAAGAAGGCGCAAGAGAAGCGCCTGAACACGCTCAGTTCCAACCCCAAGACGCGCTGGCGAGTCGGGCCCAGCGATTGGGAGCACTACAAGCGCTACGATCGGCTGCGTGCGGTCTCCGAGCAGACCCTGCGCGAAACCAGCACCGGCGAGGCGCCCTGGTTCATCGTCGAAGGGGCCGATGCCAACTACCGCCATCTGACCGTCGGCAATCACATGCTCAATGCGATGCGGTCACGGCTAGCAGAGACGCCGCAGCGGCCGACGACGGCGCCGGCGGTGCGGGTGCCGGCGCTGGATGAGCGCAACGTACTCAATGTGCTGGACTACCAGGCCAAGCTGGACAAGCCGGACTATCGCGACAAGCTGGAGAAGCTGCAGGGCAAGCTCAATCTGCTCACCCGCGACAAGCGCTTTCGCAAGCGTTCCATGGTGGTGGTCTTCGAGGGCTCCGATGCCGCCGGCAAGGGCAGCAGCATCCGCCGCATTACCGCGGCGCTGGACGCGCGCTTCTACCGGGTGATTCCGATCGCCGCGCCGAGCGCCGAAGAGCTGGCCCAGCCCTATCTGTGGCGCTTCTGGCGCCAGCTGCCGGCGCACGGTCACGTCGCCATTTTTGATCGCTCCTGGTACGGACGGGTGCTGGTGGAGCGGGTCGAGGGCTACTGCAGCGAAGCCGACTGGATGCGCGCCTATCACGAGATCAACGATTTCGAAGAGCAGCTGGTGCGCAACGACGTGATCCTGGTCAAGTTCTGGCTGGCGATCACCCCGGAGGAGCAGCTGCGCCGCTTCACCGAGCGCGAGCAGGTGGCCTTCAAGAACTACAAGATCACCGAGGACGACTGGCGCAACCGGGACCAGTGGCAGGCCTATGAGCACGCCGTTTGCGACATGGTCGAGCGCAGCAGCACCCATCGCGCCAACTGGACGCTGATCCCGGCCAACGACAAGCGCTACGCCCGGGTGGAGGTGCTGAAGACGCTGGTTCAGCGGCTGGAGGAGGAGCTGTGAGCGAGCACGCTGAAGTCGTGATCAACCGGCTCTGGGAGGAGGGCTACGCGTTGCTCGCCGGCCTGCCGCTGCTGCTGCTGGCGGCGCTGGTGGTGTGGCTGAGTTTGATCGTCGGCCGCTGGCTGTCCAAGCGCGGCTGGCTGGACAAGCTGGCCGAACGCAATCCGCTGCTGCGCGAGCTGGTGCGCACCAGCGTGCGCTGGGCGGTAGCGCTGGTCGGGGTGCTGGTGGCGCTGGAGATCATGGACGCCACCGCGCTGGTCGGCGCGGTGTTGGGCACCGCCGGCGTGCTCGGGGTGGCGCTGGGATTCGCCTTCAAGGACACCCTGGAGAACTACCTGGCGGGGATCCTGATGAGCCTGCGCCAGCCCTTCGCCGCCCGCGACCACGTGGTCATCGACGGCAACGAGGGCACGGTTATCGCGCTGACCAGCAGGGCCACGATTCTGATGACCCCCGACGGCAACCATCTGCGCCTGCCCAACGCGCTGGTTTTCCGCAGCGTCACCCTCAACTACACCCGCAACCCGTCGCGGCGCTTTGATTTCGACGTCGGCATCGGAGTCAACGAGGACCTGCTTTGCGCGCAGCAGATCGGCGTAGATGTGCTGGCGCAAATCGAGGGGGTGATGGATCAGCCGCCGCCGCGCGCCTTCATCGCTACCTTGGGCGACTCCAACGTGCAGGTGCGCTACCAAGGCTGGGTGGACCAGCGCAGCCACGACTACACCCAGGTGCGCAGCGAGGCGATTCGCCAGGTCAAAGGGGCCCTTGAGGCGGCCGAGATGGATCTGCCAGAGCCCATCTACCGGGTCCAGATCAGCGACCGCGCGGCGCTGCCAGAGCAGACCGACTCCGCTCCTGCCAAGCCCCACACCAGCGCGGCCAGCGGCAGTGTCGACACCCGCTCAAACAGCGATCTGCTCACCCAGATCGATCAGGACCGCCGCGATAACGCCGAACGCGACCTGCTTGATCCGCAGGCGCCTCGGGAGTAGCGCCTAGCCTGGATTATTCATGAGCCTTCTACTGCGGCTCGCTACGAACGCTCATGAATAATCCAGGCTAGCGGGTTTCCGCCAGCAACGCTTCTCGAGACTCCGAATCGGCATCTTCACCCAGCCACAAGCCGAGCAAACGGCGATTGAATTCCACCCCGGCCAAGGCGCCTTTGGGGACACCGTCGACCGAAAACAGCATGCCGCGATCGGGGTCGTAGTCGAAGGTCATCGTGGTGCCGCGCTCGACGTCCGGCAGCAGCGCCAACAGCTGTTCCACCCGCGGCTGGATTCGGGTCAGCACTTCCGGGTCGGCGTCGGCGGAGTTGAATCGTTCGGCGAAATAGCTGCGCACCTGATCCGCGCTCAGATTGGAAGCGAACCAAACCAGGGTGACCCGGCAGGCCGCCAAGCCCTGCACCAGCACCGAGCGCTGCGGGCGCTGCTGGGCCAGATGCAGCGCCACACCATAGAACGGCATGTAGCGGCGATGGGTCATGCTGTCACCGGCCAGGGTAAGCCGCCGCGCAGCACTGTCTACGTTGATGCTGTCGGGGATCTGCGCCCCGGCCATCTCCAAGGCCTGAGCTGGTGGGCCCAGCAACAGCAGCAACGCAATACCAAAACGCCACATTATTCGTACTCCCTGTTCCGGGGCCCAGTTTATAGGGTGTGCGGCTCGCTGTCGTAGGGATACTCTGAACAGAATCACGTTCCTCATGGTCCATGGCATCGTGGCTATCATGCAGGTCGAGGGCGAGCCTGGGTAATTCGTGAACGTTCGTGGCGAGGGTTTCGCAGGCCTGCTTTGGTGCGCTTCGCTTGAGATCGGCGAAGGCGTAATCGACAGTACGTCGAGTCGAGCGGAGGGAGCAAACCGCGCTACGGCACTCCTGCAGAGGCCGCAATAGATCAATCATGAACAACCCAGGCTTGGACCCGAATCGGATGAACCTGCAGCAACTCAGCGCGGCGCTGAGCGCGCGGCTGGAAGCCTTCCAGCAGTCACCGCCCGAGGGCCGCGGTGCGACGGTGCGGCTGGCGCCGATGGGCGAGATTGCCGACTCGCTGGCGCTGAACCAGGGACTACACGAAGGTCTGGGTGGCGACGGAGTGGAGCGCTTTCTGGATGCATATCTGGGCTACGTGACCCGGCTGCACAGCGAATCATTCTTCGCCCATCAGACCGCACCCCCCAATCCCGGCAGCACCGCCGCCGCGCTGATCGACGGCGCGGTGAGCAATCCGATGGCGATCTTCGAGATGGGCCCGGCGGCGGCGACCATCGAGTACGCGCTGATCAATCGATTGCTGAGTCTGATCGGCTGGCCGGCACCGCCGTGGCCGGAGCAGCGGCAGACCGACGATCGCTACGCGGCGGGCGTGCTGGTGCACGGCGGTTCGCTGGGCACGCTGACCGCGCTGGTCGCCGCGCGCACCCGGGTGCAGCCGGATTTGTGGGAGCGAGGCAATGATCCGCGCCTGTGCCTGATTTGCGCCGCCGAAGCGCACTACGCCGTGCAGCGGGCTGCGGGGATCATGGGCCTGGGCCGGCGGCAGATCCTGCACGCTGCGAGCGACGCCCGCGGCGCGCTGACCGCCGCCGGCGTGGCTGCGGCTCTGCGCAGCGCGCGAGCCGAGCAACGCCTGCCCATCGCGGTGATCGCCACCGCCTGTTCGACATCAGTGGGCGCTTTCGATCCTTTGGACGAGATCGCTGCAGTTTGCGCCGAGTACGGCGTCTGGCTGCACGTGGACGCTGCCCACGGCGGTGCGGCGCTGATCAGTCCGGCGTTGCGCGGTCGCCTGCGCGGGATAGAGCGGGCCGACTCGGTAGTCTGGGACGCGCACAAGATGATGCGCACCGGGCCGCTGGCCACTGCCGTGCTGTACCGCGACGAGCAAGCCTGCAACGCCGCCTTCGAACAGGAGGCCAGCTATCTGTTCCACGCCAAGGAACTGCCCGGCTTCGATTTCCTGCATCGCACGATCGAATGCACCAAGTCGGCGCTCGGCCTGAAGTGGTATCTGGCCCTGGCCTGGGAAGGCGAGGCCGCGGTGGCGCGCTATATCGAGCGCTGTTTCGCGCTGACCCGTTATGCCTGGGAGCGGATCTGTGCCGATGCTGACTTCGTCGCCGCTGTGGAGCCGGAGGCAAACATTCTGTGTTTTCGACCGGTTGCCGCGACCGGGCAGGAGCTGCGCCTGCGCGACCGGCTGATCAGCGAAGGCGAATTCCACCTCTCCACGACGCTGTTTGCCGGCAGCCGCTGGCTACGTATCGTGGTGATGAGTCCGAGTACCGACGAGCAGACCATCGACCGCCTGCTCGAGCGATTGCGCGGGCTTGCTGCAACGGACAACACAGACTGAGAAGTCGCTGTCGGTGGCAAGCTACAACTCGCGCTAACCCTTTCGCACTCGCGACCGTCAAAGCGGTCATGCTGGCACCAGTGCAACCAATGATGGGCAGATCA
>JAUIFV010000070.1 GCA_030430155.1 Gammaproteobacteria bacterium
GCCCGGTCATCGGCGGTTCAATGCTGCTGTAGCTGACCCCGCCGTCGGTGGAGACCACCACCGTCGCTTCCACATCGCCGTTGGGGAATCCCGAACCCAGCCAGGTCACCCAGGTCACGTAGATGTCGCCGCCGGGGGCGATGGTCGGCCAGGCGCCCTGGACGTCATCATCTACGGCGGAAATTGCCAGCTGGCTGGACCAGGTGGCGCCAGCGTCGGTGGAATGGATGCTGTAGATGCGGTTGCCCTGGCCGAAGTCGGTCCAGACGATGTAGATCCGCCCGTAGAAGGGACTGGACTCATCGTTGTCGATGGCCATGATTTCCTTGTCGTCATTGCCGCTGACGATCTGGCTGACGAAGACGAAACTCATGCAGTCGTCGTCGGAGCGATACAGGCCCAGACCACCGTTGCGCAGGGCGGCGTAGTAGAACTTGCCGTCCAGCTTGCGCCAGACCAGGCTGGGATCGCCGCTGTCGTCGGGGCCGACCGGGCCGCGGTCGTCCCAGCTGTCGCCGCCGTCAGTGGAGCGGGCGAAGCCGGAGAAGCCTTGGCCGCCGGTGACGCCGTGAAAGGAGTCGTTCCACGCCGCGCAGAGGGTGCCGGTTTCTGGATTGCGCGCGATCGAGCTTTCGCTCTGAGTGCGCGTGCTGCCGGTATCGCCGCTGGGGTCGCTGACGTTGAGGTCGGTATTGGGTTCGCGAGCGGCATTGCCGCTGGCAGCCGAGGCCGACTCGACTTGTCCTATGAAGTCCGTCTGGCGCCCGCAGCCTTTAGCCAGATAGTAGAGCAGGCCATCCATCCTGCCGGCGATCTTCGGGTCGTCAAGGAGCGCGCAGGACTCGGCGGTCAGCCCCTTGGCGGCGCGCTCGGCCGCCTTCGCCGCCGCGCCCTCGACGTTCTCGGCGCTCGCCAAGGGTGCGAGCAGTAGCCCGGCAATACCGATTGCGGCTGCCAGGAGTGGAGTTGAAGCGGTTCGCAATACCGTGCTTGCAGACAAGATCAATCCCCCATTAGCGCAAAAAAGTCTCGCAACTCTACTCGTCTCGGGCTTGGATGCCCAGGCGGCTAGGCCATCGTCGCCGCGTAGCGCCGCAGATGCTGATCGGTGCTGCCGCCGCGCGCTTCAAAAGCGAGCAAGCGGCGGAAGTAGTGCGAGACCTTGAGTTCGTCGGTCATGCCCATGCCGCCGTGCAGCTGCACCGCCTCCTGGCCGACCCTGCGCGCGGCCTGTCCGATCAGCACCTTGGCTGCCGAGAGCACGCGGCGCCGCGCG
This sequence comes from Gammaproteobacteria bacterium, assembly GCA_030430155.1. Taxonomy (GTDB): domain Bacteria; phylum Pseudomonadota; class Gammaproteobacteria; order Xanthomonadales; family SZUA-5; genus SZUA-5. Next base: position 1,277 of record JAUIFV010000070.1, read on the forward strand.
GCCGGATCGCTGTCGGCGGCATGGGAGGCGGCCAGATAGCACATCGAGCGGGCCTGTTCGGTGTGGATGAGCATGTCGGCCATGCGGTGCTGCAGGGCCTGGAAACGACCGATGGGCTGGCCGAACTGCTTGCGGTTGCGGCTGTAGTCGATGGTGGCGTGCAGAGCACTTTGAATGGCGCCAAAGGCGTCGGCGCAGAGTGCGGCCAGTGACTGGTCCAACACCTCGGCCAGCCCCTTACTGACTTCGCCGCCGATGCGCGCATCGCTGCCGACCTGCACACCGCGCAGCTGCACGTCGGCGGCGCGCTGGGCATCGACGGTGGCGCAGCTGTGCAGCGCCAACCCGGCGGCGTCGCTGGGGACGGCGAACAGCGCCAGCCCGGGCGCGCCCTGAATGCGCGCGCTGACCAGCAGCAGCTGCGCGTTGCTGGCGTGGTAGATCATCGACTTGAGCCCGTCCAGCCGCCAGCCGCCCTCGGTAGGCGTGGCCATGGTGGTGGTCGGTTCCAGACTGCCGGCATTGCCTGACTCCGCGTGTGCCAGCACCGCGATCAGCTCGCCGGAGGCCAGCGCCGGCAGCCAGCGCTGGCGCTGCGCCTCGTCAGCGAGCTTGGCCAGGGTCAGCGTGGCTTCGACCGCGCTGGCGTGGAAGGGCGCGGTCAACAGCGCTTCGCCCATCGCTTCGCCGACCAGCATGTTCTCCACCGCCCCGGCGCCAATTCCGCCATCGGCCTCGGGCACATTCAGCGCCAGCAGCCCCAGATCGGCCAGCTCCTGCCACAGCGTTTGCGAGTAGCCGCTGGCGCCGTCACGCTGCGCATTGCGCAGCTCAAACTCGCCCCCGCTGGCCAGTACGCGGCGGGTGCTTTCTTGGAGCATTCGTTGTTCGTCGGTGAAATTCATGGTGCACACTCGGTTTTAGTAGGTGGTGCCTTCTGGAGATTCAGGGCCCAGGGCAAAGGGCCCAGGGCCCAGCAGGGCTCGCCTCTGGGCCCTATGCCCTGGGCCCTGTGCCCTCGCTTCATATCTGCAAAATCATCTGCGCAATGATGTTCCTCTGAATCTCATTGGACCCCCCGTAAATGCTCACCTTGCGCTGATTCAGATAGAAGTCGGTGGTGTTGGCCGGCTGCAGACTGGGGTCGGGCTGCAGGCCGGCGATGCGGGATTCGCCGTTGGAGAGCAGGGCGGCCGGGCCCAGGGCTTCGACCTGCAGCTCGCTCAGCCGCTGCATGATCTCGGTGCCCTTGATCTTCAGGATCGAGGCTTCCGGTCCGGGCGCCTGTTTGCGCTCGTCGGCTTCAATGACCCGCAGATTGGTGATCTCCAGGGCCATCAGCTCGATCTCGACCTGGGCGATCTTGGCGGCGAACACCGGGTCGTCGATCAGCCGCCCGCCATCGTTGCGCTGGGCGCGGGCGAACTCCTTCAGTCGCTGCAGCTCGCGCTGGTTGGCGCCGATGCCGGCGATGTTGGTGCGCTCGTGGCCGAGCAGGAATTTGGCGTAGGTCCAGCCGTGGTTCTCCTCGCCGATCAGATTCTCGGCCGGCACTCTGACCTCGTCGAACCAGACCTCGTTGACCTCGTGACCGCCGTCCAGCAGCCGGGTGGGCCGCACCGTGATGCCGGGGCTGCGCATGTCGATGAGCAGGAAGGAGATCCCGCGCTGCGGCTTGCCGCTGCTGTCGGTGCGCACCAGACAGAAGATCCAGTCGGCGTGCTGCCCCAGGGTGTTCCAGACCTTCTGCCCGCTGACCACATACTCATCGCCTTCGCGCACCGCCTGGGTCTTCAGCGAGGCCAGATCCGAGCCCGAGCCCGGCTCGGAATAGCCCTGACACCACCAGTCCTCACCGGACAGGATGCGCGGCAGAAAACGCTGCTGCTGTTCCGGCGTACCGAAGCGCATGATCACCGGACCGACCATCTTCAGGCCGAAGGCCAGCTGCAGCGGGGCATCGGCCAGCGCGCACTCGGTGTCGAACAAATACTGCTGCACCTTGCTCCAGCCGGTCCCACCGAACTCCGCCGGCCACGCCGGCGCGCCCCAGCCCTGGGCGTGGAGGATGCCCTGCCAGGCGACGATGTCTTCCTTCAGCTGACTGTCATCGCGGGCCGCCACACGTTGGCGAATATCGGCCGGGAGTTTGTCGGCGAGGAATTGGCGGATGTCGGTGAGGAAGGCCTGCTCGGATTGGGTGAGGTTCATGGGCGAAGACCTGAAGCGATGGGTGGAAGGGAAGGGCCCAGGGCCCAGGGCAAAGGGCCCAGCAAAAGCGTCGGATATCGAGGATCTGCGCGGTCCTGGGGTGAGAAGGGTCCAGGGCCCAGGAACGGCGCCGGCTCTGGATGCTCTTCTGGGCCCTGGGCCCTATTCCCTGGGCCCTCTAAAAAAAACATCTAACCACCATCTCCGCCACACACACCGGCTTCTCCGCACCCTCGCGTTGCAGCGTCGCCAGCCAAACCAGCTGGGCGCCGCCGTCGACGGATTCGACGCTTTGCAGGGTGAAGCGGGCGCGGACGCGGCTGCCGGTGGGCAGCGGGGCGGGGAAGCGGACGCGGTTGCAGCCGTAGTTGAGGGCCATGCGCACGCCGTTGATCTGGATCTGGTCGGTGAGCAGCCTGGGCAGCAGCGACAGGCCCAGAAAACCGTGGGCGATGGTGCCGCCGAAGGGGGTCTGCTGCCGCGCTCGCTCGGGGTCGGTATGGATCCACTGCTGGTCGCCGGTGACGTCGGCGAAGGCCTGCACCTGATCCTGTTCGATCTGCTGCCAGTCGCTGACCGCGACTTCCGCGCCGATCAGCGCGTTCAGCCCCTCCATGCCGTCGATCTGGCGCACGCTGGCGTTCATGAGCGCAAGGACGCGACCAGCTGCGCGCGCAGCTCGGGTCGCTCGGCATAGGGATCTGGCGGATTGTGCAGACCCACCAGGGCGTCGGCGCCGTCCTTGACCTGACTCAGCGCCTTGGGATGCGAAACCAGATAGAAGCGTCGCTCGGCGATGCCGTTGAAGGTCAGTTCGGCAATGTCGGCGGCGGTCAGTTTGCCGGACTCCACCGCCTTGGAGACCATTGCACCGGTGACCCGCTGCGAACGGGTCATCGGCGCGGCGTTGGCCAGGTCGCTGGGCCGATTGCGCTCGGATTGGGCAATCCCGGTGGGCACGAAGTAGGGGCACAACACTGAGCAGTGCAGCTGTTCGGTGACCAGCGACAGATCGTGATAGAGGGTTTCGCTCAACGACACCACGCCGTGCTTGGCAACGTTGTAGACGCCCATTCCCGGCGCGTTGACCAAGCCGGCCATGGAGGCCACGTTGACGATATGCCCGCGGTAATTCGGATCAGCTTCAGCGGCGGCCAGCATCAGCGGCGTGAACACGCGCACGCCATGGATGACGCCCCACAGGTTGACGCCCAGATTCCACTGCCAATCCGCAACGCTGCTTTCCCAAATCAAACCACTGGCGCCGACGCCGGCGTTGTTGAACAGCAGATTCACCGCGCCAAAGCGCTGCATGGCAGCCTCGGCCAGGGCCTCGATCTGCTCGCCCTTGGACACGTCCACGGTCTGCGCAATCACCTCCGCGCCCGCCGCTTCCATCTCCAGCCGAGCCGCTTCCAGGGCATCGGCCTGGATGTCGGCGAGCACCAGCTTCATGCCCAGTCGGGCACCTTTGCGCGCGAATTCCAGGCCGAAACCGGAGCCGGCGCCGGTGATTACTGCGACTTTGTCGCGTAGTTGATCGAGGTTGCTGGTGGTCATGTCATTCCTTGCGAAGGGCCCAGGGCCCAGGGCCTAGGGCCCAGAAAAGCGGCGGGGCTCTGGGCCCTGGGCCCTCGACCCTGGGCCCTGTGGCCGTCAGGCCGCGCTAAACCCCCCATCCACCGCCAGCACCTGGCCGCTGATGTGTTTGCCGGCGTCGGAGGCGAACAGGAGTACGGCGCCTTTGAGGTCCTCGTCGTCGCCGAGGCGGCGCAGGGGGGTGGCGTTGATGATGTTTTCGGCGCCGAGCTTGGCCAAAAGGCCCGCTGACATCTTCGACGGGAAGAAGCCAGGGGCCAGGGCGTTTACGGTGATACCGTAGCCGCCCCATTCGCAGGCCAGGGCGCGGGTGAAGTTGACCAGGGCGCCCTTGGAGCTGTTGTAGGCGATGGTCTTCATCCCGCCCGGCGGATTGCCGCGCAGGCCGGCGATGGAGGCGATGTTGATGATCCGCCCGTAGGCGCGCGGAATCATGAAGCGGCGACCGATCTCCTGGGTGAGCAGGAACAGCCCGCGCATGTTCAGATCGAATACCTTGTCCCAGGCTTCGGTGGGGTAGTCCTCAGCCGGTGCACCCCAGGTGGCGCCGGCATTGTTGATCAGGATGTCGACCTGACCCAGCGCATCCTGAGCCGCCTGCGCCAGCCCCTTGATCTCGTCTTCCTTGGCGCCGTTGGCGGCATGCCAGTCGGCCTTGATGCCGTGCGCCTGCAGCTCGGCCTGCGCCTGCATCAAATCCTCGGCCTTGCGCGAGGACAGCAGCAATCGCGCACCCTGGCTACCCAGCGCATGCGCCATCTGCAGCCCCAGGCCACGCGAGCCGCCGGTGATCAGGGCGGTTTTTCCGGTTAGGTCGAAGAGGTCGGTCATACGGATGGTCTCCGGTAGTAGTGGCGCGTACGAGGGGAGGGCCCAGGGATCAGGGCCCAGGGCCCAGGAGTGCGCGTTCGGGGAATCTGGGCCCTGTCTTTGATCATTACTGGGCCCTGGGCCCTCCTAGAACCATTCATCCCTCATCTCCAGCGTGGTCCGATCCAGCGCTTCCAGCAGATCCAGCTGCGGCCCGATCCGCGGCAGTTCGTAGCGGTAGTAATAGTCTGCGGCGGCGCGTTTGCCGGCGTAGTAGTCGCCTTGTGCAGCACCGATCGCGCACAGCTGATCCAACCAGATCCAGGCGACAGTGAGATGACCAAAAGCCTCCAGGTAGACGCTGGCGTTGGCCAGCGACAGCTGCGGGTTGCCGGCTGACCACAGGCTCTGGGTCACCGCGAGCAACCGATGCAGCGCGCTGGACAGCGCCGCGGCGTGCTCTGAGGTGGCGGGTGTAGTCTCGGCACGGGCAATCGTGGCGCTGACCCGCTCGGCGTAGAGCTTCAGCGCGGCGCCTTTGGCCATGGTCACCTTGCGGCCAAGCAGGTCCAGTCCCTGGATGCCGTGGGTGCCTTCGTGGATGGCGTTGAGGCGGTTGTCTCTATAGAACTGCTCGACCTTGTAGTCGCGGGTGTAGCCGTAGCCGCCGTGCACCTGGATGGCCAGATCGTTGCCGGCCAGGCACCACTGCGAGGGCCAGCTCTTGGCGATCGGGGTGAGGATGTCCAGCAGCAGGGTCAGGCCCTGGCGCTCCTCGGCGGATTCGCTCAGCTCGGCCTGATCGAGCAGGTGCGCGCAATACAGATTCAGCGCCAGCGCGCCTTCGGCATAGGCCTTCTGCGCCAGCAGCATGCGCTTGATATCGGCGTGCTCGATGATCGGCCGCTGCGGGCTGGTCGGATCTTTGCCTGCCGCGTCCAGCGCGCGACCCTGCGGTCGATTGCGGGCATAGTCCAGCGCGTGCAGATAGCCGGTGTAGCCCAGCGCGCTGGCAGCCAGACCGACACCGATGCGGGCCTCGTTCATCATGTGAAACATGCAGGCCAGGCCGCCGTGCTTCGGGCCGATCAGATAGCCCACCGCGCCGGCCTTGCCGCCGGGCTGATAGCGGCCTTCGCCGAAACTGAGTAGGCAGTTGACGGTACCGCGGTAGCCCATCTTGTGATTCAGGCCGGCCACGCTGACGTCGTTGCGCTCACCGCGGCTGCCATCGGCGTTGAGCAGAAACTTGGGGACCAGCAGCAGCGAAATGCCCTTGACCCCAGGGATCAGCCTGCCGTTCTCATCCGGAATCTTGGCCAGCACCAGGTGGACGATGTTCTCGCTCAGCTCGTGATCGCCGGCGGAGATCCACATCTTGTTGCCGCTGACCCGATACTGCGCGCCCAGCGGCGATTCGGCATCAAAGTCGGCGCGGGTGCTGATGTCCGATAGCGACGAGCCCGCCTGCGGCTCGCTCAGGCACATGGTGCCGTAGTAGCGACCTTCCAACTCGGGCCGGACGAAGGCGTCGATCTGCGCCGGACTGCCGTGGGCCAGCAGCAGGTTGGCGTTGGCCATGCTCAGCAGCGGATAGGCCGCGGCGCTGATGTTGGCGGCGTAGAAGTAGGCCATGCCGGCGTGCGAAACCACGGTAGGCAGCTGCATCCCGCCCAGCTCGTAATCCTTGGTCGCGGCCACGAAACCGGCTTCGGCAAAGGCCTGCAGCGCGGACTTGAGCCCATCGGCGACCTTGACCCGATCGCCCTGCAGCTGCGGCTCGTCCTGATCGCAGCGCTGATACAGCGGCGCAAACAGCTCGCTGGCGATACGTTCGCTGGTGTCCAGGGCGGCGTCGAAGGTTTCCCGCGAGTGATCGGCGTGGCGCGGTGCGGCGATCAGCGCCTCGACCTGCAGCCACTCGTACAGCATGAACTCCAGATCGCGTCGCGACAGCAGCTTGGAAGCCAGCTCAGCCATTGAAGCGCTTGCCGTTCTCGGCCAGTTCGCGCAGCAGCGGCGAGACGGTCCAGGCCGCGCCCTGATAGCGCTGGGCGAAGCCGTCGATGGCGGCCACCACCTCATCCAACCCGACCTGGTCGGCATGGAACATCGGTCCGCCGCGCCACAGCGGGAAGCCATAGCCGCTCAAGTAGACCAGATCGATGTCCGAGGCCCGCGCGGCGATGCCTTCGGCGAGGATCTGCGCGCCTTCGTTGACCAGCGAGTAGATCAACCGCTGCACGATTTCCTCGTCGCTGATCTCACGCCTTTGGACGCCCAGCGCGGCCGAATGTTCGATGACCATCTGTTCGACTTCGGCGCTGCGCTGCGCGTTGCGGTCACCGGGCTGATAGTCGTACCAGCCGGCGCCGGTCTTCTGACCGAAGCGGCCGCGCTCGCAAAGCAGATCGGCGGTTTTGGAATAGATCATTTCCGGCTGTTCGACATAGCGCCGCTTGCGGATCGCCCAACCGATGTCGTTGCCGGCTAGATCACCCATACGGAACGGGCCCATAGCCATGCCGAAGCGTTCCACCGCCGCGTCCACCTGCGCCGGCAGCGCGCCCTCGTCGAGCAGAAAGCCGGCCTGTCGACCGTATTGTTCGATCATCCGGTTGCCGATAAAGCCATCGCAGACGCCCGAAACCACCGCGGTCTTGCGTATCTGCTTGGCCAGCGCCATCACCGTGGCCATCACGTCCTTGGCGGTGTCCTTGCCGCGCACCACCTCCAGCAGCTTCATGATGTTGGCCGGGCTGAAGAAGTGCATGCCGACGACGTCGCCCGGCCTTTGGGTTTGCGCCGCGATGCGGTCCAGATCCAGGGTCGAGGTGTTGCTGGCCAGGATGGCGCCGGTTTTGGCGACCGCATCGAGCTGGGCAAACACCGCGTCCTTGACCGCGTAGTCCTCGAAGACCGCTTCAATGATCAGATCGGCTTCGGCCAGGTCAGCGTAATCCAGGGTGGGCTTGAGCAAGGCCATGGTCTGCTCGGCCTGCTCGGCGCTGATGCGCCCTTTCTGGACGCTGCGCTCGATGGTCTTGCGGATGTGCGCCACGCCGCGATCCAGCGCCTCCTGTTTCAGCTCCAGGATCTGCACCGGCATGCCGGCGGAGAGGAAACTCAGGCTGATGCCGCTGCCCATGGTGCCGGCGCCGATCACCGCGACGCTGCGCACCTGGCGCGGCTGCACTTCGGGGCCGATGTCGTCGATCTTGCTGGCTGCGCGCTCGGCGAAAAAGGCGTGGCGCAGGGCCTTGGATTCCGGGCTGTTGATCAAATCAACGAAGGCCTGGCCTTCCAGCTTGAGGCCCTCGTCGAAGGGCAGAGTGCAGGCTGCCTCCACCGCAGCGATGCAGCGCTTTGGGGCCGGGAAGTGCGGGGCGGTTTTGTCCACCATCGCGCGGGCGGCGGCGATGGCCTGGGCATGGTCGCCTGCCGGCACGCTTTGATCGCGCAGCCGCGGATGCGCAGACCCATCGGCAACCTTGGCCGCCAGATCGATCGCCGCCTGCTGCAGCTCGCCGGCTTCAACCACGCCTTCGAACAGTCCGGTCTGCGCCAGCTTGGCCGCTGCGACCGGCTTGCCGCTGACGATCATCTGCAGCGCGGTCTCCACGCCCACGCAGCGCGGGAAGCGCTGAGTGCCGCCGGCGCCCGGCAGCAGACCCAAGTTGACCTCGGGTAGGCCGATCTTGGCGTCGGCGGCAGCGATCCGATAGTGCGCGCCCAGCGCCAGCTCCAGCCCGCCGCCCAGGGCCATCCCTGCAATCGCGGCAATGATCGGCTTGCTGCAGCCTTCCATCGCGGCGATGACCGCCGGTAGGCTGGGTTCGGCGAAGGCCTCCGGCTTGCCGAACTCGCGGATATCGGCACCGCCGGAAAAACCGCGCCCGCTGCCAATGATCACGATCGCCCGGACCTGATCATCACCCTGCGCCCGCTCCAACCCCGCCACGACCCCCTTCCGGGTCGCCAAACCCAGGCCATTGACCGGCGGATTGTCCAGCTCTATCCAGGCGATGCCGTCGGTGCTGCGATATTGCGTGGTCATAGTAAGTTCCGTATAGCGGAATTTGATGTCGGTTATGTGGAACATGCTAGCTAGCTGGTTGGGGGGATGGCAAGGGGGCTAGGGCCCAGGGCTCAGGGCCCAGGGCCCAGGGGCGCTTCGTTCGCCCTCCCATCGAACGATGGGCCCTGCGCTCCGGGTGCAGGTCACTGCGCGAAATGCTCCGGACTCGCACTGCTGGGCCCTGGGCCCTGAGCCCTAGGCCCTTTCTTTTCCCCATCTATCGGAATAAGGTTCCGAAATACGAAACTAAACCCAAGGCCCCAACATGCACTTCGCCTACACCGACAAAGTCCAAGCGCTGCGTGAGCGGCTGCTCTCCTTCTTCGATCAGCACATCTATCCCAATGAGGGGCGCTATCTGCAGGAGTTGGCTGCCAATCGGGCGGCGGGGAATCCGTGGCAGGTGCTGCAGGTTATTGAGGAACTCAAGCCGCTGGCCAAGGCGCAGGGGCTGTGGAATCTGTTTCTGCCGCAGTCCGAGCACGCGCCCGAAGGCTTGAGCAATCTGGAGTACGCCACGCTGTGCGAGATCATGGGTCGTAACCTGTGGGCGCCGGAGGTGTTCAACTGCTCGGCGCCGGATACCGGCAACATGGAGGTGCTGGCCCGCTACGGCACGCCCGAGCAGCAGGAGCGCTGGCTGCAGCCCTTGCTGGCCGGCGAGATCCGCTCGGCCTTTTTGATGACCGAGCCGGCGGTGGCCTCCTCGGACGCGACCAACATCGAGTGCTCAATCCGCCGCGACGGCGCCGACTACGTGATCAACGGGCGCAAGTGGTGGTCGTCGGGCGCTGGCGATCCGCGCTGCCAGATCTACATCGTGATGGGCAAGACCGATCCGGAAGCGGCAACTTATGCGCAGCAGTCGATGATCCTGGTGCCCGCCGATGCTCCCGGCATCGAAGTGATCCGGCCGCTGCCGGTATTCGGCTATGACGACGCCCCGCACGGCCATATGGAAATCCAGCTCACCGATGTGCGAGTGCCGGTGCAGAACATCCTGCTCGGCGAGGGCCGCGGCTTCGAAATCGCCCAGGGGCGGCTCGGTCCGGGCCGCATCCATCACTGCATGCGCACCATCGGCATCGCCGAGCGTGCCCTGGAACTGCTCTGCAAGCGGGCGATGAGCCGGGTCGCTTTTGGCAAGCCCATCGCCCACCACAGCCTGTGGCATGAGCGCATTGCCGAGGCCCGGTGCTCGATCGAGCAGGCCCGGCTGCTGACCCTGAAAGCGGCCTGGATGATGGACACGGTCGGCAACAAGGTGGCCAAGAACGAGATCGCGATGATCAAGGTGGTGGCACCGAGCATGGCGCTGAAGATCCTCGATTGGGCGATACAGGCGCACGGCGGCGCCGGCGTCAGTGAAGATTTCCCCTTGGCGCACGCCTATGCCGCGGTGCGTACCCTACGTCTGGCCGACGGGCCGGACGAGGTGCACGCGGCCAGCATCGCCAAGAACGAGTTGGCGCCGCTGCGCGGCGATCGTCGCTAGCGCGCTGGCTGACGAAACCGACCATGGGTAACTCCAGACGCAGCGACCCGGCCTTCGCCCTCGGCGGCAACGCCAACGACCCGCAGTTCGTCACCGCCCTGGCGCGCGGGCTGGCGATTCTGCGCTGCTTCCAGCACGGCGACAAATATCTGGGCAACCAGGAGATTGCCCGCCGCACCGGCCTGCCCAAGGCCACGGTGTCCCGGCTCACCTTTACCCTCGCCTCGCTGGGCTACCTGAGCTACGCCCAGGAAAGGGAGAAATACGCGCTGGGGGTGGCAGTGCTGTCGCTTGGACGGGCCTTCATGCGCGGCAACGACCTGGTCGCCGTGGCCCGGCCGCTGATGCGCGAACTGGCCGAATACACCCAGGCCGCAGTCATGCTCGGCACCACCGACGGCACCCGCATGGTGCTGCTGGAGATCTGTCAGGGCGACCCGACTTTCGCGCTCAAGCTGGAAGCCGGCTCGCGGGTACAGCACGGCTCCACCGCGCTCGGCAGAGCCGATCTGGCCGCGCGCCCGCCGGAGGTCTTCGAGCGCCAGCTGGCGATGCTGGAGGCCGAGTGTGAACCCGAGCTGTGGCCCGAGATTCGCGCCGGCCTGGTCCAGGCCCGCGCCGACTACGAGCGCTACGGCTTCTGCTTTTCCCTGGGCGATTGGAACCCCGACGTCTTCGCCGTCGGCGTCCCCCTGTACTCCGAAGACCGCTCCCGCATCTTCGCCTTCAATTGCAGCGGACGAGTCTCCACGGTCAGCCGCGACAAGCTGATTCATGATTTCGGGCCGCGCTTGATAGCGCTGCGGAATCGGGTGGATGAGATGACTGGGGGGCAGTTCTAGCGGCCCGGGGGCCGCTAGAACAGGGCCCAGGGACCAGGGCCCAGGGCCCAGAATCGCTTGTCCATGCCGTCCTGGGCCCTGAGCCCTAGGCCCTGGGCCCTCCCCACCGCCCTAGACGCCCCGCGCCGGGTCGCTTAGCATCGCACCCCTTTTGTCTTTTGTGCGACGCACCACGATGGCCTCTACCTCCTTCCGAACCCAGCTGTGTGCCACAGTTGACCAAACCCAGATCGATTCCTCGGTGACCCTGTGCGGCTGGGCCGATACCCGGCGTGACCATGGCGGGGTGGTGTTTATTGATCTGCGCGATCACTCCGGGCGGGTGCAAGTGGTGGTGGAGCCGGATCAGGCGGCTGCCTTTGCCGCCGCCGAGCAGGTTCGCTACGAGTACTGTCTGCGGATTACCGGGCAGGTTCGGGCGCGGCCGGAATCGCAGGTCAATGAGCGGCTGAGCACCGGCAGGATCGAGGTGGTGGCGAGCGAGGTGGAGATCCTCAACGCCGCTGCGCCGCTGCCCTTCATGCTCGATGACAACCCCAGCGAAGAGGCGCGATTGCGCTATCGCTATCTGGACATCCGCCGCCCGGCGATGCAGCAGCAGCTGCGCATCCGCTCCCGGCTGGTCAGCAGCATCCGGCGCCATCTGGATGAGCTGGCCTTCCAGGACATCGAAACTCCGATCCTGACCAAGGCCACCCCGGAGGGCGCGCGCGACTATCTGGTGCCCTCGCGGGTGCATCCCGGTGAGTTCTTCGCCCTGCCGCAGTCGCCGCAGCTGTTCAAGCAGCTGCTGATGATGGCGGGCATGGACCGCTACTATCAGATCGCCCGCTGCTTCCGCGACGAGGATCTGCGCGCCGACCGCCAGCCGGAGTTCACCCAGCTGGACATGGAGATGGCCTTCGTCCGCGAGCACGACGTACAGCATCTGGTCGAGCATTTGATCCGCGAGGTGTTCAGCGCGGTGATCAACGTCGAGCTGCCCGATCCCTTCCCGCGGATCAGCTACGCCGAAGCGATGCGCCGCTACGGTTCGGACAAGCCGGATCTGCGCATTGCGCTGGAGCTGGTGGACGTGGCCGAGCACCTCAAGAGCACCGCTTTCAAGGTCTTCGCCGGCCCCGCCAACGATCCAGGTGGCCGGGTCGCGGTGCTGAAGCTGCCCGATGGGGCGAAGCTGTCTCGCAAGTACATTGACGATCTCAACCCCTATGTCGCCAAGTACGGCGCCAAGGGTCTGGCCTGGATCCGCGTCGATGACATCAGCAAGGGCCGTGAGGGCGTCACCAGCACGATTGCGAAGTACCTGGAAGACGATGTGCTGGCAGCGATCTTCGAGGCGACCGGGGCGGCCAGTGGCGATCTGCTGCTTTTCGGCGCCGGCCCCTACAAGACCGTCAGCGAATTCATGGGCGCGCTGCGCCTGAAGGTGGCCCACGACAACGGTCTGGTCGAGACCGGCTGGCGGCCGCTGTGGGTGGTCGATTTCCCGATGTTCGAATACGAACCTGGCGACGGCCGCTACTACGCCCTGCATCACCCCTTCACCGCGCCGGCTGTCGACGACGTCGCTGCGCTGCGCGCCGATCCCGGCAATGCGCTGTCGCGCGCCTACGACATGGTGCTCAACGGCAACGAGATCGGCGGCGGCTCGATCCGTATTCACCGCCCGGACATGCAGGCTGCGGTGTTCGACATCCTCGGTATCGGCGAGGACGAGGCCCAGGCGAAGTTCGGCTTCCTGCTCGAAGCGCTGCGCTACGGCGCCCCGCCGCACGGCGGCATCGCCTTCGGCATCGACCGCATCGCCGCGCTGATGGCCGGCTGCGACTCCATCCGCGACGTGATCCCCTTCCCCAAGACCGCGTCGGCCCAATGCCTGCTCACCAGTGCACCCAGCGAGGTGCCCGAGGCGCAGCTGATGGAGCTCAGCGTGAGGGTGGCCAAGAGGGCTGAGAGCTAGGGCACAGGGCCCAGGGCTCAGGGCCCAGGGCCCAGAAGAGCGGGTTGTCGCGAGCTTGAGCTTTTCCTGTAGGAGCTTGCCTGCAAGCGATTTCGGGGAAGCAGGGCCCAGAGCAAAGGGCCCAGGGCCCAGAAGAGCACGAACCAGAGACGCCAGCGCCATTGCCTTCCTGGGCCCTATGCTTTGAGCCCTGGGCCCTTCGAAAAGGCAGGGCCCAGGGGCGAGGGCCCAGGGCCCAGCAAAGCAAGACCCTAGGCCGCCAACCGCATCGGCCTCCTGGGCCCTGGGCCCTGAGCCCTGGGCCCTGGGCCCTGAGCCCTGGGCCCTGGGCCCTTTCCCTAACTCTCCCGCAACGCCTCCACCGGATCCTGCCGCGCCGCCCTGCTGGCCGGCCCTAGCGCCGAGACCATCGCCACCGCGCTGAGCAGCACCACCGCGCTGCCGATCACCCACGGATTATGCCCGTCCAGGCCGAACAGCAGGCCGCTGGCGGCGCGGCCGACGGCCAGCGCGGCAAGCAGGCCGACTGCGCCGCCGACTGCCAGCATGCGCATCGCCGTCCGTAGCGCGTCTGAGCGCACCCGGGCCCGGTTGGCGCCCAAGGCCAGGCGCAGGCCGATCTCGCGGCGTCGCTGGCTCAGGGTGTAGCTGAGCGAGCCGTAGATGCCGCCGGCGGCGAGCAGGGTGGCGAGCACGGCGAAGGCGGCGCAAAGCACGCCGACGACGCGGTCGACGACCAGCAGATGGTTGATCTGCTCGGGCATGCTGCGCAGGTTTTCCACCGGCAGATTCGGGTCCACCTCGGCCACCGCGGCGCGGATGCTGGGCATCAGCTGCTCGGTGGGCAGGCTGCTGCGCAGATAGAACTGGCTGCTGGGCAGGTTGCCGCTTTGCTGGCGCGGGAAATACACCTGCGCCGGCGCCGGTCCGCGCACCTGATCGTAGTGGGCGTCGGCAACCAGGCCGATCACCTCGATATCCAGCTCGCTCTGCTCACCACGGGCCAGCCGTTTGCCGATCACCGCCGTGCCCCAGCCCACGTCCTCGGCAAAACGCCTATTGACCAGGGCCACCGGAGACGAGTCGGCATTGTCGCCCGGGCTGAAATCGCGACCAGCCAGCAGCGGGATGCCCAGCGTGGCGAAATGATCGCGGCCGACCACGTTGTAGTAGGACGAGATCGCGTTGCCGGGGTCGCGGGGTTGGCCCTCGACGCTGAGCGTGGTGCCGTGATCGCTATCGGAAAGCAGCGACACCCGCGACGTGCTGACCTCGCTGACCCCGGGCAGGGCGCGCAGGGCGCTTTCGATTTCGTCGTAGATGCGCAGATTGCGCTGCTGGTCGTAGCCGTTGCGGCCCGGCGACACCGCAAAGGCGCTGAGCTGGTCGGTGCGCAGTCCCAGATCCACCTTGTCCAGATTGTTCAGGCTCTGCACAAACAGTCCGGCCACCACCAAGGCGACCATCGACAGTCCGATCTGCGCGGTTGCCAGTGTGTGCCGGAAGCGCGCCGCAGCGGGACTGGCGGTGCTCTGGCTGCCGGCTCCTTTCAAGGCCAGCTGCGGTGTCACCCGGGCCGCGTGCAGCGCCGGAATCAGGCCGAAACAGAGCACCGTGGCCATCGATACGATCAGCGCGTAGAGCAGCACCTGTGGGTCCAGCGGCGCCTGCTCCAGCAGCGGTGCAACGCTGGGCGGCATCAGCCCGAGCAGCGCCCGCGTCGCCGCCAACGCCACCGGAATGCTGGCCGCACCGCCGAGCAGAGCCAGCAGACTGGCTTCCACCAGCTGCAGCCGAACGATACGGCCGCGGCTGGCGCCCAGCGAGGCGCGGATGGCCATCTCGCCGCTGCGCGCGGTGGCCCGCGCCAGCAGCAGATTGGCGGTGTTCAAACAGGCCACCAGCAGCACCAGCAGCGATACCGCGATCAGCAGGGTCAGCGGATCGCTGGCGATCTCCGAGACCCGGCTTTGCCCGCCTGCACCCGGGGTCAGGATGAGCTGCTTGGCCTTGAATTGGGTCAGCAGCGTATCGCTCATGCCGACCTGCAGCGGTGCCTCCACGTCGGCCAGCAGCGGCGCGTAGATGCGATTGAGCTCGGCCTGCGCCTGCGCTGCCGACACCCCGGGCTGCAGGCGGCCGAACAGATACAGCCAGTAGCTGCGTCGATCGTCCGCCGTGCCGGCCTGGTTGCCTAGCGCCCAGGCCATGCTCAGCGGCAGATAGACCTGCGGCTGCGCGCCGACGCTGGTCCCGACAAAACCCGCCGGCGCCACCCCGATCACCTGCAGCGAAACGCCGTTGACCACGATTTGCGATCCCACCACGTCGGTGGCCGCGCCCAGATTGTTGCGCCAGAAGGCGTGCGAGAGCACCGCCACCTTGGGCTCGCCGATGGGCCGGTCGTCCTGCGTTCCGAACAGCCGACCCAGCGCCGGCTGCAGCTGCAAAGTGTTGAAATAGTTCGCCGAAACCAGCGAACCGCTGGCGGCCACGGTCTGCCCGCGGATGGCGATGTTGACCGGCAAATGGCGGTGCGCGGCAATCCCGCTCAGGCTGCGCTGATCGCTTTCGACCAGATCGCGGTACATCGGATAGCTAAAGATCGCATCGTGCGAGCCGGCCACCGTGGTCGAGGTCATTCCGGCCTTCGGTCCCGGCGAGCCGAAGTTCACCAGCGCTGCCGCCTCCGGCACCGGCAGCGAACGCGCCACCATCTGCTTGAAGGCCGAGTACACGGCCGTGTTGGCGCCCACGCCCAAGGCCAGGGTGACCACCACGATCAGCCCCAGCGCGGGCTGCTTGATCAGATTGCGCAGGGCCAGGCGCAGGTCGGCGTAGAGCTGTCCAAACATGAAGGGACTCCAAAGACGATCCCGTTGCTATGCAAATCCCGTGCCGATCGTTAGAGGACGCCGTGGCGGTCCTGGCGAGGTCGGATTCTGGTCGTTAGCGAACGACGCTGTTCGCTTGCGGACGGGATTGGCTGCGCCGCGGCCTGGTAGTCGCCACTTCCATCAATCGCTACTTCGGGCACCCGGCTTCCCAGTCGAGCAGGCAAGCGACCTCGACGGGAAAGCCGACGGCGTAGCCACCGGCAATCGCGGAGACCACCCCGATCAGTACTGCGCCCCAGCCGGTAATGTGGCCCAACGGCGGACGGCCTTCCCAGCCGAATGGGATGCCTAGGGACTCCCTGAACAATGCACGTGGCCGCGACGGCACCTCAATGTCTTAGCAAGAAATGGGTTCGCCAGTAAGGCGGGCGTCGCAGGTCATAGCCTGCGCTTAAGGGCAAGACGTCCAACGCAGCTGGCGGACTTCTCAGGTGCTGTCCCGTAAGTTCTGGAGGCCCAGCGCCTGCTGCGGCGTTGCAGCCCTCGGGCATAGAGTGACTATGCCTTTCGGGACTGCGCCTACCAGCAGACGCAGGACTCGCAACGCGGCTCGCGTGCATTGCTCAGGAGTCCCTTGTTTGGTGAAGATGCACCACGAGCCCCAGCCCAGCATCTGCACTCCGGCCATTCGCACAAACGGGATCACTCCCCACAGCCAGTACACCAGGATCGTGGCCGCGAACAACAGCCAGGCCCACCAGGGGGCGTCCCAATCCGTTTCAAAATCAGGACCTGACATCGTCATGTCCCCTGGCTAGTTCACCGTGGCAATCTGGGCCCTGCCTACGCATCAAGATACCCTCGATGCCGTGACCTAGCCCCCATGAATAGTGCGGCCAGGGTTCCAACCGAATTTGGGCTGAGTTGGTGGGGCGCCGCGGGCTCTCGATTTGGCGAGTTTTTGCAAGTCGCCAACGCCTGCGGCGCCCGAGGTGCTCTCACTGCAGCGCCGCCAGCTTGCTATCCAGGTGACTACGCAGCTCCGACTCCTCCGTCGCGATGTTCATCGCCTGCAGCGGTTCGCCATCCGGCTTGAGGAACAGTGCCTGACCGCTGGCCAACCGGTGCCGGTCGGCAAACGCGCGTCCCTGCGGAACGCCCACGTCGGCAATCACGAATGCCAGTCGCTGTTGGTAGTCGTCCATAACCTGGTTCAATTGACTCAGCGCGTCGGTGCTGCGGGGTGAGTAGTTCTCGTAGACCAGAACCAGTACCGGCTTGCCTTGGCCAATGACCGAAAGGTCGGTGCTGACCGGTTTTCCGGCGCCGACCATCATCAGATAGCAAATGCCGACCAATGCCAACAGGGCTGCGGCAATGGTTTTCGCTTTGGCCATAGATCAGGATCCTTTGCACGCTCGATGCCGGGAGCGGCGAGGTGGCCGCCGCTGATAGTGGGTCCGCGATTCTACTGGTCCTGGGTGGTTGGCCGCCAAAGGGCCGGATACAAGACTGGCGCGAGTCCTGCGGCCGCTGGAGGCGGTCAGGCGGGGCGAAAGCGATGCGTCATTCACGCCGACACGCGAACGATCCCGCGCCCGGACGATGGCCACATCGTCACCGCGCCGCGGCGGCGCGATGACCTCTTTGGGACCAAAGCGTTGCCCCAGACTCGCGTCGGCGATGCGGCTCAGCTCCTAGCGCGACGCCAACCGCACTATCGGCCGAGTTCGCGCAATCGATTCTGGCCCTTCCTTCGCCGGGGCACTAACCTTTGTCCGCCAGTGGCGGGAGTGATTGCAGATACAGCCATAGCGATGCCAACTCCAGGTCGGTCATCTTGGCGGTTGCGCGCCAGGGCATGATCGGGTGCATTTGGCTGCCGTCCGGACGCAGACCCTGACGCAGCGCGAGGTTGAAGTCGGCTTCGGTCCATTCTCCCAGGCCGTCTGCGTGCATGGTCAGATTGGCTGCCACCGGCATGTCCGGCCCAAAGTGTTTCCCGCCGCGCATGTCGCTGCCGTGGCAGTCGGCGCAGAAGGCGGCCAGATAGCCACCATAGGCCGCGGATCGCGCTGGTGGCGGGGTTGGACGCTGCCGAGGTTGATGGTCCAGTTCCGCGGCGGGCAGCAGCGGGAACGCGCCGATCAGGTTGAGCAACCGACCCAGGGGTCTGACCTCGGTTTGTCCCGGCTCGTTGGCGTCGGGCGGCAGGGCCAGTAGGTAGCTGGCCAGCGCGGCCATGTCGTCATCACCCAGTTCAGACCAGGTTGCTGCAGGCATGAACACCAAACCGCGCTTATCAATGCCAACGCCATGCCGTACCGCGGCGGCCAGCGCGTCTACGTCGTACGCGGGATCCAGGCGGGCCGGAGTCAGGTTGGGGGCCACCGCGCGCAGCACAGGTCCGGCGTCCATCACTACCGAACCCTCGCCGTTGGCGCCGTGACATGCCGCGCAGCCACGGGTTTGATACAGGTGTTCGCCCTGTGCCAACACGTTGGGGTCGGTGCTGCGTTGCAGCGGTGGGTCATTGATGGTGTAAACCGCGTTGAGCGCCTGTTCGCTGTGCCACCAAGCAGTGATGCCCGTCAAAACGCAAAGCACGGCCAGTGTGCCAAAACCCCACAACAACCACTTCACAACTCGCTTCATTACCCACTCCGCTAGTTCGGATTTCGGATGCCCCATGGCGATTCGGGGCGCTTCGTGGGAGTCCATACGCAATACCGTGGCAAACTCTCGGATCGGCCGTAGTGGAAGCATCAATGCGAACCGACCGTGCCCGGTGATGACACGCAGCTGGCGGACTTGCTGGCCCGCTGGGGCGACGACGAAGGTGCCCGCACCGCACTGGTGAGTCGTGTCTATACCGAACTGCGCAGCATGGCTCGCAGCCTACTCGCCGAAGACGGCGGGCCGACTCTGCAGCCGACCGCGCTGGTCAATGAGGCCTTCCTGCGCTTGCTGGGCCCGGGCAATCACGCCTTTGAGGACCGACGCCACTTCATGGGCGCGGCAGCGCGAGCGATGCGTCAAGTCCTGGTTGATCGCCTGCGCCAGCGCATGGCTGACAAGCGCGACGGCGGACGGCGGCCGCTGAGCCTCGATCATGCGCTTGATATCGCCGGCGTGGACAACCTCGAACTCCTCGAACTCGATCAGGGCTTGAATCAGTTGGCCGCACACGATGAGCGTGCGGCACGTATCGTCGAGTTGCGCTACTTCGCAGGTCTGACGTTGCAGCAAACCGCCGCGCTGCTGGACCTGCACCCGGCCACGGTCAGTGCCGATTGGGCGCACGCACGAGCCTGGCTGCAGCGGCACCTGAGTGCGCCATGAGTGATCGCTACAAAGCTGCCAAGGCATTGTTTCTAGAGGCAATGGCAAAGCCTTCGGGGCAGCGTTCGGACTGGCTGCGCGTGCATTGTGGCGATGATTCTGCTCTGCTGGCCGAGGTGCAGAGCCTGTTGGCGTTCGCAGATGAACCAGCGGCCATACAACCACCTTCTGAAGCGCCATCGATTCCGGATTACCGCATGCTGCGTCGCCTCGGGCGCGGCGGGATGGGGCAAGTCTGGCTGGCCGAGCGCCTGGATCCGGAACTGCAGCAGCAGGTGGCGATCAAATTGCTCGCCTTGGACCTGACCCAGGATCCCGATGCACGAGCGCGCTTTCGCATTGAGCGGCGGATACTGGCGCAGCTGGATCACCCGCACATCGCACGACTCCTGGACGGCGGCGACCAGGTCGATGGCGTGCCTTACTTGGTGATGGAATACATCGAGGGTGTGACCATCGACCGCTATTGTCGGCAGCGCGAACTGGCAGTCGCGACTCGGGTGGCGTTGCTGCTGAAAGTGGCCAAGGCTTTGCAAGCTGCGCATCAGCAGTTGATTGTCCATCGGGATCTGAAGCCGGCCAACGTGCTGGTGGACCGGCACGGCGAGCCCAAGCTGCTCGACTTCGGAATCGCGAAGCTGCTGGACGGTGAAGCCCAGGGCGATCTTGGCAGCATGACCAGTACCGGAATGCAGCGATTGACACCGCGCTATGCGGCGCCTGAACAGGTGCGCAGCGAAACCATCACCGTGGCCACCGATGTTTATGCATTCGGCGTGTTGGCCTACGAACTGCTGAGCGGCCGGTCTCCCTATGGCACGCAAGTTGATCAGCCCCATCTGCTGCCCGGACTGGTTTGCCAGCATGAGCCTGATCCGCCAAGTCAGCACTGCGCCGATCCCGCTGCGCGCCGTTCGCTGCGCGGCGATTTGGACGCCGTGGTGTTGCGCTGCCTGCGCAAGGCCGTTTCCGAACGCTACCCGGATCTGCAGTCGGTGGTCGCCGAACTGGAGGCCTGGCAGCACGCCGAGCCGGTTTTGGCGCGTCGCGGTGAGCGCTGGTACCGCGTGCGTCGGGGACTTTGGCGCCACCGTGTGGCGCTGGCGACGACGCTGCTGATTGTTGCGTTGACCGGCGTCTTCGTCACGCAGCTTCGGCAGCAGGTTCAGATCGCTGCTGCACAGGCCGCCCGTGCCGAGGCCGAACGTAGCAAGGCGGATCAGGTGACCGACTTCATGCTGGCGTTGTTCAAGAACGCCGATCCGGCGCGCGCCTTGGGCGCTGAATTGACCGTTCGCCAGGCCCTGGATCAGGGCGTAACGCAGTTGCAGACGGAGCTCGACGACCAACCGGTGGTGAAGAGCCACATGCTGCGCGAGCTGGCGGCGATCTACGGCGAATTGGGCGAGCAAACCCGCGCGGTGACGCTGGCGGAAGAAGCGGTGGCGCTGATCGAGAAGGATCGCGAGCGCAATCCGCGAGCCTGGTTGGAGGCGCTGTATACCAGAGTGGCTGAAGTGGATCGATTCGCCCGTCCCGACGAGGACTCGCTGCGGCGCGCTCGCACTCTGGTCAGCGAAGCGGTGCGCCTGGGTGAGCGACGCATCGAACTCCGCGGACGCAATCGATTGGGGCTGGAGTGGTCCAACCGGGGCGAGCATGTCCTCGCCCTGGAGCAGTTTGCGCTGGTCGAGGAGGGTCTGCGTTCGATACTCGAATCCAGCGGCACCAACGATTGGGCGAATTCGCCGCCGACTAGCAAGAACCGCCCCGAGCTGCAGGATCTGGCGATGAGTAGTCACAACCGTTGCCGCTCACTATTGGCCATCGGTGAACTCGGTAAAGCCGATGCTGCATGCACTGAAGCTGCCGCCTTGAAATCGCAGCTTTGGCCGGCCAACCATCCCCTGCAGATCAGCACCCAGATGACCTTGGCCGAGATCGCCTATGAACGCGGCGATCTGGAAACGGCCATCGCGATGGAGAAAGAGGTCCTGGCGCGCACGCGCCTGGTCTACGGCGACGAGCACGTTCGCACCGCCTACGCGCAGGTCAATCTGGGCACCAGCATGAAACAAGCGGGGCGGTATGCGGAAGCGGCAGCTGAGCTGCGTCCAGCGCTAGCGCTGTTGGAACAAACGCTGGGCCAGGCGCACGCCGCCTACCAGCTCACCCTGAACAACTATGCCAACTTGCTCGGAAACCAAGGCGATTGGACACAGGCGCTCGAGTTGCATGAGCAGGTATTGGCATTGAGGCAGGCCCGGTTCGGGCCGGACAGCGCCGAAGTGGCGCAGAGCTTGATGAATCGCGCCAACGCGGAAAAGGCGCTGGGCCGTGCGGTAGACGCATTGGCTTCGACCGAGCACGCGGTGGCGATTTACCAGCGGCAGCGGGGAGCTGAGCATGCCGACACCCTCCGCGCGCTGGCGAATTTGGCGAGCAAACAGCTGGAATTAGGTCGACATGAGCAGGCCGCTTCCACGAGCCAGGACGTGTTGGACGTACTTGGCAGCTGGAGCGAGGAAGATGACCGGCCTGCGATTCGCCTGCACGCGACCTTTCTGCAGGCGCAGTCATTGTGGGCACTGGGTGACTTCGAGAAAGCACTGCAGGCCGCAAGGCAAGCCCGTACGATCGCTGCCGAATCGCCGAGCGATTTGATCCCTGCAGATCAGATAGAGCAGTGGATCCAGGACCGCTCCGGGTCACCCCGGAGCTGAACTGGCGATAGTTGACGATGGCTGCGTCGGGGTGAGCAAACGACCGAGCCCCACATTCCGCGCCACGGTACGTCTGCGGAAGCTGCAGTAGAAGGTTCATGAATGACGTGGGCTGGCGGCATGATGC